>NZ_JBEZKG010000029.1:0-105856 GCF_040651535.1 Streptomyces sp. NPDC048420
GGAGTCGACGCGGAGCGTCGGCGAGTGACGACAACGCGGCAGATGCGCGTGCCAGACCCCGCGCCGCCGGCATGATCCGCCGGACAGGCCCTAGAGCACCCCGGCGATGTCCCGCGCCGCGACATACCCGAACGTCATCGCCGGGCCGATCGTCGAGCCCGCGCCCGCGTAGCTGTGGCCCATGACGGCGGCGCTGGCGTTCCCGGCGGCGTACAGGCCGGGGATGACGGAGCCGTCGGGGCGTAGGACGCGGGCGCGGGCGTCGGTGACCAGGCCGCCCTTCGTTCCCAGGTCGCCGGGGACGATCTTCAGGGCGTAGTACGGGGGCAGCCAGAGGGGGGCGAGGCAGGAGTTGGGGAGGATGGCGGGGTCCGTGTAGTAGTGGTCGTAGGCGCTGTCCCCGCGGCCGAAGTCCGTGTCGTCGCCTTTCAGGGCAAGGGAGTTGAAGCGGTCCACGGTGGCGCGGAGGGCGGCGGCCGGGACGCCGATGGAACCGGCGAGGGCGTCGAGGGTCCAGGCCTTGTGGGCGGCGCCGGAGCTGTACCAGTCGTCGGGGAACACGAAGGTCGGCGCGATGTCCTTGAAGAGGTACCGGTTGCGGTAGTTCTGGTCGACGATCAGCCAGGACGGGATGTCGGGGTCGGTCGGGTTGCGGTCGTACATGGTGTGGACGACGTCGCTGTAGGGGGCGGCCTCGTTGACGAAGCGCCGGCCGGCCGCGTTGACGAGGAGTCCGCCGGGGAGGGTGCGTTCGGCGAGGCAGAAGTAAGGGTCGCCGGGGAGCGGGATGGCCGGTCCCCACCAGGCGTCGTCCATCAACGCGAGGGCACCGCCGGCCTGTTGGCCCGCCCGTATGCCGTCCCCGGTGTTCTCCTTCGCGCCGACGGTCCACTCCGTGCCGATGGGCTGGCGCTGGTACCGGGCGCGCATCGCCGCGTTGTGCTCGAAGCCGCCGGAGCCGACGATCACGCCCCGGCGGGCGCGGTAGAGGCCGCCGGGGGTCACCGCTCCGGCGACGGTGCCGTTCTCGACGTACAGCTCGGTGAGGGGGGTGTTGAGGCGGACGGGCACGTTCGCGTCCAGGAGGCCCTTCCTCAGGCCGGCCGCGAGCGACTGCCCCATGGTGAGCGGCTTCTGACCGAGTACGGCCGCCCTGGTGCCCCGCGCCAGGCATTCGGCGGCGACGGCGGCGCCCTTGGCGTTCACGGCGGACAGAGCGAGCCACTTGTAGTCGGCGCTGAACACGACCAGGCCGGCGGGGACTTCGAGGTACGGCGGGTTCAGGCGGGCGAGTTCGGCGCCGAGGAGGTTGCCGTCGAGCTGGTCGGGTTCGATGGAGCGGCCGTTGGGGAGGCCGCCGGTGAGCTCGGGGTAGTAGTCGCTGTAGCCCTCCATCCAGCGGAAGCGGAGGGGGCTGTTGGCCATGACGAAGGAGATCATGGCGGGGCCGTGGGCGAGGAAGGCCTGGCGGCGGCTCGCGGGAACGTCCGGGCCGACCACGGCGGCGAGGTAGGCGGCCGCCTTGGCCGGGGTGTCGGGCACACCGGCCGCGAGGACGACCGGGTTGTTGGGGATCCAGATCCCGGCGCCGGAGCGGGCGGCGGATCCGCCGAAGGTGGGTGCCTTCTCGAGTACGACGGCCGTGAGCCCCTGCTTCGCGGCGGTGAGTGCGGCGGTCATGCCTGCGGCGCCGGAGCCGATGACGACGACGTCGTACGTGCCGAGTGTGGGCAGGTCGGCGGCGCTCGCGCCCTGTTGCACACCGGCGGCGACGGCCGCCGCCCCGGCACCGGCGGCCAGCAGGTGTCTTCGGGTCACGCTCATGGTCGGGTCCCCCTGCGGTTGGTATGGACGAAGGGTCCGGAACGTCCTGCGGGGGTCTTGAGAAGTCAATAACCATGGCGGCTTGATCACTACTGCGGGAACGCGGCCACCACGCCCACCTCCTGGGCGCTGGTCGTCTTGATGCCGGAAGCCGTGCCGGGGAGCAGCACGGCCGGGTCGTAGTAGTTGCTCGACACCAGCAGGTCCTGGTCGCCGTCGCGGTCGATGTCGCGCAGGCGGACGAGGGAGCCGAAGTTCTCGTACTGCTCGGGGTTCCCGGGGACGCCCGCCGTCGCGCGCGAGAACCACTGGGAGTTCTTTCCGGTCAGGCCGGACCTGCCGCCGCGCAGGACGTGGACGCCGCCCGCGTCCTTCACCGAGTTGATCTCCTCGTAGGGCACGCCGACCGCCAGGTCCGGGTAGCCGTCGCCGTTGGTGTCCCCGGCGGAGAGTGCGGAGCCGAAGTAGTCGCGCGCCGTGGCGGCCGAAACCACGCCCGAAGTGGACTGCGTGAGCCGGTACTTCGTCGTCGGGCCGGTGCTGCCGCCGCGCCAGACGACCACCGAGCCGGCCTTGTTGTTGTACCGGGTGTCGCTGACCGCGAGGTCGCCGTAGCCGTCCTTGTTGAAGTCGGCGACGACACCGGTGGGGCCGTAGTCGGGGGTCGAGCCGTTGACGACGGTGGCCTTGCCGGGCTTGATGGTGGAGCCGCCCCGCAGGAACCACGCGTCCTGGGTCATCTTGTCACTGTGGTAGCCCTGGCCCAGGAGGTAGAGGTCGGTCGCCTTGTCCTTGGTGACCTTGCCGGCGACCAGGCCGGTGGTCTCGAAGGTGGCGTCGCGGGTGTGCTTGGTGACCTTGCCCGTCGTACCGGACTTGGCGAAGCCGCCGCGGTAGACGTAGACCGACTTGAAGGCGTCGGCGACGGCCAGGTCGGCCTTGCCGTCACCGTTGAAGTCACCGGTCTCTATCGCCTTCCCGAAGCCCTGGTCGGTACGGGCGGTGACCTTGAGACGGGTGGCGTCGCTGCCGGTGAGGCCGGTCCTCCTGCCCCACAAGATGGTCACCGCGCCGGAGCCCGCCTTGCCGCTCACCTTCTCGGAGCGGTCGGCGACGGCGAGGTCGGCGTATCCGTCGCGGTTGAGGTCGGCGGTGGCGATGTCCTCGCCGAACGCGTCCGCGTAACCGCCCGCGTCACCGACGGTTCCCGGGATACCCGCGCTGGACTGGGTGAACGTCTTCTTGGTGGTACCGACGCCGGTGGCCGTCCCGTACGTCACCGTGACGTCCCCGCCGAGGCCGGCGACGGCATAGTCGCGGTAGCCGTCCCCGTTGAAGTCGTCGGCGTACTTCGCCGGGGTGGCCGCACTCGCGGCGCCCACCGAGAGGCTGAGCAGCCCGCCGGTCAGGGACACGGCGGTGGCTGTGGCGAGCGCCAGGCGGAGGCTGGTGCGCGTGGACATGTGTCTCCTGCGGTGGTCGTGATCATGGGCTGGCCAGGAGAAGACTCGCCGCGGCGGGTAATGGTTGTACCAAGTCACCGTCCGCCCAGGCCGATCTCGGCCCACACCGTCTTGCCGACGTCCCGCTCGGTGACACCCCAGGTGTCGGCGAGGAGGGTGACGAGGATCAGGCCGCGGCCGTGTTCGCCGTCCGGCTCGCCGGTGACGAAGCGGAGTCGGCGGTCGCCTCTCGGGTCGCTCACCTCGATACGGAGGGTGCTGCCGGGGAGGCGCAGGAGGCGCAGCTCGAAGTCCCTTCCGGGCACGCGTCCATGGGTTACGGCATTGGCGGCGAGCTCCGCGACCAGGTGCTGGGCGGTGTCGTTCGCCTCGCTGTCGTGGGGGTGGCCCCACACCGTGAGCTGGGTGGCGGTGAGCCTGCGGGCCAGGCGGGCGCCTCGTGGGGTGGCGCTCAGACGCTGGGTCAGTTCGTCGGTGGCGGTGGAGATTTCGGCGTTCACGTGACTCAGCGTGCTGGGTTGAATCTACGCTGACCAGGAGCGACTTGGCGACGCTGGGTAGTTGTACGGGTGCGGTGGGTTCGGTGTACGGGGTGTCGGGCGGGAGGGGTGGGGCGAGTGGGTGAGCGGAGGCCGGAGACGCCTGCGGAGGCGGACGGTACGGCGGGGCTCTTTGTCGCGCTGGGCAAGATGGTGAAGTTCCTGCGGGAGCGGAAGGGGCTTACACAGAAGGAGTTCGGGGAGCTGGTGGGGTACGGCCCGGACGCCATCTCCGCCATGGAGCGGGGGGTGCGGACGCTGCGCCCCGAGGTGCTCATCAAGGCGGATGAACTGCTCGATGCCGGGGGCCTGTTGAAAGAGGTCGTCCCGGAGGTCGAGGAGGCGGGGGCGAGGGTTCGGACACGGCATCCGGAGTGGTATCGCAGTTACGCCGGGTTGGAGGCGGAGGCGGTTGAGCTGCACTTCTATGCCAACAGCGGGGTGCCGGGTCTGTTGCAGACGGAGGACCACGCACGGGTCGTGTTCGCGAAAAGGCGACCGTTCCTGAGCGAGGAGACGATTGAGAAGCGGGTCGCCGACCGGCTGTCCCGGCAGCAGGTCTTCGAGCGCTGGCCGGCGCCGATCGTGAGCTACATCCTCGAAGAGGTCCTGCTCGACCGGCCGATCGGCGGGCGAAGCGTGCACACGGACCAGCTTCGGCGCCTACTGCACGTCGGACGCATGCAGAACGTCGAGATCCAGGTGATGCCGACCCAGGTGGAGGAACACCCCAACCTGGACAGCGCGTTCAACCTTCTGGTCCCCAAGGGACACGGGCAGGTTGCGTACACGGAGACCCAGGGGTACCCCCGGCTGATCACCGATTCGGAAGAGGTCCGGAAGATCGCCGACCGCTATGGGATCATGCGGGCGATGGCACTATCTCCGTCGGAATCACGGAAGTTGATCGAGCGGAAGCTGGAGGAGCTATGAACATCGAGCAGCTCGCCTGGTTCAAGTCCAGCTACAGCGACGGGGAAGGCGGCGAATGCCTCGAAGTCGCCTACACCTGGCGCAAGTCCAGCTACAGCAGTGGCGAGGGCGGCGAATGCCTCGAAGTCGCCGTCACCCCCACCACCGTCCACCTCCGCGACTCCAAGCACCCCACCGGCCCGAACGTCACCCTCTCCCCCACCGCCTGGTCCGTCTTCGTCAGGCGGACGGCGCGCCCGTGAGGACCTCCACCCGGCCCGTGTCCAGGGAGTAGTACGCGCTGACCACGGCCAGGTCGCCCTTCTTCACCATCGGCCCGAGGTCGCTGTTGGTCCGCAGGGCGGCGGAGGTCTGCTTGGTGTGGATGCGGATCATGGCGTCGACCGGGTCGGCGTACTCGCCCTTGGCCGTCTGCTCGTACGCCGGCCTCAGGGCCTCGGCGATGGTCTGGAGGGTGCCCGGCAGCGGCTTGTCGTCCTTGAGCGCCTTGTACGCCGCCTTGATGGCGCCGCAGTTCTGATGCCCCAGCACGACGATCAGCGGGGTCCCCGACGTCATCGGCCCGTACTCGACGGAGCCGGTGACGACCGGTGCCACCACCTGTCCGCCGGTGCGCAGCACGAACAGGTCGCCGAGCCCGGTGTCGAAGAGCAGCTCCGGCGGCACCCGGGAGTCGATGCAGGAGAGGATCACGCCGTAGGGGTCCTGCTCGGCGGCGACGTACGCGCGGCGCGCGGGGTCCCGGTCGGGGTGCTGGAGCGTACCGTCCACCCAGCGCTTGTTGCCCTCCATGAGGCGCGCGAAGGCCGACCAGGGAGAGTCAGGACGGACGGTCGGGGTCGCGGAGGCCCCCGTGGCCGCCACCTCTGCCGCCGTAGTCGGCGCCTTGGAGTCGGCCGCCTTCGACGAGCATCCGGTGATCAGCGCGGCGGAGGCCACGAGGCCACCGGTGAGTATGGCCCTGCGCTGCGGATGCCTGGCACCAACCATGATCGATCTCCTTGGGAACTCGCGGAGGTTGCGGATTACTTGAAACCTCTAGCTTTTCGGCCGCAAAGTACCAGACACGTATGGGGCTCCTGTGTGGCGCTCGACACGAGTTCCTCGCATCGCCGGTCCAGGCGCGACCGTGCACTTTTCCCCTCCGGAATTGGTCAAGACCTCTCCAAGTCCCCTTGGCCGCGGTCGTGTTCCGTGTGTTCACTGCGCCCTATGAGACCCAAGAGATCCCCGATACGTCCGGGCAGGACACTGGCCACGCTGACCGGCGCACTCGCCGCTCTCGCCCTGTCGATGGGCACGGCGTCCGCCACCACGGTCCCCGTCGAGTTCGGGACCGACTACCACGACCCCGTCACCGCCGCCCCACCGATCAGCACCCCGCACACCAAAGCGTGCGAAGTCACCGTCGCCGAGGCGCAGTTCAAGGACTTCACGCCCTACACGGGGACGTACACGCCACCGACCGGATGCGGGACGCCGGGGCGGTGGTCGAAGGTCGTGCTGCGAATGGACGGGCACGTGAAGGGGCGGCAGTACGACCGGCTCGGGTATCTGGACATCGGTGGGGTGCAGGTCTTCCGGACGTCGACGCCCGAGCCCTCGCAGGACGGGATCAACTGGTCCGTCGAGAAGGACGTCACCGAGTACGAGAAGACGCTGAGCAGCGCGCAGAACGTCGACATGCTCATCGGCAACGTTGTCAACGACACCTACACCGGCATTCTCGACGTCAAGGTGACGCTCACCTTCTACGCGCCCGAGCGGCACGGCAGCAGCACGGACACTCCCGACCAGGTCATCCCCCTCAGCGACGGCGACAGTGTCACCACCGGCGCCTCCCTCACCACCCCGCGCAACTCCGAGCGCATCCTCGCCGAGGTGTACGCCACCGGATCGGGCGGCGGCTGCGAGGAGTTCTGGTACTCGGCCACGACCCCGAACGCGTCGTACTCCTGCCAGGGCGGGGACGACGGGCCGTACCGTGAGGTGCAGGTGAGTGTCGACGGGAAGGTCGCCGGGATCGCGTCTCCGTATCCGAACGTGTGGACCGGGGGCTGGTCGCCCTATCTGTGGTCGGTGATTCCCTCCCCCACCGCCTTCGACGTACGTCCGCTCACCTTCGACCTGACCCCGTTCGCCGGTCTCCTCAACGACGGCAGGGCGCACACCGTGGACGTGAAGGTGGTCGGAGTGCCGGCCGGGCAGAGCGGGTGGAGTGCGCCGACCAACGTCCTGGTGTGGCAGGACGCCCACAGGTCGGTGGTGACGGGGGCTGTCACGTCGTACGAGAAGACCGACCCGGCCGTCGGCAACACCTTCACCGACGGCTCGCTCCGGCATCTGGTCACCGACGGCAAGGACCGGCTCAAGGTGACCGGATACCTCGACACCTCCCACGGCCGGGTCACCACGACCGTCGAGCGGACGCTGACCACGGCCATCGACCACCAGTGGACGCCCGACGAGAACACCGACGACCTGACCGGCACGTGGACCGACCACCAAGTCGTCGCCCGTAACGGGCACTTGTCCCGGACGGATCGCGACTACGCCCTGGACGGCCGCGCCACCATCGACAGCGCGAACCGTCTACGGGTCGTCATGTCCGTCGCCGACCGCGCCCGCCTCGACGCCACCCGCGTCGACGACACCTACAACGGCGACGCCACCTTCACGCTCGGCGTGGCCCGCGAGGACCGGCACGCGGTAGCCACGACGAGCGAGCGGTACCGGCTGAGCGGGCCCGGCGGCGAGCACTACGACCATCTGCTCGCTACCCAGCAGGGGGTGTTGACGAAGGACGTCCTGCGCTGAGGAGGGCCCCTGCGACCCCTGCGTCTGCCTGGGCTGGTGAAGAAACGCTCAGCGCTCGTACAAGCCCTCGATCTCCTTCGCGAAGTCCCGCATCACGGCCTCGCGCCGGAGCTTCATCGACGGGGTCAGATGGCCGTCCATTTCGGTGAGGTCGGTCGGCAGGATGGTGAAGCGGCGGATCGACTCGGGGCGTGAGACCAGCTTGTTCGCCTCGTCCACGGCTCGCTGCAGGATGTGGCGCAACTCCTCGTCGCCGACCAGGAGTTCGGCCGGGACGGGGTGCTTGCCGTTCATCTGGCGCCAGTGGTTGACGCCGTCCATGTCGAGGGTGATCAGGGCGGAGATGTAGGGGCGGCGGTCGCCGAGCACCATGCACTGGGAGATCAGCGGGTGGGAGCGGAGCCAGTTCTCCAGCGGCGCCGGGGCCACGTTCTTGCCGCCCGCCGTGATCAGGATCTCCTTCTTGCGGCCGGTGATCGTCAGATAGCCCTCGTCGTCCAGCTGTCCGATGTCGCCCGTCGGGAACCAGCCGTCGGCGGAGGCGGGGGCCACTCCCTCGCCGAACGGGTCCCAGTAACCGCGGAAGACCTGGCCGCCGTTGAGCAGGATCTCGCCGTCCGCCGCGATCCGCACGCGGGTGCCGGGCAGCGGCCAGCCGACCGTGCCGAGGCGGGGTTTCAGCGGGGGCGTGACCGTGGCCGCGCCCGTGGACTCCGTCAGGCCGTAGCCCTCGTAGATCTCCATGCCCGCGCCCGCGTAGAAGGCGGCGAGGCGGCGGCCGAGCGGGGAACCGCCGGAGATGATGTGGCGGATCCGGCCGCCCATGGCGTTGCGGATACGGCGGTAGACCAGCGGGTCGTAGAAGGTGCGGGCCGTCTTCAGGGCCGCGTTCGGTCCCGAGCCGGTGCCCGCGTGGCGGGACTCCATGGCCTCGCCGTAGCGGACGGCGACGCTCGCCGCGCGGTCGAACGCGGCGACCCGGCCGCCGCTCTCCGCCTTCGCGCGGGCGTTGTTGAAGACCTTCTCCAGCATGTAGGGGATGACGAGGAGGAAGGTCGGCTTGAAGGTGCCGAGGTCCTCCAGCAGGTCCTCCGCCTGGAGGCTCGGCGCGTGCCCGAGCCGTACCCGGGCGCGGACGCAGGCGATGGCGACCATCCGGCCGAAGACGTGCGAGATGGGCAGGAAGAGGAGCGTGGCCGGGTTCTCGTCCGACTTCCCCTTGAAGACCGGGTAGAGGAGCTCGACCGCGTTGTCGACCTCGGTGAGGAAGTTGCCGTGGCTGAGGACACAGCCCTTGGGGCGGCCGGTGGTGCCGGAGGTGTAGACGACGGTGGCGACCGTGGCCGGGCCGAGCATCCCGCGTCGTACGCCGATCTCCTGCTCGGGAACGGACTGGCCGAGTTCGCCCAGCCGCTCCACATGCCCCTTCTCCATGATCCACATGTGGCGGAGGTCGGGCAGGCGGCTCAGTTCGGGGCCTAGGGCGGAGGCCTGGCCCGCGGTCTCCGTGACCAGGGCGACCGCGCCGGAGTCCTGGAGGATGAAGCGGGTCTGGTAGACCGAGGAGGTGGGGTAGACCGGGACGGTGACCAGGCCGGCGGCCCAGGCGGCGAAGTCGAGGAGCGTCCACTCGTACGTCGTGCGCGCCATGATCGCGATACGGTCGCCCGGCATCAGACCCTCGGAGATCAGGCCCTTGGCCACCGCCAGCACCTGCTGCGCGAACTCGGCCGCCGTCAGGTCGATCCAGCCGCCGGCCTCCGTACGGCGGCTCATCACCCGCTGGTCCGGAGCCGCCTCGGCGTTGTCGAACGGCAGGTCGGCGAGCGAACCGTGGGTCACCGGCGGGGCGAGCGGCGGGACCGACACCTCGCGGACCTCTCCGTCCAGTCGCACGATCTCGGGCGCGACGAGCACCGGTTCGCCGTCGTAATCGGTACCGGACGTGTAGGAGAGGGACATGAGCGACTCCTGGGGCGTGCAGCTGGATTCCGCACTTACTGCAGGTTGTACGTGCGATGTGTGCCTGGGCGTTCACAGGGGGTGTACGGCCCCGGGGGTTACCGCCGGTTAACATGGCGATCCTAGGGTGCCCTCATGGGGGGTCCGTGCGGATTCCGCGGTGTTTCGGGGCCGGGCCTGTGCAGTATCGACCCGGAAGTGAACGTCTGTCAGCTCCTGTGTCGGTCTTTGTGATCTGGGGTCAGCTCCCGGCCCGAGCCGAGTGAACCGGGACCAGAAACCCCGTTCCCCTTGCGGGCCGGCGGGTCAGCTCCCGACCCCAGCCCTTCGGGCCGAGAGGCAGATCCCGGCCCGACCCAGGTGGGCCGGAGGCCACCCCCCCCGGCCCTTGTAAGCCGAGGTCAGCTCCCAGCCCCAGACCAGCGGACCGGAGACAGGAACCAGCCCAACCCTCGGAAACCGCAGGCAGCTCCCGGCCCGAGCCCAGCGAGCCCAGGGGCAGAAAACCCGGCCCCCCTTGTAGGCCGAGGGGCAGCTCCCGACCCCAGCCCTTCGGGCCGAGGCGCAGGTACCGGCCCGACCCATGTGGGCCGGGGACAGCTCCCCCAGGCCTTGTGAGCCGAGGTCGGCTCCCGGTTTCAGCCCGCCGTGTCGGAGTCAGCCGCCCCGCCGTCTCGTCGGGCCGAAGGCCGGTCCCGTGTACAGGTCCTCGATCCACTGCGCGAACTCCTCGGCGACGACGTCCCTCTTGAGCTTCATCGACGGGGTCAGGTGGCCCGCCTCCTCCGTGAGGTCCACGGGCAGCACGGTGAAGCGGCGGATGGACTCGGGGCGGGAGACCAGCTTGTTCGCCTCGTCCACCGCGCGTTGCAGAACCGCCCTCAATTCGTCGTCGTCCAGGAGGAGTTCGGCGGGGACCGGGTGTTTGCCGTTCATCCGGCGCCAATGGCCGACCCCCTCCATGTCGAGGGTGATCAGCGCCGAGATGTAGGGGCGGCCGTCGCCGACGACCATGGCCTGGGAGATCAGGGGGTGGGCCCGGAGCCAGTTCTCCAGCGGGGCCGGGGCGACACTCTTGCCGCCCGCGGTGATCAGCATCTCCTTCTTGCGGCCCGTGATGTACAGGTACCCGTCCGCGTCCAGGTGGCCGAGGTCGCCGGTGGGCAGCCAGCCGTCGCCGGTCGCGGGGGCGAGTCCGTCGCCGTACGGGTCCCAGTAGCCGCGCAGGACATGGTCGCCGGCCAGCAGGATCTCGCCGTCCGCCGCGATCCGGACCCGGGTGCCGGGCAGGGGCCAACCCACGGACCCCATACGGGGTTTGAGCGGCGGTGTCACCGTGGCCGCGCCGGTCGTCTCCGTCAGGCCGTAGCCCTCGTAGATCTCGATCCCCGCGCCCGCATAGAACGAGGACAGCCGTCGGCCCAGCGGGGAGCCGCCGCAGATCATGTAACGGACCCTGCCGCCCATGGCGTTGCGGATCCGGCGGTAGACCAGCGGGTCGTAGAAGGTGCGGGCCGCCTTCAGCGCGGCGCCCGGCCCCGGGCCGGTGCCCGCGTGGCGGGCCTCCAGCGCCTCGCCGTAGCGGTGGGCCACACCCACCGCACGGTCGAAGGCGGTCACCCGGCCGCCCGTCTCGGCCCGGGCGCGGGCCACGTTGAACACCTTCTCCAGCATGTACGGGATGGTGATCAGGCAGGTCGGCCGGAAGCTCGCCAGGTCGGGCAGGAGCTCCTCCGACTTCAGGCTCGGCGCGTGCCCAAGGCGTACCCGGGCGCGGATGCAGGCGACCGCGACCATGCGCCCGAAGATGTGCGACATCGGCAGGAAGTGCAGGATCGCCGCCTCCTCGCTGGTCCGCGACCGGAAGACCGGGTAGAGGAGCTCGATCGCGTTGTCGACCTCGGAGAGGAAGTTGCCGTGGGTGAGCGCGCAGCCCTTGGGACGGCCGGTGGTGCCCGAGGTGTAGACGACGGTGGCCAGCGTGTCGGGGCTCAACATGCCCCGCCGTACGGCGACTTCCTGGTCCGGCACCTCGGTGCCGCGCTCCGCGAGCCGCTCCACATGACCGCGCCCGATGACCCACATGTGCCGCAGGTCGGGCAACTGGCTGAGCTCCGGGCCGAGGGCGGAGGCCTGCTCGGCGGTCTCGGTGACGAGAGCGACCGCGCCGGAGTTCTGGAGGATCCAACGGGCCTGGAAGACCGAGGAGGTGGGGTAGATCGGGACGGTGACCAGGCCCGCGGCCCAGGCGGCGAAGTCGAGGACCGTCCACTCGTAGACGGTCCGCGCCATCACGGCGAGCCGGTCGCCGGGCGCGAGGCCCTCCGCGATCAGGCCCTTGGCGACCGCCTGGACCTCCTCGGCGAACCGGGCCGCGGTCACGTCCGCCCAACGGCCGTTCTCGGTACGGCGGCTGAGGATCCGGTCGTCCGGGGCGACGCGGGCGTTGTCGAAGGGCAGTTCGGCGAGCGAGCCGTGTGTCGTCGACGGGACGAACGGCGGCACGGAGACCTCGCGGACCGCGCCGTCCCAGCTCTGGATCTCCGGCTCCACGAGGACCGGTGCGCCGTCGTACGTCGTGGCGTGGACCGCCGTCGCAGCGGGCTGGTGCGCGGGGGGCACGGGCGGCTCCAGAGCTTCAACACAGGCTCCCTGCGGGGGAGTTGCGCAGGTCGGGGAGGTGAGCGTACGGCTCCGCGGTGACGAGTTCGTGAGGATCCCGAGATGGTCCGGCGTCGGGGATGTGCAGTGTCGTGGCTTTTCCGGCCGCTGGGGCGCTACTGAGCGGTATGGTGAACCTTTTTCACTTTCCGGCCCACCCTCTCCAGGCCTTACCTCGGGTAACCTGACTCCGGAGTAAGCAACTCGCCGCACGGGGAGACGGGGACATGGCCGACCGCTATCTGACCTTCACCGCTACCGCGCCCGGTCGGTTCCTCACCCGTCGGCTGGGGCTTCCACAGCCCGCTTCGCTGCGGCGGTGGTCGGCGGAGGCTCCCGGGTTCGGTGGCGGGGTGCTGCACCTCACCGCTGGCAAGTCGCGGCTCTCCGGGCTGGAGTTCCCAGCTCCCTCGGACGCACCCGCCGCGGTCGTCCTGGACGCCACCGGGGTGCAGGACGTCGAAGGGCTCGCGGAGGTGCACTCGGCTCTGCACCCTGTCGTCCGGTCGGTCGCCGAGAGCGGACGGGTCGTCGTCCTGGGGGCGCCGCTCGATCCCCTCGACCATCACCAGGCCGCCGTCCAGCAGGCGTTGGAGGGGTTCACCCGGTCGCTCGGCAAGGAGATCGGGCGGGGCAGGACGGTCAACCTGGTACGGCTGACCTCCGCGGTCGCCGCCGAGTCGACCCTGCGGTTCCTCCTCTCGCCGAAGTCCGCGTACGTCAGCGGGCAGGTGATCGAGGTCGGCGAAGCCCAGGAGGTCACCGACGCCCAGGAGGTCACCCACGTAGACGGGGAGCTTCCCCTCACCGGGCGGACGGCTCTGGTGACCGGCGGTGCGCGCGGTATCGGTGCGGCCGTCGCCGAGACCCTGGCGAGGGAGGGGGCGCGGGTCGTCGTACTCGATGTGCCGGGGGCGTCGGCGGATGCCGAGCGGCTGGCCGGGCGGCTCGGTGGGCGTGCCCTCGCGCTGGACATCACGGCGGCCGACGCGGGCGTACGGATCGCGCGGGCGCTGCCCGACGGGCTGGACGTACTCGTCCACAACGCGGGGATCACCCGCGACCGGCGGCTGGTCAACATGCCCGCGGAACGCTGGAGTTCGGTGCTCGACGTCAACCTGGCGAGCGTGCTGCGCACGACGGACGCGCTGTTGGGGACGGGTGCGCTGCGGCCCGGTGGGCGGATCGTCGCGACCGCCTCCATCGCGGGGCTCGCCGGGAACGCCGGGCAGACGAACTACGGCGCCAGCAAGGCCGGCGTGGTTGGGCTGGTGCGTTCCCTGGCACCCCGGGCGCTGGCCGAGCACGGGGTCACCGTCAACGCGGTCGCCCCCGGGTTCATCGAGACCAGGATGACGGCGGCGGTCCCGCTGTTCATCCGGGAGGCCGGGCGGCGAATGAACTCCCTTGCGCAGGGCGGCCTTCCGGCCGACGTGGCCGAGACGACGGCGTGGCTGGCGCATCCGGCGTCCGGTGCGGTGAACGGGCAGGTCGTGCGGGTGTGCGGCCAGAGTCTGCTGGGGGCGTAGTGGGCGGGTACTCCGACAGCGACGGGGCCATGGCGAGCGGCGGCGGCTCCGACGGCAGCGCCGCCGAGCACACGTCGGTTGTCACCCGGCCCCCCGCCCTCGGTCCCCTTTTCGCCGCCGGCGCCCTGCGCTCCCCCTTCAAACGGCCCGCTCCGGACGCGGAGTTCCCCCGGACCCGGCTGGTACTGCCCCGCCTGCGCGTCGACCTCGCACGCCTCGCGGCGTACGAGCGGGTGTGCGGGTTCCCCACCGGGGAGGACGCGCTGCCGGTGACGTACCCGCATGTGCTCGGCTTTCCGCTGGCCATGCGGCTGATGAGCGGGCGGGACTTCCCGCTGCCGCTGCTCGGACTCGTGCACACGTCGATCGAGATCACCCGCTACCAGGCGCCGGCGGCCTCCGGAGAGTACGAACTCACCGTGTACGTCGACGGGTTGGCACCGCACCGACGCGGTACGGAGGCGGCGGTCGTCACCGAGCTCAGGGTGGGCGAGGACGTCGTATGGGAGTCGGTGAGCACCTATCTGGCACGGCACCGCACGGCGGGCCCTGCTCGTGGGGAACAGGAGCGGGAGCCGGAGCGGCACGAGCCGTTGCCCGCACTCGCCGAGTGGCGGCTGGCCGGGGACATCGGACGGCGGTACGGCGCCGCGTCCGGCGACCGCAACCCCATCCACCTGCACCCCCTCACCGCCCGCCTCTTCGGCTTCCCGAGGGCGATCGCACACGGCATGTGGACGGTGGCCCGCTGTCTCGCCGCGCACGGCACGCCCCAGGCGGTGCTGGTGCGGGCGGAGTTCAGGGCGCCGGTGCTGCTGCCGGGGACGGTGACGTACGCGGCGGACGGCGAGCGGTTCGAGCTGTGCGGCGGGGAGCGGGTGCATGTGTCCGGCTCGGTGGTACCGCTCGCTTCCTGAGCCCGGCCCCTACTGGACGGCGACCGGCGCCTGCCAGGGCCGGCCCTCCATGAGGTTGCCCAGGCCCGCCCAGGCGAAGTTCATCAGGGTGACCGTCGCCTGGCGGGCGCCGACGTCGGGGGTGGTGTTGGCCCAGGCGGCGAGGGACTCGGCGGCGCCGACGAGGGCCTCGGCGAGACCGGCGACCTCGCGCTCGGGCATCTCGGGGTCGCGGTGCGCCTCGCGGGCCGCGACCAGGATCAGATGCGTCACGAACGCGACGATCTCCTCACGCATCGCGGCGACCTCGGCGGCGAACGCCTCGCCGTGGATACGCGCCTGGAGATGCAGCACGGACCAGCCGTGCGGGTTGCCCGCGGTGTGCGTGAAGAACGCCAGCAGTCCGTCCCAGAGTTGGCGGTCGGCGGGCAGTTCGGTACCGACGCCGCCGCGCACGGCCGCGGTGAGCGCGGCGGCCTCCCGGCGGATGCACGCCGTGAACAGGTCTTCCTTGGAGTTCAGGTACAGATAGACCAACGGCTTGGACACACCGGCGAGTTCGGCGATCTCGTCCATCGAGGCCGCCATGTACCCGCGCCGGCCGAAGATCTCCACGGCGGCGTCCAGCATCTGCTGCTCACGCACGGCACGCGGCATCCGCTTGCTCTTCAGGGCACCCATGCGGAAAGAGTACGGTCACCCGGCCACGGCGGCGCGGGCGTTGCGCTCAGGAAGTCTGCGGGGCCTGGCCCTGGGAGCGGCCCGCCTCGTCGACGGCTTCGTCCTCCTGGCTGCGGTTGGCGTCCAGGTTGGCCTTCATCCGGTCGACCCGCTGCACGACCTGGATCGAGGCGCGGTCGCGCTCCTTGCGCAGGACCACGAAGCTGATGGGGGCCGAGAGCAGCAGGGAGAGCAGGACGATCCACATGCCGTTGGAGTCGCCCAGGCCGCGCGGGGCGAGGCCGGAGTAGACGAGGCCCCAGACGACCACGAGGCAGCCCACGAAGATCCCGAGGCGCATCAGCGTGTAGCGGAGCATGTCAATCCACTCTTCCGGTTCAAAAACGGGGCACCGTCCAGTGAAGCACGCCGGGCACCCGATCTTCGAAGGGGGTCAGCCGAGCGGCAGCAGCATGATGATGTCGTCGCGGTCGTCACCGGGTGCGACCCGGATCGCGCCGGGTATGCGGCCGACCTCCTTGTAGCCGCAGGAGCCGTAGAAACGCTCCAGGCCGAGGCCGCCGCGGCAGGTCAGCCGTATCGCCTCGATGCCGTCGAAGGTGCGGGCCGCGTCCGCGGTGGCGGCGAGCAGCTCACGGCCGTACCCCTTGCCCTGGTGCCGCGGGTGGACCATCACGGTGTACGCCCAGACCCAGTGGGTCATCAGCCGGTGCGTGTTGAAGGTCAGGAAGGCGGTCGCGGCCACCCGGCCGTCCTCGTCGTGCCCCACGAGCAGCCGGGTGCGCCCCTCGGCCATCGCGGCGAAGTGCTTCACCAGCTCGGGCCGGATCGTCTGCGGGTCCACCGGTGCGACGAAACCGACGGCGCCGCCCGCGTTGGACACATCCGCCCACAGATCGAGCAGGCCGTCCCGCAGGTCGGGCGTCACGGCCGGGTCCAGGGTGAAGGTAAGGGGCATGTGGCGAGGCTAGCCATTACCCGAACTGTGCCTCAAGCGCGTTCCGACGTCACCTTCGTCACGCCAGCACCCTCGCCGCCACCTCCAGATCAGCCACCAGTCCCCGGTAGGCGCCCTCCCTGTCCTCGGCCCGCAACACCGCCGACGGATGCACGGTCGGCACCAGCCGCTCCCGCCGCCCGTGGATCTCCTCCTCCAGCACGCTCCCCCGCACCTGCGTCACCCGGAACGACGACCCCAGCAGCGCCTTGCCCGCGGTGGCCCCGAGCACGACGATCAACTCCGGTTCGACGATCTCCAGCTCCTTGGCGAGCCAGGGGCCGCAGGCGGTCATCTCCCGGAGGGTGGGCGCCTTGTGAATCCGCCGCTTCCGGGGCTCGGCCTGCGTGAACTTGAAGTGCTTCACGGCATTGGTGACGTAGGTGTCCGCCGGCTCGATACCGGCTTCCGCGAGGGCCCGGTCGAGCAGCTTCCCGGCGGGGCCCACGAAGGGCTTCCCCTGCCGGTCCTCCTGATCACCGGGTTGCTCCCCTACGAGCATCACGCGCGCGTGGGGGTCTCCGGTGCCGAAGACGGTCTGGGTGGCGTCCCGGTGGAGGGGGCAACCGTGGCAGTCGGCGGCGGCGCGGCGTAGGGCTGGGAGGCCACCGCGGTCCGGGAGGAACGGTTCAGCGGTGTAGGCATCTTCGGGCGCCTTGGCAACCATGCGGCCCGAGTACCCACCCCAGGGGCGCGGGACTGCATCCATTTGCGGCTCCGCCGCGTGGGCGCGACCAGCCCCCCACGACCCGCAGCCAACAAACGACCTCAGACCCGCATAGGCTGAGGAGACTCCCGACGCCCCGCGTCAGGCCCTTCGTACTCGCGAATGATCTCGTACCGAGTATTCCGCTCCACCGGCCGGAACCCCGCGTCCCGAATGAGATCCAGCAGATCCTCACGGGTCAGCTTGTTCGGCGTCCCGTAGTTGTCGGCGTCGTGGGTGATCTTGTACTCGACGACCGACCCGTCCATGTCGTCCGCCCCGTGCTGAAGGGCCAGCTGGGCGGTCTGGACGCCGTGCATGACCCAGAAGACCTTGACGTGCGGGACGTTGTCGAACAGCAGCCGCGACACCGCGAAGGTCTTCAACGCCTCCGCACCGGTCGCCATCTGCGTCCGCGCCTGCAACCTGTTGCGAACCTTGCCGTCCTTCACGTCCACGAAGTCGTGCTGGTAGCGCAGCGGGATGAAGACCTGGAAACCGCCGGTCTCGTCCTGGAGCTCGCGCAGCCGCAGGACGTGGTCCACCCGGTGGCGCGGCTCCTCGATGTGGCCGTACAGCATGGTGCTGGGGGTCTTCAGACCCTTCTCGTGCGCCAGGCGGTGGATCCGGGACCAGTCCTCCCAGTGGGTGCGGTGGTCCACGATGTGCTGCCGGACCTCCCAGTCGAAGATCTCCGCGCCGCCGCCGGTGAGGGACTCAAGACCCGCGTCGATCAGCTCGTCGAGGATCTCGGAGGCCGAAAGGCCGGAGATCGTCTCGAAGTGGTGGATCTCCGTGGCCGTGAAGGCCTTCAGCGAGACGTCCGGCAGGGCGGCCTTCAACTCCCGCAGCGAGCGCGGGTAGTAGCGCCAGGGGAGGCTCGGGTGCAGCCCGTTGACGATGTGGAGCTCGGTGAGGTTCTCGCCCTCCATCGCCTTCGCGAGCTTCACCGCCTCCTCGATGCGCATCGTGTACGCGTCCTTCTCCCCCGGCTTGCGCTGGAAGGAGCAGTAGGCGCAGGACGCCGTGCACACGTTGGTCATGTTGAGGTGGCGGTTGACGTTGAAGTGGACGACGTCGCCGTTCTTGCGCGTCCGCACCTCGTGCGCCAGTCCGCCCAGCCATGCCAGATCGTCCGACTCGTACAGCGCGATGCCGTCCTCGCGGGTCAGCCGCTCACCGGCCGCGACCTTCTGCTCCAGCTCGCGCTTGAGCCCGACGTCCATACCCACACCTTTCTCCGAAGACCTGTCCAACCGTACGTCTACGCCTCTTCGGGCAGTTCTCCGACCCGGTTCTCCCACTTCGTGGAGAGCACGATGGTGGTACGGGTGCGGGAGACACCCTTGGTACCGCTGAGCCGCCGGATGATCTTCTCCAGGCCGTCCACGTTGTCCGCCCGCACCTTGAGCATGTACGAGTCGTCGCCCGCGATGAACCAGCAGTCCTCGATCTCCCCGAGGTCCCGCATCCGGGCCGCCACGTCCTCGTGGTCCGCCGCGTCGGAGAGCGAGATGCCGATCAGCGCGGTGACGCCGAGGCCGAGCGAGGCGGCGTCGACGGTGGCGCGGTAACCGGTGATGACACCGGCCGCCTCCAGCCGGTTGATGCGGTCGGTGACACTGGGTCCCGACAGGCCGACGAGGCGTCCCAGCTCCGCGTAGGAGGCCCGGCCGTTCTCCCTCAAAGCCTGGATGAGCTGCCTGTCCACCGCGTCCATGGGATCGAAGCCTTCCGCTGAAAGTTCCTGAAGTGATGAGAGGTACTGCGACTTGCCTTACTGACCCGACGTGCCGCCGCCCAGTTCGCCCTGCCAGCGCCGGTACAGGTCGTGTCCGACACCCGCCGCGTCCAGCACCCGCCCGGCGACGAAGTCCACCAGGTCCTGGATGTGGGTGGCGCCCGCGTAGAAGGCCGGCGAGGCCGGGACCACGCGCGCGCCGGCGTCGTCGAGGGTGACGAGGTGCCGGAGGGTCTGGCCGTTCAGGGGCGTCTCCCGTACAGCCACGACCAACGGCCGCCGCTCCTTCAGCGTCACGCTCGCGGCCCGCTGCAGCAGGTCCTTGGAGAGACCGAGGGCGACTCCGGCGACACAGGCGGTGGAGGCGGGGACGATCAGCATCCCCTTGCTCGGATACGACCCCGAGGACGGCCCCGCGGCCAGGTCCCCGGCGCTCCAGTACCGCACGGCATCGATGTCGACGTCGAACGTCGCGGGCTTGCCGTCGGCCCCCCGGCCCAGCCATTCCCGCAGGTCCTCCTGCCAGTGGGCGTCCCGGAAGGAGACACCGGTCTCGTCGAGGAGTGTCAGCCTGGAAGCCCGGGACACGACCAGGTCCACGGCCTCACCCGCCCCGAGGAGCGCACGCAGCACCGACGCGGCATACGGGGTGCCGGAGGCGCCGGACACCCCTACGATCCAAGGCGTACGCCGCGTCTCTCCTGGCTTGACTGGGTTCACACCCCCGAGCCTATCCGGCGGTGCGGGGTGGGAACCGGCCAAGGGGGTTCCCGGCGGATCAGGCAGGCCAGGGGGCATGGCGTTTGTTGACCCGGGGTCCGCCTTTCGGAGGACGCGCGCCGGTCCCGCGGCGCCGGACTGATCCGCCGGGAACCGCCCCGGGGGTCCGGGCGTTCCTCTGAAGGGGATGGGGGTTGTCATGGTGGGCAGGGAATTGACGGGCAGGGAACTCGAGTGGTCGCGCGGTGATCGTGCGAAGGCCGCGGCCAAGCTGATGGTGGCCTGGATCGCGCTGCTGTGGCTCCTCGAAGTGGTGGACGTGGCGAGCGGTCACGTGCTGGACGGTCTCGGCATCACGCCACGCACCCCGTCCGAGCTGGTCGACGTCGTCCCGGCCGCCTTCATCCACTTCGGCTTCGCCCACGTCGCCGCGAACAGCGTCCCGCTGCTGGTCATGGGCTTCCTAGCGGCCCTCGGCGGCATCCGCCGCTTCGCGATGATCTGCGCGGCGATCATCGTGGCCGACGGCCTCGGCGTCTGGCTCATCGCCCCGGCCCACACCAACACGGCGGGCGCGTCGGGCCTGATATTCGGCCTGTTCGGCTACCTGCTGGTCACCGGCTTCGTGGAGCGCCGTCCGCTGGGCGTCCTGGTGGGCCTCCTGATAGCGGCGATCTGGGGCACATCGATATTGGTCGGCCTGGCGCCGACACAGACGGGGGTCAGCTGGCAGGGGCACCTGCTGGGCCTGGTGGCCGGGGTGGCGGCTGCGTTCATGTTCAAACGCCGGTCGGTCTGACCCGCCCCGGGGCGCGAGGCTGTATCAATTGCGGCCCCGCCGCGTGAGCACGACCAAGCCGCAACATCCAGGCGCCGACCAGCCTGACCCACCCAGGGGCGCGGGGAACTGCGCGAGCAACCCCCACCACCCGCAGCCCGCAACGAACCCGCGGACCCCCCACAATCCCGCCTCAGACCGTCAACCCCCGCATCAACAAATCCAACAGCGCACACACGAACAGGGCAATCCCGATAAACCCGTTCACACTGAAGAACGCCCGGTTCAGCCGCGACAGATCACGAGGCCGCACGATCGAGTGCTCATACACGAACGCACCCGCGACGATCATCAGCCCCACCCAGAAGAACCCACCCGCCTCCGTGGCGACGGCGTACCAGACGAGGAGGGACATCGTCAGGAAGTGACAGACCCGCGCCCCCCAGATCGCCGCCGGGATGCCGAAGCGGGCCGGGACCGACATGACACCGATCTCGCGGTCCGTCTCCACGTCCTGGCAGGCGTAGATGAGGTCGAA
Organism: Streptomyces sp. NPDC048420; assembly: GCF_040651535.1. Classification (NCBI taxonomy): domain Bacteria; kingdom Bacillati; phylum Actinomycetota; class Actinomycetes; order Kitasatosporales; family Streptomycetaceae; genus Streptomyces; species Streptomyces sp. NPDC048420. The sequence goes on from NZ_JBEZKG010000029.1 coordinate 20,786, forward strand.
GCCGCCGATCCAGATGCCGACGGCGAGTCCCAGAATGACCGCGTCCCAGGACCAGGAGCCCGTGATCGCGAGCCAGCCGCCCACCGGCCCCATCGCCTGGGCGAGACCGAGGATGGCCTGGGGGAAGTTCGTGAACCGCTTGCCGTACGGGTAGACCACCATCGGGATGACGGCGACCGGGGCCAGCGCCAGGCACAGCGGGTTCAGCAGCGCCGCCGAACCCAGGAAGACGACGACCGCGACCAGGGCGCCCGTCCACGCGTGCTTCACGGACATCGCCCCGGTGACGAGCTCCCGCTGCGCCGTCCGGGGGTTCCGCGCGTCGATCTCCCGGTCGATGATCCGGTTGACCGCCATCGCGAAGGTCCGCAGGCCGACCATGCAGATCGTCACCAGGAGCAGCCGCCCCCAGTGGATGTTCCGGTCCCACTCGAACATCGCGGTCAGCGCGGCGATGTACGCGAAGGGCAGCGCGAAGACCGAGTGCTCGATCATCACCAGCCGCAGGAATGCCTTCGTGCGTCCCGGTTGCGGAAGTGCCGCGGAAGCGCTGCTCACAGGCCGTACTCCTTCCACCGGCGGTCGACCTTCGCCGCCGTCTCCGGGTCGGACAGGACCATCTCGGGCCAGCCGCCGTCCCGTGTGTAGCCCTCCTCGGGCCACTTCTTCGTCGCGTCGATGCCCGCCTTGCCTCCCCAGAACTGCTGGTAGGAGGCGTGGTCGAGGTGGTCGACGGGTCCTTCGACGACCGAGAGGTCACGGGCGTAGTCCGTGTTGCCGAGGGCCCGCCAGGCGACCTCGTGCAGATCGTGGACGTCGCAGTCGGAGTCGACGACCACGATCAGCTTGGTCAGGGACATCATGTGGGCCCCCCAGACCGCGTGCATCACCTTCTGCGCGTGCTTCGGGTACTTCTTGTCGATCGACACGATCGCGCAGTTGTGGAAGCCGCCCGCCTCGGGCAGGTGGTAGTCCACGATGTCCGGCACGATGATCTTCAGCAGGGGGAGGAAGAAGCGTTCCGTGGCGCGACCCAGCGGTCCGTCCTCCGTCGGGGGACGGCCTACGACGATCGACTGCAGCAGGGGCCGACGGCGCATGGTGACGCAGTCGATCTTCAGCGCCGGGAACGGCTCCTGCGGGGTGTAGAACCCGGTGTGGTCGCCGAAGGGCCCCTCCGGCAGCATCTCCCCCGGCTCCAGCCAGCCCTCGATGACGACCTCGGCCTGAGCGGGGACCTGGAGCGGGACCGTCTTGCAGTCCACCATCTCGATCCGCTTGCCCGCGATGAAGCCCGCGAACAGGTACTCGTCGATGTCACCGGGGAGGGGCGCGGTGGAGGCGTACGTCACCGCGGGCGGGCACCCGAAGGCGATCGCGACCGGGAGACGCTCACCCCTCCTCGCCGCGACCTGGTAGTGGTTGCGGCTGTCCTTGTGGATCTGCCAGTGCATGCCGATGGTGCGCTTGTCGTGGCGCTGGAGACGGTAGAGCCCGAGGTTGCGGATCCCGCTCTCCGGGTCCTTGGTGTGGGTGAGCCCCAGGTTGAAGAAGGAACCGCCGTCCTGCGGCCAGGTGAACAGGGCCGGGAGCTGGTCGAGATCGACGTCGTCCCCGGTGAGGACGGTCTCCTGGACCGGGGCGCCCGCGGACTTCACCTTCTTCGGCGGGACGTGCGCCATCGCCCCGAGCTTCCCGAACGCCTCGCGCACACCCACGAAGCCCTGCGGCAGCTCGGGACGCAGCAGCCCGCCGATCTTGTCGGAGATGTCGCCGTACGACTTCAGGCCCAGGGCCTTGAGCAGCCGCCGGTCGGTCCCGAAGACGTTCATGGCGAGCGGCATCGCGGAGCCGCGCACGTTCTCGAAGAGCAGCGCGGGGCCGCCCGCCTTCTGCACCCGGTCGACGATCTCCCCGACCTCCAGATACGGGTCGACCTCGGCCTTGATCCGCTTGAGGTCTCCCTCGCGTTCCAGTGCCCTGAGCAGGGAGCGAAGATCGTCGTAAGCCATGGGGTCAAGTATCCCCGAGCCGCTACCCTGACCCCCTCAGGGGCCTGTCACAGGCTCCACACAACGTTCCCTGGGGGCCAAAAGCACATGTTCCGGCTGCTGATGTACCTGATCCCGCTGGCGCTGACGATCTACGCGTTCATCGACTGCCTCAACACCCCCGAGGACGAGGCCAAGCACCTGCCCAAGATCGCCTGGGTCTTCATCATCCTGCTGTTCTGGATCGTCGGCCCGATCGCCTGGCTCGCCGCGGGCAAACTGCGCACCCCGCCGGCGGGCGGCCGCACCCCCTCCGAGTGGCACCGCAACCACCGCGTGGAGTACGTCGCCCCCGACGACAACCCCGAGTTCCTGAACTCCCTCAAGGCGGAGGCTGCATCTTCTAAAGATGTAAAGGACGAGGCGCTGCTGAAGGACTGGGAGGCCGACCTGCGCCGCCGCGAGGAGGAGCTGAAGCGCCGGGAGCAGGGCGAGGACCCGAGGGCCGACTGACAAGCTGTACGTGGGCGAGCCTCCCGAAGCGGACATCGCGCCCCTGGGCGGGGCCCGGCGGGAGCCGGACACTTACCTCGCATGACGACAGCTCCCGCCGACTCCGCCGGCACTCTCGCCCCCGCCTACGGTGACAAGGTCATCGCCGTCGAGTCGGCCGGCTCGGAACCCATTCCCGAGTCCGAACGCCACGGCGGCCCGCTCCAGCTGCTGTGGACGTGGGCGTCCCCGAACATCGAGTTCGCGACCGTCTTCATCGGTGTGATCGCGGTCCTCTTCTTCGGCCTGAGCTTCTGGCAGGCCACGGCCGCCATCGTGCTCGGCACCGCGCTCGGCGCACTGACCCAGGGCGTGCTGTCCCTGGACGGGCCGCGGTTCGGGGTCCCGCAGATGGTGATCGGCCGGCTCTCCTTCGGCCACCGCGGCAACATCCTGCCCGCCGCGGCCAACGGCCTGGTGGCGGGCGTCGGCTGGTTCGCGGTGAACAGCGTGAGTGCGGCCTTCGCCCTCAACACCCTCACCGGCCTACGGCCGTTGCCCTCGCTGCTCCTCGTGGTGGCCGCCGAGATCCTGATCGGCTTCATCGGCCACAACTTCGTCCACGTCTTCGAGAAGTACGCCTTCCCCGCCCTCGCGGTGATCTTCCTGCTGGCCGGGGTGTGGACCTTCAAGGACGCTGACCTGGGGGCTTCCGGAGCGGGTGGCGGCATCGGCGGCTTCCTGCTGGCGTTCAGCGCGGCCTGGGGCTACGCGGCGGGCTGGAACCCGTACGCCTCGGACTACTCGCGCTATCTCCCCCGTACGGCGAACAAGGCCAGGACGGTCCTGTACCCCGCCCTCGGCCTGTTCCTGTCCGTCTCGGTGGTGGCCGTGATCGGCGCGGCCTCGGCGACGATCGTCTCCCCGAAGGACGCCACCCCGACGGCGGCCTTCACCGGCCATCTCCCGGGCTGGCTCGGCGACCTGGTCCTGATCGCGATCATCCTGGGCGCGGTCTCGGCGAACGCCCTCAACGTGTACTCCGGCGCGATCTCGATCGCCTCCTTCGGCCTGGACCTCCCCGCGTGGCTGAGCCGCAGCGTGCTGGTGGTGGTGTCCGGGGTGGCCGGTACGGCGGCGGCGTGGGCGTCGCTCTCGGACGCGGGGGCGGCGTACGAGGCGTTCCTGTTGGTGATCGCGTACTGGGTGGCGCCCTGGCTGGGAGTCGTCCTGGTGGAACGTCTCCTCCGCTCCCGCACCCCCGACGACGTCCTCGCCGCCCGCCTGACCGACCGCACTTTCACCAACTGGCCCGGACTCGCGGCCCTGTTGATCGGCGTGGCGGTCTCGGTCCCGCTCTTCTCCAACCAGGAGGACTACGTCGGCTACGTACCGGAGCACTGGCCGTCGTTCGGGGACATCACCCCGGTGGTCGGCTTCGTGGTGAGCGCGGTGCTGTACGCGGCGCTGCGGAGGCGGTCGCCGGTGCGGTGACGGCTCACCCCTCCTTCGCCGGGTCGCTCCCGTACAGGTCGGAGGCGGTGACCGCCTGTTGGGCGTCGCAGGTCCTCTGTTCGGCGGCCGGGGCGGTCCACAGGGGGATCAGGTCGGCGTCGGAGGACATGCGCAGGTAGTGGCAGACGCCGTTGAGGCGCAGGGCGGCGGCGTAGACGTCGTCGGCGGCGGCCTTGCCGGAGAGCGCGGTCACGGTGTCCCTGGCGGAGACCAGCCCCTTGCCCTTCAGGAACTCCGTGGCGCCCTTGGGGGTGTGGTCGTAGCCGACGGCTGACACCTTGCGGTAGTCGCTCGCGGTGTCGGGCTGTCGCGCAAGGAGCCCGCCCAACTGGGCGGCGACGCTGCCGGGTTGGCCGTCGGGTCGGGTGGCCGGGCAGGCGATGGTGGTCCGCTGCACGCTGTAGGCGCCGCGGGCGAAGGCGATGCGGTAGCAGCGGACCGGGTAGGCGTCGGCGTCGACGGTGGTCCCGCTGGGCGGTACGAGGCCCAGCATCACCTCGGCCGTATGGGTCGGGCCGGCGGACCGGACGCTCAGCAGCGCCCCGCCGTGCGCCTCGACCTGGGCGACCAGCGTGCCCTCGGTGAACTGCCCGCCGTAGGTGCCGCCGCCCGAGTGGAAACCGACGTTGAGATCCTGGCGCAGGTCCTGGGCGATCGCGGCGGCCTGCGCGTCTACGGCCGAGGTGTCCGGGGCGGTGACCCGCTGGTATCCCAGGGTGCCGCCCGCTCCCACGGCCCCGGCGACCAGGGCGGTCACCGCGTACGACAGGCCCCGTAGGACGGTGCTCTTTCCCATGTGACTCCCCCAGCGCCCACAGCTCTACCGCCGCGGAAACGGCGGTCGAACTGTATCCCCTGTGGCCGGAGGGGCCCACGGGGCCCAGTACCCCCCTCAGTCGACCGTGATCGAGTCGAGCTTCGCCCGCAGGTACACATGGGAGTCGACGGGTTCGTGCGCCACGCGGCCGACCGGTGCCGGGACGGACTCGACGGTCGTGCCCGGGGTGCACTCGCCGAAGTAGACCAGGGACATCAGCTCCTCGGCGGGCGCGTCCGCCGGTGGCGGCAGCACCCGGTGGCGTCCGGACCGCCAGCGGTCTCCCGTCCAACGGGCCATCAGGTCACCGATGTTGATGGTGAAGGCGTCGGGGTCGAAGGGCGCGTCCTCCCAGCCGCCCTCGTCGGTGAAGACCTGGAGCCCGCCCTTGCCGGCCTGCCGGTCGAGGATCGTGACGGTCCCGAAGTCGGTGTGCGGGCCGATGCGGAACTGACCGGGCTGGGGCTCCCCGATGACCTCGGTGCCCGGATACCAGTTGATATTGAAGCCGTACGTCGGATGGTCCATGTGCCGGGAGAAGAAGTCGGGTTCGAGCCCGAGCGCCTCGCCGAGCAGGGAGAGCAACTGCTTCTCCAGCTCGCCCATCCGCTCCAGGTACTCCTCACAGAGCGTCCTCAGCTCCGGCACCTCCTCCGGCCAGACGTTCGGCGCGTACCACTCCGCGTTGACGACCGGGTCCTCGAAGGGCTCGTGGGTGGCGAAGGTCAGCGACTCCTTGAGGTCCGGGGGTGTCTCGGTGCCCTCCGAGTAGCCGTTGGCCTCGGCGCCGGGTCCGAGCCAGCCGCGGCCGCCGACCTTCGCCTCGTACGCCTGCTTCGTCTCCGTCGGCATCCGGAAGAAGGTCCGCGCCGCCTCCCGGATGCCCGAGCGCAGGCCGGGATCGACGCCGTGCCCGGTGACCAGCAGGAATCCGGCGGTCTGGAGCGCCTCGTCGACGGTCTTGGCGATCGCGGCGCGTGCCTCGGCGTCGCCGGCCATCCAGGGGCGCAGATCGATGGTGGGGATGCGGGGCTTACTCACCAATGTCCTCATTCCACAGTGCCGGGTTCTTCTCGATGAAGTCGGTCATCATCCGGACGCACTCGGGATCGTCGAGGAGCACGATCTCCACCCCGTGCTCGGCCAGCCAGTCGTGCCCGCCGTGAAAGGTGGCGGCCTCCCCGATCACCACGCGCGAGATACCGAACTGGCGGACCATGCCTGAGCAGTACCAGCACGGGGAGAGCGTGGTCACCATGGTCGTGCCACGGTACGACCGCTGCCGTCCCGCCGCCCGGAAGGCGTCCGTCTCGCCGTGCACCGAGGGGTCGCCGTCCTGGACGCGCCGGTTGTGGCCGCGCCCGAGAAGGGTGCCGTCGGCGCCGTAGAGCGCGGCCCCGATCGGGATGCCGCCCTCGGCGAGCCCGGCGCGGGCCTCCTCGACGGCGGTGGCGAGCCACGTGCGTGCCGTCACCTGATCCAAGGGGTCCAAGGGTTCCAGAGGGTCCATGTCCTCACTCTCCTGTGGCCGAAACACGAGGGCAACGTGCGGAAAGTACTCTCCCGGCAGCCCACATCCGGACGAACTGTCGGGAGGCGCGCATGCCCGCACTCACCCTTCGCGAGATCCTCGCCCTCGATCCGGTCCGCGCCGCCGAACCCGAACTGCTGGCCGGACACACCTCGCTGGACCGCCCGGTGCGCTGGGTGCACTCCAGCGAGGTGTACGAGGGCGCCAACTTCCTGGACGGCGGCGAGCTGCTGCTCACCAACGGTTTCGGGCTGACCGATCCCGACGAGGAGACCCGCCGCCGGTACGTCCGCGAGCTGGCCGCCCGGGGTGCCGCCGGGCTCGCCGTGGAGGTCGGCCGCTCCCTGCCGGTCATGCCGGCCGAGGTGGTCGACGAGGCCCGCCGCCGTGAGCTGCCCCTGCTGGCGATGCACCGGGTGGTGCCCTTCGTACGGATCACGGAGGCCGCCAACCGGGCGATCGTGGCCCGCGGTCTGTCGGGCCGTGCGGTCGTACGGCCGTGGGGCGACGACCATACGGCGGCCCTGCTCGCCGACCTCGCCGACCGGGCGGCGCTGAACCAGCCGGAGGTGGAGGCGCGGGCCGCGCTCGCCGGCTTCCACCCCGGCCCCGGCGCCCGTCTGCTCGGGGTGTCCCTGCACGGCGCACGGGAGGTCGGCACGGTCGACCGGGCGGTGCGGCTCCTCGGCGGCGCGGGGGTGCTGCGGGCCGCGTTCCCGGGGGACGTCCTGGCCCTGCTGTCCCTGCCGGGAGCGCGCCCCGGGGACCCGGTGAAGGCGGTGCAGGACGCTTTCCGCGCGGCCGCCGCCCCCGGCCTCACGGTGGCGGTGGGCCACGCTGTCTCCGCCACGGACGGCGGCTGGCTGCGCTGGAGCGACACCCTGCGGGCGGCCCGTACGACCCTGGAGCTGGCGCTGACCGTGCCGCCCGCGGAGCCGGGAGTGCCGGACGGCCCGCTGGTGACCTCGTCGAGGGCGCTGGCCCTGGAGCGGGAGCTGACGCGGGGCGGGGTGGACGCCAACCGCGACCGCCTGGCAGCCGTGGTCCAGCACGCGCTGGGCCCCCTCCTCGCCTGGGAGGCGGCCCACCCGAGCGACCTCGTACGCACCCTGGAGGTCCACCTCCGCAACGGCTGCTCCCCGACCCGCACAGCGGCTCTCCTCCACATCGGCCGCCAGTCCCTCTACCAGCGCCTGGAGCGCATCGAGACGTTGCTGGGCCTGGAGATAGACGACCCCGACCTGTTGGGAGAACTCCTCACGGCGACCTGCGCACACCGGGTGGTCCGGGGGACGGGAGCCGTCGTGCGGGGCGGGCTGCGGACGGTGGCCTAGGGTCCGTCCGGCGGATCAGGCCGGCTAGCGAGGAACGGTACTTCGGCAGCCCGCATGAGCGGGGTCATGGGCCCGTCCCGCGCGCGGTTGTTCGCGCGTGGGGGAGTCGGTGACCGACGACTGCGGCTGGGGCCCCCTCTGAGGGAGTGCGTGCCAGACCCCGCGACGCCGGCATGATCCGCCGGACAGGCCCTAGCGCAGGGTGACGAGGCTCGTCCCGTTGAACGGCGCGTAACACGTGACCGTCTCCGGCGTCCGCAACACGTCGTCCTCGGCGAACAGCTTCCGCACGGCCTCGAAGGACACCTCCCCGCTCACCACGGATGCGACCCGGTCGTAGAACTCCCGTGCCCGTTCCGGCAACGGCGTCCCCGGCTCCCCCTCGTCCTCACCCCAGACATCCCACAGCAGCGTCTCCACCTTGTTCAGCGCGGCGAGGTCGAGCCGCATGTTGCCCGACACGAACCGCTCCCCGAAGAACGGGCCCTCCGTCGGCGGATGCAGCCCGAAGGTCTTCTCGTCCGCCCCGCCCTCCCGGATCGCCCGCCACGCTTCGCCTGCGACCAGGAACCGCGACCGGGGTACGTCCATCGGGTCGAAGTCCACCGGCCAGTTGGCGGTGATCTCGGGGTCGGTCAACTGCGCGTCCGCCAGCAGCCACCCCCGCTCCTCGTCCCAGTACTCGGTGACCATGTGGTCGAAGTGGAAGCCGGCCGAACCGAAGTACTCGCCGAACCCCGACCGCACCCGGGCCGGGACACCGACGTGCCGCAGGAGCGAGACGTGCAGCAGCGCGAAGTCGCGGCAGGTTCCGACAAACCGGTCGCCCGGCTCGCGCCGCACGGTCAGCGGGGCGGTGTTCCGCTCGACGATGATCCGCAGGATGTCGTCGATGTAGCGGGACTCCGCGTCGTTGTGGAGGCGGTCGGTCGGATGGGTGTGGCCGAAGATCTCCCCCTCGACCCGATGGATCATCACATCCCGTACGACACGGGCCAGTCGGGCGGGATCGCGGGGCAGGTCACCGTACAGACCTGCGAGTTCGCCGGGGTCGGAGAAGGTGCTCTGGTCGGCGTAGAAGGAGCGGGACACGACGGGGCCTCCCGAAAGGCGTCATCGGCCACGTGTTCGATTACGGGCCGGCGCGCTCCACCGTGTCAAAATTCCCCGCCAAATGTCCAGAAGCTGGTCCAGGGGCCACGTGGTCGAGCGATCCCGTGTCGACAACTTCGTAACCCAACGGACATCACGCGATCTAGTCCGAACCACCTCCCCCTCCCTACCCTGGGATTGACAGACAGCGCGCATGGGGGGAATGCGGGTGCACAGACAGCTGCACGGGCGCGGGGCGCTGTTCGACACGGATCCGGCGGGGCTCGCACCACGGCTCGTGGGACTGCGGCCGCACCAGCACCGGGCGACCGCGTTCGAGCATCCGCAGGAACCGCCCTTCGTCGTGCTCACCGGCAGCCGCGGCCGGGGCAAGAGCGCGGTGCTCGGCGAGTTGCGGGAGGCCTACAAGGGGCACACCCCGGTCGCCCTGATCGACTGCGAGGCCGCCGAGTTCGCGGCGCCGCCCGCGGGCCGGGACGCCGAGGCCTGGTCCCCGGTGTCGCAGGCACTGCTGGTGATCGCCGAGCAGCTCGCGGAGCCGGTGACCGGCGCGGGCCGGATCATCTTCCCGCGGCTGATGTCGGGCCTGGTCGCGGTCGCCGCCGGCGGCTGGCGGGACGCCGACTCGGAGCGCATCCGGCGCGAGGTGGAGCGGATCCTGCTGCTCAACGAGAGCGGGTCGTGGATCGCCGGGTTCGCGGGGCGCTGGGCCGGGCGGGTCGCCGCCAACGTGGCGGCGGCGGCGACCGGGACCGGGCCGCTGCTCTCCTCCGCCATCGAGGCGACCCTGGAGTCCATCTCCGACAGCTTCGTGCACCGGCGCCAGCAGCGGGCGGCCACCTGGTGGCGGGACTACCCCAACGCCAGCCGCAACGCCCGGCGCGGACTCATGCTGCTGTCCGGGCACTTCAGGGCCGGCGGCACCTCCCGCGAGCACGCCGAGCGCCATCTGGTGCGCGCCCTGCTCGCCGACCTCACCGACGCCTACACCGGCATGCTGCCGCGCATGCAGCGCATCGGCCGCCCGCTCGTCCTCGTCGACAACGCGCAGTCCGCGCCAGGGCCCGGCCTCACCGACCCGGTCCTGCGCGACCGCTCCGAGGGCATCGCCGACCAGGTCGTCTTCATCACCGCGCTGCGCGGCGACAGCCGGCCCGCCCTGCGCAACGCCGTACGGCACACCCTCCCCGAGGTCGCCCGGCGCACCCAGTGGACGCCCGACCCCGCCTCCCCGTCCTCCCGGGCCCTGCTGGTCTCCCTGCCGCCGCTGAGCGCCGACGACACCCTGCACATCGTCGACGAGCACCCGGTGCCGCCCCAACTCCCGCACGCAATCCACCGGTTGACCGGCGGCAACCCACTGGGCATCGTGCTGCTCACCGAGTCCGCCGCGCAGCACAGCACCGCGTCCCTCGGGGAGTTGCTCACCGCGGACGTACGGCTGCACGAGGACCGCGACGGCCGGCCCGCCTACGTCGAACTCCTCGACCGGCTGGTGCCCGCCGACCGCCTCGAAGAACTCACCGTGCTGGCCGCCGCCCACGACCACGACTCCGCCACCGCGCTCGCCGAGGCGCTGCTGCCCGACGACTTCGGCCCGGCGGACGTACGGGCCCTGCAGACCCGGCTGGTCCAGGAGGGACTGCCGGAGGTACCGGGCCGGTTCGTCGGCGACCCCTTCGTACGGACCCTGCTGCTGCTCCGGCTGCACCACCGCTCCGCCGACCACGGCCGCTGGCGGGAGGCGCACGAGACGCTGATCGCGCACTACGCGCCCCCGGACGCCTCGGACGATTCGGGCGCCCGCTACCGCCTGCACCACGAACTCGCCCTCGGCACCACCGAGTCGGCCGTCGCCCACCTGCGCGACACCTTCACCACCCTGGACACCCGCAGCTGGCTGCGCACCCTGCGGTTCGTCGCCTCGGCGCCCTATTTCCACGCGCACGACGCCGAGGGCCACGACTTCGACGCCCGCGACGACCGGCGCGCGGCGATCGCGCTCGGCCACACCGACGCCGTACAGCGGGTGCCGGACCAGGTGGACCCCGTACTGCATCTGCGGGTACGACGGCTGCTGCACGCCGTGTGGCAGCTGACCGACCCGCTCGCGCTGCCCGACCCGAAGGTGTGCGACCGGCTGCGCTTCGAGCTGGAGCAGCTGTCCAACCTGCGCCCGGCCGGCAACGCGCTGCTGTGGCGGGCCTCCCGGGACTGGCCCGAGGACGCGCTCGCGGGGCGGCCCCTGCGCATCCCGGACGACGAGGACGACGGCGAGGGGGAGGCGTGATGGCCGGCAGAGGCTTCGGAACGTGGCTGCGGGAGGGCGTGTGGGAGATCCCGCTGCGCCGGTACCTCGCGATCGTGCTCGGCGTGGCGGTGACGGCGGGCCTGGTCCTCGCCGTGCGCACCCTCGCCCACGACGACCGCTCCTGCGCGCCCGGGGTGGTCAAACCCGAGGACAGCGACGAGTGCGTGGGCGTCTCGGCGACCGCCTACGACTGGGGCCGGGCCCCGCTCAAGCAGGTGGCCCGGGCGATCGACCGCGAGAACAGGTCCATCAAGGGCCCCTACGTCACCGTCGCGCTCCTGGAGCCCTTCACCGCGACCGACGCCGACAACCTCGGTGACGTCCTGCACGAGATGCAGGGCGCCTATCTCGCCCAGTACCAGGCCAACCACCGGTCCAACGGGACCGTCCCGGCGATCCGGCTGGTGCTCGCCAACCCCGGTGCCACCGGCGCCCATTGGAAGCACACCGTGGACCAGCTGGCGGGCATGACCGGGGAGAAGGACAGGCTGCGGGCGGTCGCCGGGGTCGGGCTGAGCACCGCCAACAACAAGCGGGCCGTCGCCGAACTCACCGCGCGCGGCATCGCGGTCATCGGCACCTCCATCACCGCCGACAACCTCGCCAACGGGCAGAACGGCAAGGACCCCTTCCCCGGGCTCGCCAGGGTCGCGCCGACCAACACCGACGAGGCCCGCGCGCTCACCTCCTTCGCCCAGGTCGCGGCCGACAAGGCGGTCCTGGTCTACGACCAGAAGGCGGACGACCCCGACGACGGCGACCCCTACTCCCTGACCCTCCAGCGCTCCTTCGCGAAGCTGCTCAAGGGATCGCCGTACGCCCCCTGGTCGTTCAACCCGCCCGACGACCGCAGCCTGGAGGGCTCCACCGCCAACGACTTCGAGCAGATCACCCATCTGGTCTGCGACACGGACGCCGGCACCGACACCATCCTGTTCGCCGGACGCCACACCCAGCTGCGCCAGTTCATCAACGCGCTCGGCGAACGCGGCTGCCAGAAACGCAGGTTCACCCTGCTCACCGGTGACGAGGCGTCCTACCTGACCGGCGACAAGGACCTGAACCGGGACGCCCTGAACCGCAACCTCACCGTCCGCTACACCGCCCTCGCCCACCCGGACGCGTGGATCAAGTCCCCGCCCGCGACCGGGGGTTCGACGGCGGACGCGAAGGTCCTCCAGGAACTGGTACTGGCGGGCCAGGGCGACAAGGTGGGCCCGATCGGCGACGTCGACCTGGAGGACGGCCAGCTGATCGTCGCCTACGACGCGATGCGGCTGACGTACCAGGGCATCCGGTTCGCCAAGGGCAGCAAGGACATCCCGACCCTCGAAGAGGTCCGCAACGAGTGGCGGCTCATCAAGGGCACCCAGCAGCGCGTCAACGGCGCGAGCGGCTGGATCTGCCTCGACAACCACGGCAACCCGTACGACAAGGCCGTACCGATCGTGGAACTGACCCCGCAGGGCACCGCCCGGTTCGTGAAGATCGCCTGGCCGGAGGGGAAGCCACCCGCGAAGGAGTGCCTGCCGCCGTCGTAGCGCGTCGTACCGGCCGGTCACCCACCGTGACTGCCAGGATCCCGCTCATGAACAGCAAGACCTTCACCAGGCTGGCCCTCGGCGCGGTGTGCGCCCTTGCGATGGCGATCGCGGGGGCGCCGGCCGCCTCCGCCGGGGCCAACGGCTGCAACCACCGCACCTGCATCAGCGTCGACGGCAGCGGACTGCGTGTAGACGATCGGCGCGTCGACCACCTGGGGCGGTGACTTCACCGGCCACTTCCACATCTGGGGCGGCGGGATCGACACCAACAGCACGACCCGGTTCTGGGGCTACCACCAGAAGTTCACCGTGCCGGTCCACCGTGACCTGCCCAATGGCGCGGTGCTGTGCGCGGAGGGCTGGGAGCACACGAGCAGTGGTCTTCAGTCACGCGGGCGGGCGTGCGCGGAGGTGCACTTCTAGGACTCCCACTGCTAGGACTCCCACTGCGCGACCAGCCGCTCGAACCGGGCCCGCCACGCGGGCTCGGTCTCCCCTTCCCCCTCGTACTCGTGCGTGAAGCGCAGTACGGCCCCGTCGTCGCCGTCCCGCTCCAGATGGAACCGGACCCGGCCGCCCCGCTCCAGCGTGTACTCGGCGACCCGGTCCACGTCCCACGCGGTGACCTGCCCCTCCCCCAGCCCCGGCAGCACGACCGCGCCGCCGAGCCGGGGTTCGAGCGTCTCCACCCCGGTCCACCAGGCCGCGAGCCCCTCCGCGGTGGCCACCGCAGGCCAGACCGTCTCCATGGGCACCGGCAGCCGCACCAGGAAGTGCAGGATGCGGGTGCTGCCGTGGGTCTGGCTGCTGCCCTGCTCGACGGAACCGCTCATGACTCCAGGGTGGCCCTTCTAGGGCTCAGACGCCTGCGTAGGAGTGCTTGCCTGTGACGAAGATGTTGACGCCGTAGTAGTTGAACAGCCAGCAGCCGAAGGCGAGCATCGCCAGGTAGGCGGCCTTGCGGCCCTTCCAGCCGGCGGTGGCGCGGGCGTGCAGGTAGCAGGCGTAGGCGACCCAGGTGATGAAGGACCAGGTCTCCTTGGGGTCCCAGCCCCAGTAGCGGCCCCAGGCGTCGCCCGCCCAGATCGCGCCCGCGATGATCGTGAACGTCCACAGCGGGAAGACGGCCGCGTTGACGCGGTAGGCGAACTTGTCGAGGCTCGCGGAGGCGGGCAGCCGGTCGAGGACGGAGTTCGCGAACCGGCCGGGGGTGCCGCCGGACGCGATCTTGTTCTCGTAGCTGTCCTTGAAGAGGTACAGGATCGTGGCGACCGCGCCGACGTAGAACACCGCGCCGCAGAAGATCGCGGTGGAGACGTGGATGTACAGCCAGTACGAGTGGAGGGCGGGAACCAACTGGTCGCTGGCGGTGTACAAGACAGTGACGGCGAGGCCGAGATCGAGGAGGACCGTGGTGATCAGGAACAGCCCGAGCCAGCGCACGTTCTTCTTCAGGGCCAGCAGCCCCAGGTACACGGCGACGGCCACTGTGGAGAAGGTGATGTTGAACTCGTACATGTTGCCCCAGGGCGCCCGCTCCACCGAGGCCGCGCGGGCGATGACCCCGGCGAGCTCGACGAGGAAGGCGAGCACCGTCAGGGAGATGGCGATACGCCCGTAGAGGTCGCCCTGCTCGTCCCCGCCGTGCGCCCCCGGCCCGTCGGGCACGTCCCGCGAACCGGCCGCCGACCGCACCACGACCTGCGGCCGCTCCAGTACGGCGGTGCTGCCGCCCTTGTTCACGGTGACGGCCGGTGCGGTCGCCTTCTTGGCGTCGGTGGTGAGCGCGGCGGCTGTGCGGCCGACCTTGCTGCGGCTGCCGAGGAGCCATTCGGCGATGTACGCGAAGAAGGCCAGGGTGTAGACGGCCATCGCGGAGTAGATCAGCGTGTTGCTGATGTTGGCGAGGTGCTCGTTGGTGGCGGTGGCGAGAGTCACTTTTCAGACCCTTCAGAGGGTGCTTCTTGGGGTTCGGGGGTGGATTGCTCGGTCTTCGGCTGCGGGTCTGTGGGGGCTGGTCGCGCAGTTGCCCGCGCCCCTGAGTGGCTTGCAGTACTCGGTGTTTGGTCGTACAGGACGCCCGCCAGCTCGCCCAGCTCCTCCGGCACCTTCGCCGACTCGCTGCGGCCCAGGCCCGCCATCTCCACGACCGTCACCCCGTCGGCGCCGCGCACTGCCCGTACCCACACCCGGCGGCGCTGGATGAACAGGGACGCGGCGAGGCCGAAGATCGCGGTGAGGGCGCCGGCGAGGGCCCAGCCGCTGGCGGGCTGCTGGACGACCTGGAAGTTGGCCCACTGCTTGGTGCCGTCGTAGGTGACGGAACCGGCGCCGTTCGGGAGCTGCATGGTCTCGCCGGGCTTCAGGTTCTCCCTGAGCTGCGCGCCCTTGGAGTCCTTGAACTCCTTCACATGCGACTTGTCGAGCTGGTACACGCTCTGCGGGATGCCGGAGTCGACGCCCAGGTCACCGTGGTACGGCGTGAGGTTGAGCACCGGGTTGTTCAGCGCGGGGAAGGTGGAGGCGGTCTCGCTGCCGGTGGTGTAGGTCGGCAGGAAGAACGCCGAGATGCCCAGCTGCTCGCTGACGCCCTTGGCGTTCTTGTAGCCGTCGAGGACCTTGATGACACCGGTGGAGGTGACGTTGGAGTCGAGGGGCAGCATCGCGACGGCGTCGTGGAAGACGACGTTGCCCTTGCCGTCCCGGACCGTGATCTCGGGCGCGTAGCCGTGGGCGGTGAGGTAGACCTTCGCGTCGCCGATCTCCAGCGGCTCGTTGACCTTGACGAGGGTCTTGTGGTCCTTGCCGTAGGCGCCCTCGCTGTAGGTGATGGCGGCCTGGTAGAGGCGCGGGGTGCCCTTGTTGGGGCCGGTGGTCTCGTAGGTGCCGGTGAACTTGTTCAGGGTGAAGCTGAGCGGCACCAGATCGCCGGTGTCGAAGAGGTTCCCGGACTTGAAGTCGTCGTACTGGGTGAGGGTGTTGGAGAAGCCGTCGCCCTCGACGACCAGCTTGTTGCCCTCGGACTTGAAGAGCTGGCCCCAGGCGAAGGCGGTCAGCATCACGATCAGCGCGATGTGGAAGGCGAGGTTGCCGACCTCGCGGAGGTAGCCCTTCTCGCCGGCGACGTTGTCACCGGTCAGGTGGGCACGGAAGCGCTTCTTCTTCAGCAGGGCGAGGGCGGCCTCGCGGACCTGCTCGGGCTCGGCGTCGGTGCGCCAGGTGGTGTAGGCGGGCAGCCGGGTCAGCCGCTTCGGGGCGCCCGGCGGCCTGCTGCGCAACTGCCCGACGAACTGCCAGGTGCGGGGCACGATGCAGCCGATGAGGGAGACGAACAGCAGGATGTAGATCGCGGAGAACCACACCGAGCTGTAGACGTGGAAGAGGCCGAGCTTGTCGTAGACGTCCCCGAGGGTGGGGTTGTTCTTGACGAAGTCCGCGACCTTCGTGGCGTCGGTGCCGGTCTGCGGGATCAGCGAGCCGGGGATCGCGCCGAGCGCCACCAGCAGGAGGAGGAGCAGCGCGACCCGCATGGAGGTCAGCTGGCGCCAGAACCAGCGGGCCCAGCCGATCACCCCCAGGGTGGGCATGCTCAGGGTCTCCGCGGGCGCCGTGGACAGCTGGGAGCCGGCGGCGCCGAGGTCCTGGTCACCTGCGGGAGCGTCGGGCGCCTCGGGCGCGTCCGAGGTGGCGGGCGTGGTCTTGCTCATGGATCAGATCCCCACAGTGAAGCCGGCGGACCAGGACTGGATGTCCTGCACAAGGCGGTCCCACGCGCCGGTCAGCAGCAGCAGTCCGGTCACGATCATCATGGTGCCGCCGATGCGCATGACCCAGACGTAGTGGCGCTTGACCCAGCCGAAGGCGCCGAGCGCCTTGCGGAAGGCGACCGCGGCGAGCACGAAGGGCACGCCGAGGCCGAGGCAGTAGGCGACGGTCAGTATGGCACCGCGGCCCGCGCTGCCCTGCTGGGAGGACAGGGCGATCACCGAGGCGAGGGTCGGGCCGATGCAGGGGGTCCAGCCGATGCCGAACAGCGCACCGAGCAGCGGGGCGCCGACCAGGCCCATCGTGGGCTTGTTGTGGAAGCGGAACTCCCGCTGGGTCATCCAGGGCATCAGGCCCATGAAGAAGACACCCATGAGGATCATGAGCACGCCCAGCACCTTGGACAGCACGCTCTGGTTCTCCTGGAGCGTCTGGCCGAAGTAGCCGAACAGTGCCCCGCTGGAGACGAACACCGCGGTGAAGCCGAGCACGAACAAGGAGGCGCCCGCGACCATCCGGCCGCGCCGCGCCTCGGCCAGCTCGGTGCCGGTGACGCCGGTGACGTACGACAGATAGCCGGGGACCAGCGGCAGGACGCACGGGGAGAAGAAGGAGACGAGGCCGCCGAGGACCGCGATGGGCAGCGCGAGGAGCATGGCGCCGTTGAGGACGGTGCCGTTGTAGCCGGTGTCGGCGGCGAGCGTGACGACTGCGCTCACGTCACTTCTCCGCGAGGACCGGGTCGATCATCTTGCGCAGCTTGCTCTCGCTGAGCGCGGCCAGCGAGCGCGCGGCGATCTTGCCGTCCCGGTCGATGACCAGCGTGGAGGGCACGGCCTGCGGGTTGAGGGTGCCCTTCTGGAAGCGGAGCATCAGCTTGCCCGTCGGGTCGTACAGGCTGGGGAAGGTGATGCCCATGTCCTTCTCGAAGGCACGCGCGTTCTGGACGCTGGTGTCGCGGGTGTTGACGCCGACGAACTGCACGTCCTTGCCCTTGAGGTCCTTGTAGACCGCTTCCAGGTTGGGGGCCTCGGCCCGGCAGGGGGCGCACCAGGAGCCCCACATGTTCAGGACGACGACCTTGCCCTTGTAGTCGGCGACGTCGAGCTGTCCCCCGTCGACGGTCTTGCCGGACAGGTCGGGGGCGGTGCCCCGGTCGCCCTGCTTGGCCGTGGAGATGCCGTCCGCGCCCATGATGAAGTTGGTGTCGCCGCCCCCGCCCGAGGTGCCGCCCGAGCTGCAGGCGGACAGGGTCAGCGCTGCGGCTGCGGCACCCGCGCTGAGCAGGGTGGTACGGACTCGGGAGCGGCTACGACTGGCGGCACTCATGTGAAAAGTTTCGCATGCCCGTTCTGGGGATCTTGCGCACCCCCCTTGCGGGCGGAAACCCGCATTTCAGGCAGCGTTTGAGGAGGGTGCCGAGGGCGGCGTCGAGGAGGCTGTCGAGGTCCCCTTGAGGAATGTGTTCCAGCCACCGGCCGGCTCCTGGCCGACATCGAGCGTGCGGAGCTCGGCGAGCACCTCCGGCTTCTGCACGTCCATCCAGTCGACGAACTGCCGGAAGGAGACCATGCGCACGTCCGCGCCCTTGTCCCTCTCCCGCGCGATGTACTTGAAGGCCTCTTCGACGGCGTCCATGTAGATGCCGCCGTTCCAGTGCTCGAAGTGGTTGCCGACGAAGAAGGGGGCGCGGTTGGTCTCGTAGGCCCGCTTGAAGCCGGAGATGTAGGCGCCGGCCGCCTGCTCGCGCCAGGCCGGGTAGTTGTGGGCGGGCGCGTTGGTCGAGTTGATCGACTGGTTGGCGAGCATGTTGTAGTCCATGGACAGGACCTCGAAGGAGCGCCCGGGGAAAGGTATCGCCTGGAGCGGCAGATCCCAGATGCCGTTCTTCCTCTCCGGCCAGACCTGGCGGCCGCCGGGCGAGGAGGCGTCGTAGCGCCAGCCGAGCTCGCGGGCGGTGGGCAGCAGGTTGTCCTGGCCGAGGAGGCAAGGGGTGCGGCCGCCGACGAGTTCCTTGTCGTAGTCGAAGGGGAGAGCAGGCAGATCGGTCCACCCCGTGTTGGTCCGCCACTCCTTGACGAAGGCCTTCGCCTGCTGGATCTCCGAGCGCCACTGCGCCGGCGTCCAGTTGCCGACGGTGCCGTAGCCGCCGCAGAAGTGGCCGTTGAAGTGGGTGCCGATCTCGTGCCCTTCGAGCCAGGCGCGGCGGACGTTGGCCAGCGTCGCCTTGACGTGCTCGTCGGTGAGGTAGCCGATGTCGGAGGCGCCGCGTGGGTTGTTCGGGGGGTCGTAGAGCCGCTTCTTCGACTCGGGCAGCAGATACAGACCGGAGAGGAAGAAGGTCATGTGCGCGCCGTGCTGCTCGGCCAGGTCGAGGAAGCGCGGGAAGAGGCCGTTGCCG
This sequence comes from Streptomyces sp. NPDC048420, assembly GCF_040651535.1. Classification (NCBI taxonomy): domain Bacteria; kingdom Bacillati; phylum Actinomycetota; class Actinomycetes; order Kitasatosporales; family Streptomycetaceae; genus Streptomyces; species Streptomyces sp. NPDC048420. The sequence goes on from NZ_JBEZKG010000029.1 coordinate 39,600, forward strand.
ACCTCGCCGGCCCCGTCCCAGGAGAAGATCACGAACTGCGGCGGGGTCTGCCCGGGCTCCAGCGGCACGGACTTGCCGGGCTGGAACGGCTGCTTGCCGGTGAAGGAGGTCGAGCCGTCGCCGATGGGGCGGACGGTGACCGGCTTCTTGCCGGGCGTGGAAGCCGAGGCGTGGGTCACCCCGTCCGACCCGGTGAGGGTTCCGCACCCGGAGAGCCCCAGGGCCGCCGCGGCGCCCGCGCCGAGACCTATTGCTCCCCTTCGGGTGAGAGAGTGCATGCTTCCCCGATTCGTCACGTTCTCTGGTGGTCACCCAGTCAGAGGAGGCGACGAGAGGGGAGGTTCCGACGCTATTTCCGGATTCAGTAACAGAAGCGCGCCCCTTCAGGGGCGCGGGGCCGTATCAATATGCGGCCCCGCCGCGTGCGCGCGACCAGCCACAACGGCCCCGCAGTCCCCCACGAACCACTACGCCCCGAAAGCCTTGGACTTGCCCTTCACCGGCTTGGCCCCAGCCCGAAGATGAACCGGCACAAGATCGATCGCAGGCTCGGAGTACCCCACGGACACGATCTTGTCGCCCCGATACGTGAAGGACGTCAGCGAGGCGAGCGTGCACTGCCGCTTACGCGGGTCATGCCACAACCGCCGCTTCTCGACCCAGGACCGCACGATCCAGATGGGCAACTGGTGGCTGACAAGAACCGCCTCATGCCCCCGGGCCCGGTCCCGCGCAGCGTCCAGCGCACCCTTCATCCGCACGACCTGGTCGACATACGGCTCGCCCCACGACGGCTTGAACGGGTTGACGAGGTGCTTCCAGTTTTCCGGGTTCTTCAGCGCCCCGTCGCCGACGCCGAAAGTCTTGCCCTGGAAGATGTTCTCGGCCTCGATGAGCCGCTCGTCGGTCGCGATGTCGAGGCCGTGCGCCTTGGCGATCGGCGTGGCGGTCTCCTGCGCCCGCTCCAGCGGGGAGGCGCAGACGTGGGTGATGTCCCGGGCGGCGAGGTGCTCGGCGACCCGGTCGGCCATCTGCCGCCCGAGCTCGGAGAGGTGATAGCCCGCGAGACGGCCGTAGAGGACCCCGTCCGGGTTGGCCACCTCACCGTGCCGCATCAGGTGGACGACGGTGATGTCGCCGTTCTGGGAAGTGCTGGTCATGCTGCCGAGGCCTCCGCCGCCGCTCGGGCCGCCGCCGGAAGGGCGTCGGCGATCCGCTGAACCGCCTGCTCGTCGTGGGCCGTGGACACGAACCACGACTCGAAGGAGGACGGCGGCAGGTAGACGCCGTTCTCCAGAAGGGAGTGGAAGAACGCCGTGAACCGGAACGACTCCTGCGCCTTGGCGTCCTCGTAGGTGCGCACCGGCCGGTCGGTGAAGAACACGGAGAACATGTTTGAGGCGTTCTGCACGGTGTGCGCGACGCCTTCCTTGCTCAGCGCGTCCCCGACGAGGGCCTGGATCTGCTCGGAGACGGCGTTGACCTTGCCGTAGGCCGCGTCGTCGAGCAGCCGCAGCTGGGCGAGCCCGGCGGCGGTGGCGACGGGGTTCCCGGAGAGGGTGCCGGCCTGGTAGACGGGCCCGACGGGCGCGAGGTGCGCCATGACGTCCGCGCGACCACCGAAGGCGGCGGCGGGGAACCCACCACCCATGACCTTCCCGAAGGTCATGAGATCGGGGCGGACCCCGTCGATGCCGAACCAACCACTCCTGCTGGTCCTGAACCCGGTCATGACCTCGTCGGAGATGTAGAGGGCGCCGTTCTGCGCGCAGGCGTCCTTGAGCCCCTGGTTGAACCCGGGAAGAGGCGGCACAACGCCCATGTTCCCCGGCGAGGCCTCGGTGATCACACAGGCGATCTCGCCGGGGTGCCGGTGGAAGGCCTCGTGGACGGCTTCGAGGTCGTTGTACGGCAGCACGATCGTGTCGCCGGCCTGGGCACCGGTGACGCCCGGGGTGTCGGGCAGCGCGAAGGTGGCCACACCACTGCCCGCCGCGGCGAGCAGCGAGTCGACGTGACCGTGGTAGCACCCGGCGAACTTGATGACCTTGGTGCGCCGGGTGAAGCCGCGGGCGAGGCGGATGGCGGACATGGTGGCCTCGGTCCCGCTGGAGACGAGCCGCACCTGGTCGACGGGCTCGACACGCCGGACGATCTCCTCGGCGAGCGCGACCTCGCCCTCGCCGGGGGTGCCGAAGGAGGTGCCCTTGGACACCGCCTCCTGGACGGCGGCGATCACCTCGGGGTGCGAGTGCCCGAGGATCATGGGGCCCCAGGAGCAGACGAGGTCGACGTACTCGCGCCCGTCGGCGTCCGTCAGGTACGGGCCGGTGCCGGACACCATGAAGCGGGGGGTGCCGCCCACGGCACGGAAGGCGCGCACCGGGGAGTTCACGCCGCCGGGCGTGACGGCCGAGGCGCGGTCGAACAGGGCCTGCGAGACAGGCGCGTCGTACGAATAGGGCAATTCACTCATGTCCTGCGACTTCTCCGACCTTCTGCGACGTTCTCGGACTTCGTTGCCTGTGACTACCTCAGGGTAGGCCAGGCCTCGGAACGCCCCGGTGCCCCGACGATCTGCGAAACTGGATGCAGATACACACAGCTCACGGAGACGATGGCACGGAGCCGTTTGTCCAGGGGCTGCGAAGATCCTGCGGACAGGTGTTTCAGCGCACGTTTCGGCGGGCGGCCGTGGGGGAGGTCACTGACACGATGATCGGGTTGCGCGGCGGGGGCCACGCGTCCTAGAAAAGCAGTCGGGTGGAGATATGCATCGCGGTGGCGGACTGGGCGAGGGGACTGATGACCTGGGTCCTCGACGTGCCCGGCGGGGGAAGCACCGGCGCGAGGCGGAGGAAGCCAACGAGACGCGTCAGGGACATGGTGTGTCCGGTGTCTCGGGCGCAACCGGTGAGTCGGAACGGGACGAGCGACGTATCGAACGTCGAATCGATCCGTTGAGGGCGGGAAGCAGGAATGGTGGTCGGGTGGGGGTGACGTACAAGTACTTCGGCGCGCCCGACGGCGCGACCGCGGCCCGCGTCCCGATCTCGATGCGCCCCGAGGAACTCGGCGGCGACGAGCTCGGCATGAACGGCATGTTCACGAAGATCAAGCCGGAGACCATGGCGGCGATGGTCCTCACCGGCATAGAGGGCGTCCCGCTCCACAAGGTCCCCCCGCTCGAACTGGTCGTCCTCCACCCCGACTACGCAGTGGTCAAGCTCCCCATGACGGTCGTCGACCCCCTGCGCGGCATCGGCGAGGAAGCGGTCGGCGCGGCGGCCTTCATCTGGTCGACGGTCCCGGACCGGGGCGGGCCGCGGGACGCGTTCAATGTGTACCAACTGCTGCATGAGTGGCAGGACTTCTCGCATCGGCTGCATGAGGCGGGGCATCAGCCGTACTGCCTGGTGTGGCCGTGAGCTGAGGCCTTGCGTCGTTCAGGTGCTCACGAGGACCACGCCGCGAGGAGGTCTGCCGGGCCGTATGCCGCATCGAGTCCCGCACAGTCGGTTCCGCTGCGCGAGACGGCGATCACCGGTACGGGAGCAGGTGTGAGAGCGGCGCGGTGCCGGTGCAGCGCCGCGAGATCGTGGCGGTCGAACGGGGAGTTCTCCAGCCACTTCACCGAGCCGACGAACAACAGGTCCTTGGCGATCGGTGCGCGGTCCGCCCCTACGATGTCGATCTCCACGTCGTTGGTACGGGTCCAGTAGCCACCGATGGCGGGGGCAGCGGGGAGACCCGCGTCGGGCAGCAACCGCGTCAGCGCCTCGCGTACGAGAGGTTCGACGGCCCTGCCGCGCCAACTGGTCCAGTTCTCGCGGATGCGCCGCAGCGTCAGGTCACCCCGGCCCCGCTCGATCTCCTCCATCGCCGGGCCCAGGAGTTTCAGCCAGAAGCGGAGGTAGGGATCCGTGACCCGGTAGCGGCGATCCTTCGAAGGACGCGTCGACACGGGGAGCTCCGCCGAGACCATCCGTTTCTCGGCGAGGATGCCCAGCGACCGCTGGAGAGGGGTCGCCCCGATCCCGCCGGCCGCGCGGGCGATGTTGGAAAACGTCCGCTCACCGCTGCCGATCGCCGAGAGAACGGTGCGGGCCTGCGCCTGCTGGGGGAACTCGGCGGCCAGTGAGCGCTCCGCCGAGACCAGCAGGGCCGAGACCGGATCGCTGAGTGCTTCCCCGAGGAACTCCCACGTCCCGGCGCCGTGCGGCCACTCGGCACAGATCAAGGGCAGCCCACCGGTGATCAAGGCCGCATCGATGGCGGAGGCGGCGTCGAGGCCGAGCATCTCGCCCACCTCCGCCGGGTTGAGCGGACCCAGCACCATCTCCCGCCCGCGCTGATGAAACGGGCGTCCGTAGCTGTTCAGCGCCTCCATCATCGACAGGTCGGAACCGATGAGGATCAGCAGCACCGGCTTGGTCTCCAGCGCTCGGTCCCAGGCCCGCTGAAGCACGCCCTCGAACGCGCCCTCCTCGTCCATCAGGTAGGGCACCTCGTCCATGATCACGACGCTCGCCCGGTCGTGCGGCAGTGCCGCCGCCAGTACGTCGAAGGCGGCGTCCCAGTTCGCCGGGCGAGCCGCGGACAGGAGACTGGCCAGCGGAATGCTGGAGGACTGAGCATCCCTGCCGAGCCGCTCCAGGTCGGCCGTCGGCGACGCCCCGGTGGCGGCGTAGAAGAGGAACGGCGCACCGGACTTCTCGGCGAAGCGCTCCACCAGGCGCGACTTGCCGACCCGGCGGCGGCCCCTGAGCATCACGCAGCGCCCTGGCCGCTCCCCACCGATACCGACCGTCACCTTGCCCAGCTCGCGATTCAGCGTGGCGAGCTCGTGCCGCCTGCCGACGAAATCCGCCATACCTGCCCTCCCGACCGAGCGCCCCTCCGACACTAACATCAATGTTAGTAACATTGAGGTTACCAGGACAGAGGCAGGCGATGTCACATCGCGCCGTCACCTACCTGACCACCGCGCCGGCCGTGTCGAGTACCGGGTCCACGCCGTCGCCAGCAGCATCGCGCCCCCATGAACGCCGGCAGCACCGGCAGCGCGGACATCGTGTCGTCCTAGATCACGGACACGTACCGGATGTCCGTAAGGAACCACAGGGCGACGATGTCAGGCGCACCGCGCGGGGCGCCCCGTCGGCCACGGCGAGGCACCCGGCGACCACCAGCAGCGCCACACCGGTGCTGCCGAGGACGGAGAAGGTCGTCTGCGGGGCGGCCACCAGCAGACCGGACCTCGCGTTCGGGGCGCCGTAGCGAGGCGAGCGCGGTCAGCGTGGCGACGATCCGGCGCCGGTCGTCCACCCGCCCGGCGATCTCCTCCGCGTGGTCGGCGACCTCCACGACACCCGCCCCGGCCACCGCGCTCACCGCGGCCCGGTAGCGCCGGTTGCCGCGGCCGTGGGAGCGGGAGACGTTGGTGGCGATGCCGAGCAGCCAGGGCCGCAGCGAACCGCCCTCGGCCTCGATCGAGTCCCGGCGCCGCCAGGCCTCCATGAAGGTCGCCGACATGACGTCCTCGGCCACGGACCAGTCGGCGGTCAGCCGGAAGGCGTGGTTGTACACCGAGCGGGCGCACTCGTCGTAGAGCTCCGCGAAGGCGTCCGGATCCCCGGCCCGCATCCGGGTTCGCATATCCGTGGTCACGCACTCAACTGCCCGACGGGATCACCAAGTTCCCATGACCCCTGTCACATCCCTGTCAATCCTGTCAATGTTGTGCACTTTCTTGACGGCAGTCACCAGAGAGCCTAATTTCGCGGTGTCCTTCCCCCGCTCAAGGGAGAGCGCGATGCCCCCGTCCCCCACCGCATCCGACCGCACCCGCCAACTCCGCCGAGTCGCCCTCTCCGGCCTGCTCGGCACCGCCGTCGAGTTCTACGACTTCCTCGTCTACGGCACCGTCGCCGCACTCGTCTTCGGTGAACTGTTCTTCCCCGGCGCCGACCCCGCCGTGGGCACGATCGCCGCGTTCGGCACCTTCGCCGCCGGATACGTGGCCCGCCCGATCGGCGGCATCGTCTTCGGGCACTTCGGCGACCGCCTCGGCCGCAAGAACATGCTGCTGCTCACCATGGGCCTGATGGGCGGCGCCAGTTTCCTCATCGGCCTGCTGCCCACGTACGACACCATCGGCGTCTGGGCGCCGGTCCTGCTGATCACCCTGCGGGTACTGCAGGGCATCGCCATCGGCGGTGAGTGGGGCGGCGCCACGCTCATGGTCGTCGAGCACGCGGGCGAGAAGCGGCGCGGCCTGTGGTCCAGCTTCACCCAGATGGGAGCCCCGCTCGGCTCCCTGATCTCCGCCGCCGTGGTCGCGATGGTCTCCACCCTCCCCAAGGACCAGTTCGCGGCCTGGGGCTGGCGCGTGCCGTTCCTGCTGAGCGTGCTGCTGCTCGGCGTCGGTCTGTTCGTCCGCCTCCAGGTGGTCGAGAGCCCGCTGTTCGCCGAGGTGAAGAAGGACCGCGCAGAGTCGAGGCTCCCCATCCTCGACGTCCTGCGCCGCCCGAAGCCCGTGCTGCTGGCCTGCTGCGTCGGCATCGGCGCCTTCACCACCCAGTCCCTGCTGACCAGTTACCTGATCTCGTACGCCACCGGCATCGGCTATCCCCGCCCGCAGGTGCTCACCGCGCTCACCGTCTCGGCCGCGGTCGCCCTGGTCGTGCTGCCCTGCGCCTCCGCGCTCTCCGACCGGATCGGCCGCCGCCCGGTCGTCCTCACCGGCGCGATCCTGTCCGCCGCCACCGCCTTCCCGGTCCTCGCGCTGGTCGACTCCAAGTCGTCGGGGGCCCTGATCCTGGCCGTCGTCATCGGCCACGGCATCTCGCAGTCGCTGATGTACGGCCCGCTCGGCGCCCTGTTCAGCGAGATGTTCGGCACCAAGGTCCGCTACACCGGCGCCTCCCTCGGCTACCAGGGCGCGACCCTGGTCGGCGCCGGGTTCTCCCCGATGATCGCCGGCAGCCTGGTCGCGAGCAGCGGCAACGGCACCCCCGTCGCCCTCCTCCTCTGCGGAGGCTCACTGATCACCGCGCTGACGGTGTGGTTCGTCCGCGAGACCAGCCGGGCGTCGCTCGGCGAGGACCCCGCTTCCCCACTCCCCACCACCCCCCACACTGAGGAGATCACCGCATGAGGCACAGCACCCGCATCGCCTGCACCGCGGCCTTCCTGCTCACCCTCACCGCCGCACCCGCCGCCACAGCGGCGACCACCACGGACCCGACCCACGTGGACGGCCAACTCCCCTCCGGCGCCACGTACATGATGGACGTCCCCACCACCTGGAACGGCACCGTCCTCCTCTTCAGCCACGGCTACAACGCAGGCCCGGCCAACCCCGCCCAGGACGCCCCGGACGCCACCACCAAGGCGCTTCTCCTCCAACAGGGTTACGCCCTCATCGGCTCCTCGTACGCCAGCACCGGCTGGGCGGTGACGGACGCGGTCCCCGACCAGATGGCCACCCTGACCGCCTTCACCGACCGCTTCGGCCAGGCCTCCCGCACCATCGCCTGGGGACGGTCGTACGGCGGTCTGGTCACCACCGCGATCGCCGAGCGCCACCCGGACGAGATCGACGGCTCGCTCTCCATGTGCGGCCTGGTCCACGGCGGCGTGGCCAACTGGAACAACACCCTCGACCCGGTCTTCGCCCTCAAGACGCTCCTGGGCTCCGACGTCCCCCTGGTCGACCTCCCGACGCAGCAGGCCGCCACCGACGCGGCGAACACCCTGACCGCCAAGGTCGACTCCGCCCAGACGACGGCCGAGGGCCGGGCCCGGATCGCCCTGGCCGCCGCGCTCCACAACATCCCGGTCTGGAACGCGCCCACCCAGACCCGCCCCGCCGCCACCGACTGGGACGCCCAGCAGGCCAACCAGTACGACGCCGTCAAGGGCCTGCTGAAGATCGCCGCCTTCAACCGGCGCCAGGAGGCCGAGGTCCGGGCGGGCGGCAACATGTCCTGGAACACCGGCGTCGACTACACCCGCCTGCTCGCCGAGTCCTCCGTCCGCAAGGAGGTCACCGAGCTCTACAAGAAGGCCGGTCTGTCGCTGAAGAAGGACCTCGCCGCCCTCAACCGGGCCCCGCGCATCAAGGCGGACCAGAAGGCCGTGACGTGGATGAGCAGCACGAGCTCCTTCACCGGCCGCCTCGCCAAGCCCCAGCTCTCCATCCACACCATCGGCGACCCCCTGGTCCCGGTCCAGACGGAGAGCGCGCTGAAGCGGGCGGTCACGGCGGCCGGTTCCGCTCCCCTGCTCCGCCAGGCGTACGTCGACAACGCCGGCCACTGCACCTTCAGCACCGCCGAACAACTGGCCGCCCTCCACACCCTGGAGGACCGCCTGGACACCGGCAGCTGGCAGGGCACCGACCCGGCGTCCCTCAACGCACGCGCCACCGCGGCCGACCCCACCACCCCCACCCGCTATGTCTCGTACCGCCCCACCCCCTACCTGCGCCCGTACGACCTTGCCCACCCCGCCGACCGCCGTTGACCTCGTACGACCGCCTGCCGCACGGTCGGCGGGCGGTCGTACTCTTGCCCCCGTGGAGGACGACGACATCCTGGACACAGCGGACGGGCCGCAGCCACGCCCGCAGTCGCTCATGCTCACCTTCTTCGGCAACCACGTCCTGGAGGAGGGGGACCTGGGCGTCTACTCGGGCAGCATCATCGACGTCCTGGGCCGGGTGGGCGTGGGCGAACAGGCCGTCCGCTCGACCCTCACCCGCATGGTGAACCGGGGTCTGCTCCAGCGGCAGCGCGAGGGCCGCAAGATGTTCTTCGGACTGACCCCGCAGGCGACCCGGGTCCTGGTCGACGGACGTACCCGCATCTGGAAGCAGGGCGCGGTCAACGACGACTGGGACGGCTCCTGGACCCTGCTCGGCTTCTCCCTGCCCGACTCCTGGAAACGCCAGCGCCACGACCTGCGCTCCCGGCTGACCTGGTCGGGGTTCGGGGCCCTGTACAGCGGTCTGTGGATCGCCCCCGGTCAGGTGGACGTCTCCGCGGTGGTCGCCGAACTCGGCCTCACCGCGCACGTCAAGATCTTCCACGCCCGGGCCGCCGAGGTGACCGACATCGAGCAGATGATCCGCGACACCTGGGACCTGGAGTCCATCGCCGCTCGCTACGTCACCTTCGACAAGCGCTGGACCGCCCACCTCGGCAACGGCTCCGACGACGACCCGATCGGCACCCGCCTGCGCCTGGTCAGCGAGTGGCTGTGGACCATCCGCACCGACCCCCGCCTCCCGGCCCGCCACCTGCCCCCGGCCTGGCCGGCCCGCACCGCCCAGGAGACCTTCCACCGGGTCGCGGAACAGACCCACCCGGCGCTGACGGCGGCACGGGAGGCGCTGGAGACGACACCTCTGCGTGGGCAGCCCGCCTGAGACCTGCCCGGCGGATCACGTCGGCGTCGCGGACCCCGGCACGCACTCCCCCAGCGACAGCGCCTGGAGCGGGTGCACGCGCCGGACCCCGCTCGTAGCCGACCTGCCCCGCCGGACCAGCCCTGGAGCGCACCTCGCCGTCCGCGCGATCGCCGGAGATCCCGACCTCGACGGCCGGATCACGCCCGTAGGTGACGAGCGCGCTGCTGTCGGCGCGGGGCCCCCGCACGCGGGAGCGTCCGCCCCCTGTCGCCCTTGACCCTGGCCAGCCCTCCCCGAGGCCGGACCGCCGCCCGGCGGTCATCCGTCGTTCACGTCCTGCGCAAACGATGCGCGCATGAGACGTATCACCCCCGCCCTGGCCACCGCAGGGCTCGCCGCCCTCCTCGCGACCACCGCGTTCCCCGCGCAGGCCGTGTCCGAGCACCGGAGCGACAGCGACAGCTACGGAACGAAGGCTCCCTACGAGCCCCAGCAGAGCCCCCGCACCTACCAGAAGGCGCCGGCCGGTTTCGTGCCCGTCTTCACGGAGAACGTCTCCCGGCACGGCTCCCGCGCCGCGACCGACAGCGAGGACGGCGACCTGGTTCTCGCGCTCGTGGAGAAGGCGGAGGCGGCGAACGGACTCACCGCGAAGGGCCGGGCGTTCGGCCCGAAGATCAAGGCGCTCCAGGCCGCCATGAGCGGTGTCGGCTACGGCGACCTCAGCGGCCGCGGCAAGCAGGAACTCCAGGCCACGGCCACCCGCCTCGCGCAGCGGCTGCCGAGCCTGTTCGCCACGATCGCGAAGAAGAAGGAGAAGATCGACGTCGTCAGCTCGGGCCAGGGCCGGGCCGTGGACAGCGCGAACATCTACGCCGGAACCCTCGCCGAGAAGGACCCCGGGCTCAAGCCGCTCATCGGGCCCACCCGCACGGACGTCGACCTGCTCTACTTCCACAAGGCCGCCGGCGGCAAGGCGTACCGCGACTACATCGCGAACGACCAGCGCCTCGCGGACACCCTGAAGAGCATCACCGACCAGCCGAGGACCCACAGCGCCGCCCGCAGCGTACTGAAGAAGCTCTTCCGGACGTCCTTCGTCGACACGCTCTCCGCCGACGACCAGGTGGCCGCGGCCCAGGCGGTCTACAACCTGTACGCCATGGCCCCCGCCATGCGCGAGGAGAGCCCCGGCGGCAAGGGCTGGGGCCTGGAGAAGTTCATCGCCGAGCGGGACGCCGACTGGTTCGGCTACCTCAGCGACGCCGAGGACTTCTACGAGAAGGGCCCCGGCTTCGCCGACAGCGACATCACGTACAAGATGGCGGACGTCGTGCTCGACGACTTCTTCCAGCAGGTCGAGGCCAAGCGCGCCGGCACCAGCGACCTCGGCGCCGAACTCCGTTTCACGCACGCCGAGGAGATCATCCCGCTGGCCGCGCTGATGGGCCTGCCGGGCAGCACTCAGGGCGTCACCACGGCCACGCCGTACACGTACGCCACCAACGCCTGGCGCGGCGCCGCCGTGGCCCCCCTCGGCTCGAACATCCAGTGGGACGTGTACCGCAAGGGCGGCACCTACCTGGTCCGCATGCTCTACAACGAGAAGGAGACCGCCTTCAAGGCAGGCTGCGTGCCGGTCTCCAAGGGCAGCAAGTTCTACGACCTGAACGAGTTGGAGCGCTGCTTCGGCAGGACGGCGAACTAGCCACTCCAAGCCCTACTTGGTCCCCACGGTCCGCAGCACCGTCACCGCCAGAGCCCGCGCCACATCCACCACTTCCCGCACGGACACGTGCTCCCGAGCGCTGTGCGCCACCTGGATGTCACCCGGCCCGTACTGCAGAGTCGGGATGCCGGCCCCGGCGTACAACCGCAGATCACTGCCGTACGGCGCCCCGCGCTCCCGTACCGCCGGGCCGCCCACCGCATCCGCGTGGGCGGCCCGGATCGTGTCCGGCAGCGGATGCCCCTGCGGCAGCCGTCCGCTCGCGAACTGCCCGCCAGGCCAGCTCACGGCCACGGGATGGTCCCGCAGCCAGGGGTCACCGGCGCACACCTCGGCCACGCACCGCTCGAACTCCGCCCGCGCCGCCGCCGGTTCCTCCCCCAGCCGCACCCCGAGGCGCCCCTCCGCGACCAGCAGGTCGGGCACGCTGCTGGACCAGTCGCCGGAGCGCAGGATGCCGACGGAGAGGGCGTACGGGATCGGGTACTCGGCCATCAGGAGATGCGGGTCCCGGTTACGGTCGCTCTCCAGCCGCGCCAGCGCCCGGTGCAACGGCAGGTAGGCGTCGACGGCACTGACCCCTTCCGCCCGCGAACTGGCGTGCGCCGCCTTGCCGTTGACCGCGATCCTGAAGGTCAGCGCGCCGGCGTTGGCGGTGATGAGGGTCCCGGCCGTCGGCTCCCCTATGACGCACACGTCACCGCCGTGCCCCCGTTGCAGGGTCCCGAAGGCGCCGAGCCCGCCGTCCTCCTCGCCCACCACGAAGTGCGCGGCGACCCGCCCGCGCAGCCGAACCCCGCTGTCCCGGATCGCCGCGAGCACGGCCAGCTGCGCCGCGAGCCCGGCCTTCATGTCACAGGCGCCCCGCCCGTGCACGACGTCCCCCGTCACCCTGGGCACGAACGGATCCCCGTCCCAGGCGGCGAGATCCCCCGGCGGTACGACGTCCACATGCCCCTGCAACACGAACTCCGGCCCGTCGCCGCCGTCCGGGGTCCTTCCGGCCAGTCCCCAGGCCTCGTCCCGCGCGGCCTCCGACCCCGGGAACCCGGGGTGCGCGAGCAGCGCGGGCAGATCCATGGACCACAGATCGACATCGAGCCCGAGCCGCTCCAGCCGCCCGGCGAGATGATGCTGGATCTCGGCCTCGGCGGGACTCCCGCTGACGCTGGGTATAGCCACCAACTCCAGCAGGGTTCGGGCAAGTTCGGCCTCATCGATGGCCGCGAGAACAGCGGCTTCCTGGTCACTGAGCAAGTCGATGCCCCTCTCTCACGGACAGCTCTGCTCATTCTGAGGCCTGCTGCAACCCACCCAGGGGCGCGGGGCTGTATCTATATGCGGCTCCGCCGCGTGGGCGCGACCAGCCCCCACCGGCCCGCAGCCAACAGTCAACCCCCGTACGCGTCCCCACCCACCGTGAACCCGATCACCGTGCCACCCCCGTCCCTCGGGAAAGCGAACGGCGCCCCCCCGTGCGACAGCGCAACCTCCCGCACAATCGACAACCCGAGCCCCGACCCCGGCAGGGACCGCGCATCGGCGGCCCGATAGAAGCGGTCGAACACCCGCACAAGATCCGCGTCAGCGATCCCCGGCCCCCGGTCCAGAACCTCCACCCGCACCGGCCCGGCCAGCGTGAACCCGGACACCGAGATCTCGATCGGAGCAGTACCGTCCCGGTCGAACTTCGCCGCGTTCTCGACGAGGTTGGAGATCGCCCGTTGCAGCATCCCGGGCCGCCCGTCGGTGACGGTGGCGCCGTCCGCGTGCACCACGATCTCCCGTCCGGTCCGCCGCCGGGCCTGCCCCGCCACCTCCTCGGCGACGTCCGCGAGGTCGACCCGCTGCGGCGGCTCGTTGTCCGACTGTCCCGCCGCGAGGTCGACCAGCTCGTTGACCAGGTCGGTCAGCTCGCGGGCCTCCTGGGTGAGGTCGGCGACCAGTTCGTCACGGGTGGCGGGCGGCAGCTCGTCGATCCGCCGCAGCAGTGAGATGTTCGTCCGAAGCGACGTCAGCGGTGTCCGCAGCTCGTGCCCCGCGTCCTGCGCCAGGCGCCGCTGGTCCTCCTCGGACTGCGCGAGCCGCCCCAGCATCCGGTCGAAGGCCCGGCCGAGCCGCCCCACCTCGTCGTAGCCGGTGACCGGCACCTCGATCTCCAGCCGCCTGGTGCGCGCCACGTCCTCCGCGGCGGAGGTGAGGATGACCAGCCGCCGGGTGATCCGCCGGGCCAGCCACCACCCGAACAACCCGGCCCCGATGACCACCGCGGACATGAGGATCAACGTCCGCTGCTGCAGCGCCCGCAACAGGTCCTCGGTGTCACTGAACTCCTGGGCGACCTGCACGGCCCCCCGCCCCCCGCCGAGCGAGACGGTGGCGATCCGGTACACGTCGTTCCCGACCGAGACCTCCTTGTGCAGGACGATCCGCCCGGCGGCACCGGCACCCGCGATCGTCCGGTCCCCGGAGACCACCGGCAGCCCGGGACGCCCGGGGTCGGCGACCGCCCCGGTGGGCCCGAGCACCTGCACATCCGTACGGGCGGGCCGTACGAGGTCGTGGCCCGGCGCCGAGGACGAGAAGTCCTCCGGCGTCATCCGGTGCTGGCTCACCTCGTCCCGCAGATCCTGTACGACCTCGTCGAACACGGTCTCCTGGTCCACCCGCACCAGACGGGCGGCGGCGTTGTAGGACAGCACGCCGACCAGCACGGTCACCGCGGCCGTCACCGCGGCGAAGGACACCGCGAACGTGGTCCGCAGGGACAGCAGCCGGGGCCGCGGCCGGGCCCACATGCGGGCCAGCCGGCCCACTCAGTCCTCCCGGAGCACGTAACCCACGCCGCGCACCGTGTGGATCAGCTGGGGGGCGCCCGGGGCGTCGAGCTTGCGGCGCAGATAGCCGACGTAGACGGCGAGGTTCTTGGAGCCGGGCCCGAAGTCGTAGCCCCAGATCCGGTCGTAGATGGTCGAGTGGTCGAGCACGATGCCCGCGTTGCGCACGAGCAGTTCCAGCAGCTCGAACTCGGTACGGGTCAGCTCCAGCTCGCGCGTCCCGCGCCAGGCCCGGCGTGCCTGGATGTCCATGCGCAGCCCGGCGGCCTCGATCCGGCCCTGGGGGAGGTCGGGCGCGGGAGGTGCCTTGGGTGCCCCAGGGGCCGGAGCCATGCCATCAGGACTCGTCCGCCGCAGCAGCGCACGGAGCCGGGCGAAGACCTCCTCCACGTCGAAGGGCTTCACCACGTAGTCGTCGGCGCCCGCGTCCAGGCCGGCGATCCGGTCCTGGGTCTCCACGAGCGCCGTCAGCATCAGGATCGGCGTCCGGTCGCCCTCGGCGCGCAGCACCCGGCAGACCTGGAGTCCGTCGATCCCGGGCATCATCACATCGAGGACGAGCACGTCCGGCGGCGTCTTGTGGGCCTGCGCCAGCGCCTCGACCCCGTCGGCGACCGCGGTGACCTGGTAGCCCTCCAGGATCAGGGCGCGCTCCAGGGCGTGACGGATGGCGCGGTCGTCTTCGGCGAGCAGCACATTTTGGGGCACACCCTCAGTGTGCCGTCCCGCCGAGTCGTACGACGTGATGAGCTGCTCACCTGGTGCCCTTCTTACTGCCCTCTCACCCCGGGGGACGCAACGCGGCGAGCTGCTGCTCGAACGGCACCACCGCCGAGAACGAGTCGGCCCGGGCCGCACGCGGCCCGCGCCCGGCCGACAGTCCCGCCATCAGCGCGGCCAGTTCCCCGGCCGCCCGCTCGATCCGCCCGTCCAGCCCCTCGCCACCCCAGTCCTCCGACGCGGCGTAGACCCCGGTCGGTACGACTACGGCCTTCAGGTAGGCGAAGAGCGGCCGCAGTGCGTGCTCCAGGACCAGCGAGTGCCGGGCGGAACCCCCGGTCGCCGCGATCAGCACCGGCTTGCCGTCCAGTGCCTCCGGCTCCAGCACGTCGAAGAACGACTTGAACAGCCCGCTGTACGACGCCGAGAACACTGGGGTCACCACGATCAGTCCGTCGGCCCCGGTCACCGCCTCCTGCGCGGCGGCCAGCGCCCTGCCCGGGAACCCGTTGGTGAAGTTGTGTGCGATCTCCACGGCGAGCTCCCGCAGCTCGACCACCTGGACGTCGACCGGGCCCCGCCGGCCGACCGCCGCGGCCAGCCGGTCACCAAGCAGCCGCGTGGACGACGGCACGCTCAGCCCCGCCGAGACGACGACGAGCCTCATGCGACGACCTCCTCGCGCGCGGCGGCGAGCAGCGACGCATGCGTGGGGGCCTC
Source organism: Streptomyces sp. NPDC048420 (assembly GCF_040651535.1). Classification (NCBI taxonomy): domain Bacteria; kingdom Bacillati; phylum Actinomycetota; class Actinomycetes; order Kitasatosporales; family Streptomycetaceae; genus Streptomyces; species Streptomyces sp. NPDC048420. The sequence continues at coordinate 55,021 of NZ_JBEZKG010000029.1, forward strand.
CGGCACGTCCGCCGGCCGCCCCTTCGCGAACTCCTCACGCAGCACCGGTACGACCTCCTCGCCGAGCATGTCGAGCTGCTCGAGGACGGTCTTCAGCGGCAGCCCGGCGTGGTCCACGAGGAACAGCTGGCGCTGGTAGTCCCCGGCGTACTCCCGGAACTTCAGCGTCTTCTCGATGACCTGCTCCGGCGAACCCACGGTCAGCGGCGTCTGGTCGGTGAAGTCCTCCAGGGAGGGCCCGTGCCCGTACACCGGCGCGACGTCGAAGTACGGCCGGAACTCCTTGACCGCGTCCTGCGAGTTGCGCCGCATGAACACGTGCCCGCCCAGCCCCACGATCGCCTGTTCGGCCGTCCCGTGCCCGTAGTGGGCGTACCGGCTCCGGTACAGCTCGACCATCCGCTTGGTGTGGTCGGCCGGCCAGAAGATGTTGTTGTGGAAGAACCCGTCGCCGTAGTACGCGGCCTGCTCGGCGATCTCGGGCGAGCGGATGGACCCGTGCCAGACGAACGGCGCGACCCCGTCCAGCGGCCGCGGCGTGGAGGTGAACCCCTGCAGCGGCGTCCGGAACTTCCCCTCCCAGTTCACGACGTCCTCACGCCACAGCCGGCGCAGCAGCGCGTAGTTCTCGATGGCGAGGTTGATGCCCTCCCGGATGTCCTGCCCGAACCAGGGGTAGACAGGGCCGGTGTTGCCGCGCCCCATCATCAGGTCCACCCGCCCGTCGGCCAGGTGCTGGAGCATCGCGAAGTCCTCGGCGATCTTCACCGGGTCGTTCGTGGTGATCAGCGTGGTGGAGGTGGAGAGGATGAGCTTCTCGGTCTGCGCCGCGATGTACCCGAGCATGGTGGTCGGCGACGACGGCACGAACGGCGGGTTGTGGTGCTCACCGGTGGCGAAGACGTCGAGCCCGACCTCCTCGGCCTTCAGCGCGATGGCGACCATGGCCTTGATCCGCTCACGCTCGGTCGGCGTACGTCCGGTGGTCGGGTCCGGCGTGACATCACCGACGCTGAAGATCCCGAACTGCATGGTCGCTCACCCTCCAGTTGGTTGACGGTTCAACTATAACCGCGCGCCTGGGAGAACGAGGACTTACTTGCGCCTATTCCCGCCGGCCCAGATGACCCCGTCAGGGGCGCGGGGCTGTGTCGATTTGCGGCTCCGCCGCGTGGGCGCGACCAGCCCCCACGCACCCGCAGCCGAACACCAACCGAACCCACCCTCACCCCCACCCCGGATCCCTCCCAGTCCGCCCCAACAACCGCTCGAACGCCGACGCCCCCTCCCCCACCCCCACCGGCTCCCCGAACACCCCCATCTTCCGAGCCGTGGGCTCCAACTCAGCCACCGCACCCGCAAGCTCCGCCACCACCGCCCCCTCGACCTCCCCGTACTCCTGACCAGTCGCCCGCGCCAGATCCCACACATGCACGGTCAGATCAAGCAGCGCCATCCCCCCGACCAACCGCGCCGGCATCCCCATCGCCCCGGTCACCCCCTCCTCCGCCCCGGGCACGGACCACGCCGCCACCAGCCGCCCCGTCTCGGCCACCAGCCGCTCCCGCCAGTCCGCCCCCTCGGCCACCCGGTCGGGAGCCGCCGCCCCGAACTCCGACGGCTCCTTCGCCGCCAGCCGCTGGAACTGCACGACCACCTGGAAGACATGGTTGACCAACGCCTTCACGTCGTACTCCGCACAGGGCGTGGCAGCCCCGAGAGCGGAGTCCGGAATCCCCCGGACCACCGGAACCGCCCGTTCCCGGGCCATCCCCAGCAGCTCGCCGATGCCGTACGTCTTCTTCGTCTCGTTCGTGTCCATGCTCCGACCGTACGAAGACCTCGGCCGCCCTTCTTGAAGAAACGCGACGTGCCCGAACGCGACGCCCGCCCCGGACGTACGATCCCCTCATGGCCGAGGCCGAGCCCCGCCGCGACACCCGGGGGATCGTCGACCCCGCCGGACTGCTGGCAAGGGTGCGGTTCCGCCGCCACGAGCCCGCCGAGCCGCTGCGCCGGTACGTCGAGCACTACTGGTTCATCGACTGGGACCTGCCCGAGCCCTACGCCTCCCACGTCGTCCCGCACCCGTCCGTGCACCTCACCTTCCAGCAGGACAAGGGCCCGCCCTACGCCGAGCTGACCGGCATCCCGGGCGGCCTCTACACCAGGAAGCTCACCGGCCGGGGACGGGTGTGCGGGGTGAAGTTCCGCCCCGGCGGCTTCCGGCCGTACGCCCCCGAGCACCCGGTGTCGTACTGGACCGGCCGGACGCACCCCGCCGAGGCCGTCTTCCCGCAGGCGACCCGGGCCGCCGCCCGGACGATCGTGACCCCCACCTCCGACGAGTCCCGCATCGCCGCCCTCGACGCTTTCCTGCTCCCCCTCACCCCCACCCGCGACCCCCAGGCCGACCTGGCCATGTCCCTCGTCGACCGAGCCCGCACCGACCGCACCCTGCGCCGCGTCGACGACTTCGCCGAGGCGGCCGGAGTCTCGGTACGGGCGCTGCAACGGCTCTTCTCGGCATATGTCGGTGTCAGTCCGAAGTGGGTCATCCTCCGCTACCGCATCCACGAGGCCCTGGAACTCGCCGGCACCCGCGACGAAGTCGACTGGGCCGCCCTCGCCACCGACCTCGGCTACGCCGACCAGGCCCACCTCGTCAGGGACTTCACGGCGACGGTCGGGGCGCCGCCGACGGCGTACGCCCAGGCGGCACGGACCTGACGGTCACGGCACCAGCACGAGCCGCCCCCGCACCCCGCCCTCCTCCAGCCGGGCGTGCGCCTTGGCCACCGCGTCCAGGGTGTACGTCTCGGCCACCCTGAGCGTCAGCACCCCCTCGTCCACCAGCCCGGCCAGCTCGGCGAGCCGCGCCCCGTCCGCCTCCACCGACACGGACGCCGTCCGCACCCCGCGCACCGACCCGGGGTGCGCCCCCGGCCGTACCCCTACATAGGCCCCGCCGTCCCGCACCCACTCCAGCGCCGTCTCACCGAGCACCGCCGTGTCCAGTACGGCGTCGAAGCCCCGCGCGACGCCCGCGGTCGTGAACTCCGCGGCCCCCAGGGACCGTACGAACTCCTCGTCCCGCGCCCGGGCCAGCCCTGTCACCAACACTCCCCGGCTCGCGGCGAGTTGCACGGCGAAACCACCCACCGCACCCGCCGCCCCGGCGACGAGAAGCGACTGCCCCTCGGTCAACTCCAGCAGATCCAGAGCCTGCACGGCGGTCAGCGCGTTCAGCGGCAGGGTCGCCGCGTGGATCGCGTCGACCGTGGCCGGCGCCTTGGCGACCGCGTCCGTGTCGACGACGACGTACTCGGCGTGCGTGCCCAGGTCCTTCGTCAGCCCGTGGTACAGCGCCACCACCTGATCCCCCACGTTCCAGAGGCTTCCCGCCCCCACCGCGTCCACGGTCCCCGCGACATCCCAGCCGAGCCCTATGTCCTTGCCCGCCCCGCCGAAGAACCCGCCCCGGACGCCGAGGTCCACCGGATTCAGCGCGGCCGCGGCGACCTTGATCCGCACCCGCCGGGCTCCCGGCTCGGGCAGCTCGTGCTCCACCACTTCCACGGCCTCGGGCCCACCGAAGGTCCTCACCACAGCAACACGCATGACTGGGTACTCCCCATTGATCACTGTTCGCGCCGGTATCTCCGCCGCTGTCAGCAACCCTAGGAAGAGCTACTATCTATTGGTAAGTAGTTACCTGGAAGTGCGTAGATCCCCCGGAGGTGAGCCATGCCGACCACGACGGCGGCGCAGCGGCGCGAACAGGCACGTGTGGAGTACGACGCGTTCATCAAGGGCTGCCCCACCAACCAGCTCCTGGACCGCCTCAGCGACAAGTGGGTCAGCCTCGTCGTCGCCGCCCTCTCCACCGGCCCCATGCGCTACAGCGACCTCGGCCGCAAAATCGCCGGCGTCAGCCCCAAGATGCTCACCCAGACCCTGCGCACCCTGGAACGCGACGGCATCCTCACCCGCACGATCACACCGTCGGTACCGGTCAGGGTCGACTACGAACTCAGCGCACTGGGAAGCAGCCTGGCGGGCCTGCTGACAGCGGTGAAGGCCTGGGCGGAGACCCACATCGAAGAGGTCCACGAGGCACGAGAGCGCTACGACGCGACCACTGATTGATTTCGCCCAGGTGCCCCACCCAGGGGCGCGGGGAACTGCGCGACCAGCCACAACGGACCCGCACCCGAACGACAACCGCCCCCGGCCCCGTCAGAAGTAGTACTCGTCCCCACTGTCCAACACCAACACCCGCTGCCGATCGTTCTCCCCATTCCGATCCACCGTCCCCCCGTTCCACACCGTGTCGATCTCCAGCAGAACCTCCGACGGCACCCCCCGCACCCGCACCCGCATCTCCACCCGCTCCCCCACCCCGTCCGCCGCCAACGCCCCCACCCGGCACAACACCACCCGCTCCGAGAACCGCGCACACCCGCCCGGCAACACCTGCCGGTCCACCAGCGGCTCGGACCACCGCAACCGCACGGTCGCGTCCGGAACCTCGGCCGGCCCGTGATTGCGCGGCGTGAACCGCAAGTCCACCCACCCCCCGGCCATGGACGCGGCCCCGTGATAGGCCAGATCCGCCTCGGGCCCGCCGTCGGCGACCGCCGTACCCCCGCCCACCAGGACCGCAACCACCGCACCCCACACCGCAAGCACCCGCATGCCACCCACTCCTCGCTCCAGCCGCCCGAACCGCCGTGGTCGCAGGGATGTATCCCACGTACGGCGAACGACAGGCGCCCTCCATCAGGTGACGCAAGCCCCGACATCACGGCATGCGAAGCTGACCGACATGCTCGTTGCCCGCTCCGCTGCCCTCTTCGTCGTAGCCGCCCTCTTCGAGATCGGCGGCGCCTGGCTGGTCTGGCAGGGCGTACGAGAACACCGCGGCTGGATGTGGACCGTGGGCGGCGTCCTCGCCCTCGGCGCCTACGGCTTCGTCGCCACCTTCCAGCCCGACGCCCACTTCGGCCGCATCCTCGCCGCGTACGGCGGCATCTTCGTGGCCGGCTCGATCGTGTGGGGCATGGCGGCGGACGGCTACCGCCCCGACCGCTGGGACATCGCGGGCGCACTGGTCTGCCTCGCGGGCATGGCAGTGATCATGTACGCCCCGCGAGGCGACTAGGCAGCCGCCGCTACGGCGTCTCGTCGGGCAGCAGGCCCAACTGCCCCAGAAACTCCATCTCGTCGAAGTACAGCCGGTAGTCGGTGATCCGGCCGTCCTTCACCGTCGCGATGTCCACCCCGCGAATCCGGATCTCCTTCTGCGTCGCGGGAAGGGTCTCCCCGGTCGGCAGCTGGATCGGCCCGGTGTTGCGCCCGTGGTAGACACCCTCGTCGATGGCCGTGTCCCCGGCCTCGTAGGAGTGCAGCGACTCGAACGTGGCCTCCGGCACCGCCTCCGTCATCTGCCGCCAGTACTCGACGATGTTGTCGCGCCCGCGGATCTCCCCCTCGTCGGGGGTGACGGCGACCGCGTCCTCCGCGTACAGCTCGGCGATGACCTTCAGGTCCGGGTGCGTGGTGAGCGCATCGGTGAGCCGGTCCATGACCTCACGCGCTTCTCCCATGATCCACCTCCACGTGTCAGGGGATCACCCATCTCATCGTCTCACCGGACCGCGATCCGGACCGCCCGGAGCGGCGGACCGCACCGCGCCTATCCTGGCGGGGAGCCCGACATCCGTACGTCCGAGGAGCAGCCCATGGCCACCGCCGCCCCGTCCGCCGCGTCCCGCATCGCCGTCGTCACCGGTGCGAGCAGCGGAATCGGCGCAGCGACCGCACGGCAGCTCGCCGCGGCCGGCTACCGCGTCGTCCTGACCGCCCGCCGCAAGGACCGTATCGAGGCGCTCGCGGAGGAGATCAACGCGGCGGGCCACCAGGCGACGGCGTACCAGCTGGACGTGACGGACCGCGAGGCGGTCGACGAGTTCGCGACGGCCTTCAAGACGATCGGCGTCCTCGTGAACAACGCAGGCGGAGCCCTCGGTGCCGACCCGGTCGCCACCGGAGACCCCGCCGACTGGCGCACGATGTACGAGACGAACGTCATCGGCACCCTCAACCTCACCCAGGCCCTGCTCCCCAAGCTCGACGCGAGCGGCGACGGCACGATCGTCGTCGTCTCGTCCACGGCAGGCCACGGCACCTACGAGGGCGGCGCGGGCTATGTCGCCGCCAAGCACGGCGCCCACGTCCTGGCGGAGACCCTCCGCCTGGAGATCGTCGGGAGGCCGGTCCGCGTCATCGAGATCGCACCCGGCATGGTCAAGACCGACGAGTTCGCCCTGACCCGCTTCGCCGGCGACCAGGAGAAGGCCGAGAAGGTCTACGAGGGCGTCGCCGACCCCCTCACGGCCGACGACGTGGCGGACACCATCACCTGGGCGGTCACCCGCCCCAGCCACGTCAACGTCGACCTCCTGGTCCTGCGCCCCCGCGCCCAGGCCTCCAACACAAAGGTCCACAGGGACCTGTGAGCCGGGACGAGAAGGACAACAAAGACCCCCACGACGAACGCCAGATGTGGTGGTGGCTCGCCTACTTCCTCTTCGGCATCCACATCGTGGCGTTCGTCATGATCTACGCGGTGATGCACGCTCCGAAGTGAGCGCGGCAGATCACCCACAGGGATGAACCTCTTCGATCACCTGAACACCCCCTGAACTGGCGACCTAGGCTCACGCCACAACATCAACACGACGGCCCTCGACCGGGATGCCGCCCAGTCGAGGGCCTGTCCAGCAAGGAAGAGATGAGGCTTCCCTGTGGCTGAATGCGAGCCTAACGCCCACCAGTTCATGGACCTGACGGTCCCCGAGTACGCGTACATGTTCGGCTTCTTGCAGGCGGACGGACACCTACAGCAAGGGGTCGGCCAGAAAGGCAAGTTGGCCGTCGAGCTCAATGCCCGGGACATCGACCTCCTGCGCAAGTTCCAGAAGCTGACGCCGTACTACAGCAGCATCACCGAGCGCACTCGCTCAACCAACTTCGCCGAGACCCACAACTCGGCCACCTGGACACTGTGCTCCCTCGAAGCCAGAACCCTGCTGAACGGCCTCGGCCTGCCCTACGGCTGCAAGTCCAGAGAAATCGCCCCGCCTCGGAACCCGTTCTCAGCGTGCGACTACATCCGAGGTCTCATCGACGCCGACGGCTCGGTCGGCTACACGGGGCAAGGGTTCCCATTCGTCTCTCTCACCACACAGAGCACGGCCACTGGCGCTTACCTGTGTTCCTACGCCGAGAGCATCACGGGTGCCGAGCGCACTCTCAAGCGGAACGCCCGAGACGGCATTTACAACATCCTCTATGTGAAGGAGAACGCCCAGCAGTTGGCCGCTCACCTCTACTACCCGGGCTGCATTTCACTGGGCAGGAAGCAGAGCGCGGCCGATTCACTCGGGTCCTGGGTCCGACCTACGGACATGGAACGCCGGCCTCCCCGCATCCAGTGGACTGCTGAAATGGACCGGGTCCTGCTCGCAGCTCCCACCATCGCCCACGCCGCCGCGAAGCTTGGCTACTCCACGAGTCCCTGCCAAAACCGCCGATGGAAACTGCTGCATGGCGTAGTACCACTGCCGGACTGAGCACCGTTGTGTGGGGCGCGGCACTCAATCGCCGCGCCCCAGATAACTCCTAGCCCTTCACGCAGATGAACTGCTTCAGCTTCGCCACGACCTCGACAAGATCGCGCTGCTGCTCCATCACCTGGTCGATGTTCTTGTAGGCGCCCGGGATCTCGTCCACGACACCGGAGTCCTTACGGCACTCCACGCCCCGCGTCTGCTCCTCCAGGTCCCGCGTCGAGAACCGCCGCTTGGCCGCGTTCCGGCTCATGCGCCGACCCGCACCGTGCGAGGCCGAGTTGAAGGCCTTCTCGTTGCCGAGCCCTTTCACGATGTACGAGCTGGTGCCCATGGAACCGGGAATGATCCCGTACTCACCCGAGCCTGCGCGAATCGCCCCCTTACGAGTGACCAGAAGGTCCATGCCCTCGTAGCGCTCCTCCATCACATAGTTGTGGTGGCAGGAGATCTCCGTCTCGAACGTCGGCTTCGCCTTCTTGAACTCCTTGCGGACCACGTCCTTCAAGAGCGCCATCATGATCGCGCGGTTGTACTTGGCGTACTCCTGGGCCCAGTACAGATCATTTCGGTACGCCGCCATTTGAGGAGTGTCCGAGACGAAGACGGCGAGATCGCGGTCGACCAACCCCTGGTTGTGCGGCAGCTTCTGTGCGACCCCAATGTGATACTCCGCCAGCTCCTTGCCGATGTTCCGGGAGCCGGAGTGCAGCGTGAGCCATACCGAACCCTCAGAATCAAACAGGAGTTCGACATAGTGATTCCCCCCGCCAAGCGTCCCCATCTGCTTGGCCGCCCGCTCCTCCCGGACCTTCACCGCATCCGCGACCCCGTCGAACCGCCCCCAGAAGTCGTCCCACCCTGCCGTACCGAACCCGTGCATCCGCCCGGGGTCAACGGGGCTGTCATGCATCCCCCGCCCCACCGGAATGGCCTGCTCGATCTTCGACCTGAGCCGGGACAGATCCCCCGGCAGGTCGTTCGCCGTCAGAGACGTCTTCACCGCCGACATCCCGCACCCGATGTCCACCCCCACCGCCGCAGGACACACCGCGCCCTGCATGGCGATGACGGACCCGACCGTCGCCCCCTTGCCGTAGTGGACGTCCGGCATGACCGCCAGCCCCTTGATCCACGGCAGGGTGGCCACGTTGCGCAGCTGCTGGAGCGCCACGTCCTCCACCGTCGCCGGGTCGGTCCACATACGGATCGGGACCTTCGCGCCCGGCATCTCCACGTACGACATATCGTCCTCATTCCCCCGGAAAGCAAACAGAAGTCTCAAATCGCAAAACCGGTGCCAAGGTCGACGAATGGGATGACGGACCGGCGTCCACGGCTGTGCGTGCGATACACATTGTCTCCAGGGATCACCCCCGTGCGGCAAGCGAATAACCTGCGGGGACACTGAGATCCCCACGAGTCGGAGACATTCCGAGAGGAGCCCCACCGTGCAGCGGAAGGCCTACGTACCCGGCGTCGCCGCCCTCCTCGCGGCGCTGTTGGCCGGCTGCACCGGCAGCTCCGGCGGCGACAGCCCGACGGACGACGCGAACCCCGGCGACGCCGGCACCGCCTCCGCCGTCGCCCAGCCCGGCAAGTACCGCACCCTGCCCGAGCCCTGTGGCGTGGTGAGCCAGAGCACTCTCGACGCACTGCTGCCCGGCATCCAGCAGATCACCGACGAGGACCAGCGCGCCAAGGCCTACGAGGGCGAGGCCACGCTCACCTACGACACGGACCGCAAGGTCGGCTGCCGTTGGAAGGTCGAGGCCACGGACGCCACCGAGTACCTGTCGGTCGACTTCGAGCGTGTGGTGTCGTACGACAACGCGGTCAGCGACGACAGCCAGGCGCAGCAGCTCTTCGCGCAGACGGAGGAGAAGGCGGACCTGCCGGTGACGGCGACGTCCAGCGCGACGTCCGACGTGGAGGAGAGTGGCACGGCCAGTCCTACGGCCACCTCCTCGCCCGCCGCCGGTGGTTCGGCCTCCTCCTCTCCCAGTGACTCGGCCTCCGCGACGCCGACCGATCTGCAGCCGCGTCTGCTGGACGATCTGGGTGACGAGGCGTTCCTGGACGACGTGTTGAGCAGCTCGGGTTCGACGGCCCAGCAGCGCAAGGTGACTGTGGCGTTCCGCACGTCCAACGTGATCGTGACGATCGAGTACGAGGAGCAGCCGACGTCGATCGGTGTGACGCCGGACAGCAAGGAAATGCAGGACAACGCGCGGAAACTGGCTTCTCAGCTGGACGGGTCACTGTCCGGTTGAGTGCTCTCCACACACCCCTCACGCACGCGCACGAAGCGTTCGAAGCTGGACCGCACAGCTTCCTCACCGCGTACCGTGGCCCCTCGGACCCGATCCGACGGCAGGAACCACAAGCGTCATGAGTGAAGGAACCATGCAGCGACGAGCAGAGCGTGACCAGGGTGGCCTGGGGGCCCCTCCCACGTCTTTCGGGCAGTGGGGGAGAGCGAAGCGTCTTCACCGCGTCCTTGTCTGCGCGGCCGCAGTCCCGGTGATGCTGATCGCCGCCGGCTGCTCCTCCGACTCCGGCAGTGACGGTGGCAGCTCCTCCGACGGCGCCAAGGGCGCGGACAGCGGTGCCTCGGCGTCGGCTTCGGCGAGCGCGGCACCGACCGTGCAGGCGGCGGCGTACAAGTCGCTGCCCGAGTCGTGCAAGGTGCTGTCGTCGAAGACGCTGAAGTCGCTGGTCCCGGAGGCCCCGAAGGCGGGCAAGAAGGGCACGTCGGAGGCGGGCACGCGCGGGAGCTGCTCCTGGAGCAGCCTCGACAACAACGGTGTGAAGGGGTCCCAGTTCCGCTGGCTGAACGTCTCGCTGCTGCGTTTCGAGTCGGACACCTCTCGCGGTACGGGTGAGGCGCAGGCGCAGAAGTACTACGAGCAGCAGATCCAGGACGCCGAGTCGGTGGCCGGTGCGAAGAACACCAAGTCGCAGGCGGTCTCGGGTACGGGTGACGTGGCGACGCTGGTGCGTTACGACCTGAAGAAGAAGGAAGGCGCCTTCAAGCAGCAGACCGTCGTCACGCGCGTGGAGAACGTCGTGGTGACAGTCGACTACAACGGCGCCGGTCTGGCGGGGGACAAGACGCCGAGCGCGGACGGTCTTTCGAAGCTCGCGGAGCAGGCCGCCAAGGAGGCGGTGTCGGCGGTGTCGGTGGCGAACGGCGAGGCCGCGGCGAGCCCGACCCCGTCGAAGTCGGCTTCTGGCTCGAAGTCGCCGTCTCCTTCCGCGTCCACGTCGAAGTCGGCTTCGAAGTCGGCATCTCCGTCCAAGTCGGCCGCGAAGACGAGCTGAAGCAGTACTGAGGGCCTGGACCGGCCACCCGTGCGCAGCACACATGTGCCACTCTGTTGCGCGCAACAACACGTACAGGGAGGGGAGTACGGGTGGCCGCGCCCATGCAGCTGACTCGAATGCACCGCGTGCTCATCGGCGTGGTCGTGTTCGGCGCCGTGATCATCGCCGGCATCGGCTTCGCGGGGTCCTATGCGGCCGTCCGTGAGCTCGCCGTTCAGAAGGGCTTCGGGAACTTCAGTTATGTCCTCCCGATCGGCATCGACGCGGGCATCTGCGTCCTGCTCGCCCTTGACCTGCTTCTGACGTGGATCCGCATCCCGTTCCCACTGCTGCGCCAGACGGCGTGGCTGCTGACGGTCGCCACGATCGCCTTCAACGGCGCGGCGGCCTGGCCGGATCCGCTGGGTGTGGGGATGCACGCGGTGATCCCGATCCTGTTCGTGGTGTCGGTGGAGGCGGCCCGGCACGCGATCGGCCGGATCGCGGACATCACGGCGGACAAGCACATGGAGGGGGTCCGCCTCACCCGCTGGCTCCTCTCCCCCGTCCCGACGTTCCTCCTCTGGCGCCGTATGAAGCTCTGGGAGCTCCGCTCCTACGAGCAGGTCATCAAGCTGGAGCAGGAACGCCTGGTCTACCGCGCCCGCCTCCACTCCCGCTTCGGCCGAGCCTGGCGCAGGAAGGCCCCGGTGGAGAGCCTGATGCCGCTGCGGCTGGCAAGGTACGGCGTCCCCCTGGCGGAAACGGCCCCGGCGGGCTTGGCAGCGGCGGGCATAGAACCGGCTCTGCTGCCCCCGGCGCCGCAGCAGCCTGAAATCCCCTCCGCCGCAGCTGCGGGCAATCGTGCCGCTGGGGCGGCTCCCGACCCAAGGAGAGCGGCACCCCTCAGCGGGCAGCGCCCCGAACTCGACAGCAACCCCCACCCAGAGCAACTGGACAACACGCCCGAACCTGACCAGAGCCCCTGGTTCGAAACCCCCAAGCAGGTCGAGTACCAGGGCGGCTACAACCCCGACTACGACCCCGCGGAGCAGTACAACCGCTGGTACGAGGAGCAACTGGAAGCCGAGCAGTACGAGCTCCAGCAGATCCAGTACGAGGAGCCTGTCCGGGAACCGTCGATGGAGGAGACCGGCAGCTTCCCCGTCCCGGTGGCCAACGGCCGCACCCGCGAGCTGGGAGAGGGCGGCGGCTCCCCGGAACCGACGGAGGAGGACTTCTACCAGGTCTTCAAGAAGTCGATAGACGGCAGCTACCCCTCCCCCGGCCAGCTCAGGGGTGACGTGGAGGCGACGCACGGCGTCGTGCTCTCACAGCGCGACGCCGAGCGCATGGTCAACCGCTTCACGAACCGCCACACGGCGGAGCTCCAGGAAGACCACATCGCCTGAGCCGCAAGGACATGAAGAAAGGGGCCCTCCACACCGGAGGGCCCCTCTCACATACCGCTCACTCCCCGAGCAGCGCCCGAACCCGCTCCTGCCCCACCGCAAGCAGCAGCGTGGGCAGCCGCGGCCCGGTGTCCCGCGAGACGAGCAGCTGGTACAGCAGGGCGAAGAACGTCCGCTGAGCCGTCTTGATCTCGGGCGGCAGCTCCTTGGGCGTGGCGTCCGCCGAGAACCCGGCCTGCACCTTGGGCACGCCGTACACGAGGTGGGTGAGCCCGTCGAGCGACCAGTGGTCGGAGAGACCGTCGAGCAGCAGCCGCAGGGACTGCTGGGAGGCCTCGTCGAGGGACTTCAGCAGCTCGGCGTCGGCCTCGTCGCGCACGATGGTCCGCTGGTCGGCGGGCACGTGCGTGTTGATCCAGGCCTCGGCCTTGTCGTACCGCGGCCGGACCTCGTCCAGCGCCCCCAGTGGATGAGACGGGTCCAGCTCGCTGAGAATCCGCAGCGCCTGGTCCGCGTGCCCGGCGGTGATGTCGGCGACCGAGGCCAGGGTGCGGTACGGCAGCGGTCGGGCCGTGGTCGGCAGCTCGCCGCCCGCGGTCCGCACGGCACGGGAGTGCGCGGCGACGTCGGCCGGAAGAGCGGCCCCCTCGGCGACCTTGGCGTCCAGCTTGTCCCACTCGTCGTAGAGCCGCTGGATCTCCTGGTCGAAGGCGATCTTGAAGGACTGGTTGGGCCTGCGGCGGGCGTAGAGCCAGCGCAGGAGCTGCGGCTCCATGATCTTCAGCGCGTCGCCGGGGGTAGGGACCCCGCCCCTGGACGACGACATCTTCGCCATCCCGGAGATGCCCACGAACGCGTACATCGGCCCGATGGGCTGCTTCCCGCCGAAGATCCCGACGATCTGGCCGCCCACCTGGAAGCTCGACCCCGGGGACGAGTGGTCGACACCGCTCGGCTCGAAGACGACACCCTCGTACGCCCACCGCATCGGCCAGTCGACCTTCCAGACCAGCTTGCCGCGGTTGAACTCGTTGAGCCGGACGGTCTCGGCGAAGCCGCAGGCGTTGCAGGTGTACGACAGCTCGGTCGTGGCGTCGTCGTAGGAGGTGACCGTGGTGAGGTCCTTCTCGCAGTTGCCGCAGTAGGGCTTGTACGGGAAGTACCCGGCGGATCCGGAGGACCCGTCGTCCTCGGCGGCCGCGCCGGACCCCTCGGCGGCCTCGACCTCGGCCTCGTCGAGAGGCTTCTGCTGCTTCTTGGCAGCAGCGGGGGCCTTCTTGGTGCGGTACTGGTCGAGGATCGCGTCGATGTCACCGCGGTGCGCCATGGCGTGCAGGATCTGCTCGCGGTAGACGCCGGAGGTGTACTGCGCGGTCTGGCTGATGCCGTCGAACTCGACGCCGAGCTCGGCGAGCGCGTCGACCATGGCGGCCTTGAAGTGCTCGGCCCAGTTCGGGTGCGACGACCCCTGCGGTGCGGGCACGGAGGTCAGGGGCTTGCCGATGTGCTCGGCCCACGACTCGTCGACGCCCGCGACACCGGCCGGGACCTTGCGGTAGCGGTCGTAGTCGTCCCAGGAGATGAGGTGCCGCACCTGGTGTCCACGGCGCCGGATCTCGTCGGCGACGAGGTGCGGGGTCATGACCTCGCGCAGGTTGCCCAGGTGAATCGGTCCGGACGGGGACAGTCCGGAGGCGACGACCACGGGTTTGCCGGGGGCCCGACGCTCCGACTCCTCGATGACCTCATCCGCGAAACGGGAGACCCAGTCGGTGGTCTCGGTGCTCTGACCCACGATCGGCACGTCCTTCTTTCTGAACGGGTGACGCTCCATTGTCACAGACCGCAATGCGGGCGCGAAAACCGCTTTACCCCCCATGGGATACTGACGGGGTCTATCTGATCCCACGAGGAGAACGGCACCCACTCCTATGGCCCCGGTCACGTCCCTCAGCGACGCCGTCAACCAGCAGCTCACCTCCGCGATCTCCGCAGCACTGCCGGAGACCTCCGCGGACCCCCTGCTGCGACGCAGTGACCGGGCCGACTTCCAGGCGAACGGCATCCTGGCGCTCGCGAAGAAGGCCAAGGCGAACCCGAGAGAGCTGGCGACGCAGGTCGTCGCCGGGATCACCACCGGCGAGGCGATCAAGGATGTCGAGGTCTCCGGCCCCGGCTTCCTGAACATCACGCTGACGGACCGGGCGATCACCGAGAACCTCGCGGCCCGGTACGCCGACACGGATCGTCTGGGCGTCCCCCTCGCGGAGCAGCCCGGCACCACGGTCGTCGACTACGCCCAGCCGAACGTGGCCAAGGAGATGCACGTAGGCCACCTGCGCTCCGCCGTCATCGGCGACGCGCTGCGCGCGATGCTCGACTTCACCGGCGAGAAGACGATCGGCCGGCACCACATCGGCGACTGGGGCACCCAGTTCGGCATGCTGATCCAGTACCTGTTCGAGAACCCCGGCGAGCTGGCCCCCGCGGACCAGGTCGACGGCGAGCAGGCCATGTCGAACCTGAACCGGGTGTACAAGGCGTCGCGTGCGGTCTTCGACGCGGACGAGGAGTTCAAGGAGCGGGCCCGGAAGCGGGTGGTCGCCCTCCAGTCCGGCGACAAGGAAACCCTGGAACTCTGGCAGCAGTTCGTGGACGAGTCGAAGGTCTACTTCTACTCGGTCTTCGAGAAGCTGGACATGGAGATCCGTGACGAGGAGATCGTCGGGGAGTCCGCGTACAACGAGGGCATGCCCGAGACCGCCCGTCTCCTGGAGGAGATGGGGGTGGCGGTCCGTTCCGACGGCGCGCTGGTCGTCTTCTTCGACGAGATCCGCGGCAAGGACGACCAGCCGGTCCCGCTGATCGTGCAGAAGGCGGACGGCGGCTTCGGCTACGCGGCGAGCGACCTGACGGCGATCCGCAACCGGGTCACCGACCTGCACGCGACGACACTCCTCTACGTCGTGGACGTACGCCAGTCCCTCCACTTCAAGATGGTCTTCGAGACCGCCCGCCGGGCGGGCTGGCTGACCGACGAGGTCACCGCGCACAACATGGGCTACGGCACGGTGCTGGGCGCGGACGGCAAGCCGTTCAAGACGCGTGAGGGCGAGACGGTCCGGCTGGAGGATCTGCTGGACGAGGCGGTGCAGCGGGCGGCGGAGGTCGTACGGGAGAAGGCGCTGGACCTCACCGAGGACGAGATCCAGGAGCGCGCGACGCAGGTGGGCATCGGCGCGGTGAAGTACGCCGACCTGTCCACGTCCCCCAGCCGCGACTACAAGTTCGACCTGGACCAGATGGTCTCGCTGAACGGCGACACGTCCGTGTACCTCCAGTACGCGTACGCCCGTATCCAGTCGATCCTGCGCAAGGCGGGAGAGGTACGGCCGGGCGCCCACCCGGAGCTCGAACTGGCCGAGGCGGAGCGGGCGTTGGGCCTGCATCTGGACGCGTTCGGCGACACCGTCTTCGAGGCGGCCGCGGAGTACGCCCCGCACAAGCTGGCGGCGTACCTCTACCAGCTGGCCTCCCTGTACACGTCCTTCTACGACAAGTGCCCGGTCCTGAAGGCCGACACCCCGGCCCAGGTGGAAAACCGCCTGTTCCTGTGCGACCTGACAGCCCGCACCCTGCACCAGGGGATGGCCCTGCTGGGCATCAGGACGCCCGAGAAGCTCTGACCTGTCGGCTGGCCTACGCGATGTGGTCCTCCTGCAACTCCGCCGTATGACGGTTGATGAAGCGGAGGACCATGCGGTGGGCGTCGTCCGGCGGGAGCGTGCGGCCGTACATCTCTTTCACGTTCTCCAGGAACAGGTCCTCGGTGGGATAGCTGCCGTCTATGGACAGCTTGAAGACCTTGTAGTAGTCCTCTTCGGTCACCGGCGCGGTGATCGTCTCGATCTCCGCGTCGATGTACTCGGTGCGCCGTATGAGGCTCTCCAGCTCGCGCCTGACCGCCTCGACAGTGCGCTTGGCTCCGTGGGTCGCCGCGGTCTTGATCTCCTCGGCCTGCGCGACGATGAGCGCGGCCTCCTCCTGGGCCTCCGCCAGCAGGTGGTCCGCCTGCCTCCGCGCCGTTCTCACGAACTGCCCAACGAGGGGGGCGCTGTGACCGAGCTGCGCGATGCCCACGGTGTCGCCGCCGGGTGAGGCAAGGGCATGGTT
Organism: Streptomyces sp. NPDC048420; assembly: GCF_040651535.1. Taxonomy (NCBI): domain Bacteria; kingdom Bacillati; phylum Actinomycetota; class Actinomycetes; order Kitasatosporales; family Streptomycetaceae; genus Streptomyces; species Streptomyces sp. NPDC048420. The sequence continues at coordinate 71,546 of NZ_JBEZKG010000029.1, forward strand.
CACCAGGATCGCCACCAGGGTCTCGTGAACGGCCGCAGCGTCGAAGGGCCGGTCCTCGGGGCACTTTTCGAGCAGGCTCATGATGAGGCCGTTCAGGGCCGCCGGAAGGCCTGTGGCAATCCTGCTCGGGGGCGTGGGAGTGTCCTGCTGCTGTCTGAGGACGATGGACCATGGGCTGGCCCCACCGAAGGGCGGGCTCCCTGTCACCGCGTGATACAGGAGACAGCCCAGGGAGTAGAGGTCGCTGCGGCGGTCGATCCCCCCGCTGGCTTCGATCTGCTCCGGGGACATGTAGGCCGGGGTACCGAGCAGGGCGCCCGGGGCGGTCAGCTTACGGGCGCCGACAGTGTCGCCGAGGAACTTCGCGATCCCGAAATCCAGCACCTTCAACGTCCCGTCGGGCGTGAGCAGCACGTTCGCCGGCTTGATGTCTCGGTGGATGACGTTCTGGCGATGCGCGGCATGCAGCGCTTGGGCGATCTGTGCGGCCCATCCGGCGGCAAGCGGCCAGGGCGTGCGGGTGGACTTCTTGAACTCCTTGTCCAGGGAGATCCCCTGAACCAGCTCCATCACGAGGTACAGGGTCTGACGGCCGCCGACAGAGACCTCTCCCCAGTCATGGACGGTCACGATGTTCTGATGGGTCAGACGCGCAGCCAGCTGCACCTCGCGCTCGAACCTGTCCCGCGCCTCGGTCTCACCCGCGCCGTACTGCGGATGCACGACCTTGACCGCGACATCCCGACGCATCCGCTCGTCCTCGGCCGCCCAGACCTGCCCCATACCGCCGGAGCCCAGCAGAGCAGTGATCCTGAACCGCCCGGCGAGCACTTCGTTCAGCACCGGTGTCCTCCCCCGTCGGCGTCGGCGGTCCGACCCACAACTTGCTTACGAGTATGGCGCCTTCAGGGCCCTCCCGACTCACCTGAGCTGCCGTACGACCCGCCCGCCGAGCGCCGCAGTCGCCGTTCCTCCTCCTCCACGCGGCCGGCCACTTCTCCGATGCCCGTGCTTTCCTCCAGGCCACTGGCACGAAGTTGGGCCGCGAGGCCATTGAAGTAGTGGGCGGTGGTGAGGAGGTAGTCGTCCACGTCGACGCCGACGGACGCGGCGGCCCCGGGAGGGATGCGGTTGACCTCGCCCAGTACGCGGCTGACCTGGAGCGTGATCTCGTCCCGGACGTCCCTCGTCAGCCCCACCGCCCGCCCCACCTGCGCGAGGATCGAGTGGCAGGAGCGCCCGAGCTGCATCAGCAGCCGGTCGTCGCGGTTGAGGGAGGACGAACCTGACCCGGCGGGACCGAAGTTGCCCGACGACACGCGCGCGTCCGCCAACTGGGGCTCATAGCGCCGCAGGTCGAAGGCGGTCGTCGCGCCCAGCGCCGCCCGGAAGCACGGATGGACCTGGAACTCCGTCTCGTGCGGCTGGACCGGCAGCCCGTCGTCACCCGCGTACACCACGTCGTTGCCGCGCCGCACCCCGAGGAACCCGGCCCCGTGGAGCACGTCGATGACGCCGGGCAGCGTCAACGCGTTGGCGTACGCGGGGAAGTCGTGGTGGAGCGTCTCGGCGGCCGCCTCGAAACGGCGGGTGAGCGCGGCCCGCGTGACGACGTATCCGGTGTTCTGGAAGAGCGGGAAGAGGTTACGGAGAAACGGGTGCGCGACCAGGTACTCCGAGGTCAGATCCTTGAGCTTCCACTCCGAGAACTGCCGGCCCGCCTGCGCCACGTCCGCCTCGGTGATCCGGTCCCGCTCATGGTCCAGCCATGCTTTCTCCTGGCACAGGTTGAGGAACTGGATGGCGTCCCGGGGCCTCGGCAGACAGCGGCCGAAGAGATGGCCGGTGATCTCCTCCCCGTCCACCGTCTCGGGGAACAGTTCCTTCCACAGCCGCTCCTCGGTCAGCTCCTCCCCGACAGAGGCCCGCGCCCGCGCCAGCGCAAGGTCCCGCAGGGCCTGCTCGGTCCACGCGATCCTCAGCTCGTCCCCGTGGAACTTGTCGCCCTCCCCGAAGGACAGCGAGTCGTAGATGTCGGCGCGCAGGAACAGCAGGAACCGCACCGAACGCCCGTACAGGCTCGCCGCGTGCTTGGCCGCCAGCAGCAGCCCGATCACCATGGAGTTGCTGTCCGGTTCGGCGGACCACACCTGTTCCAGCTGGTCGACCATCAGCAGCAGCGGCGGATGTACGACGCCGTCGCACCCCAGGTCGGTGAAGGCCCGCGCCACCCCTTGCTCGACGATCTCCAACTGCCGTGCCGCGCGGGCCCCTTCGGACGGCGACTGGGCGAGATCCACGCTCGCCTTGACCCCGAAGGCCTCCAGTGACAGCGAGGTCTGCAGCCCCCGCGCCCCCTGCGCCAGCCGCTCCACCAGCCGGCCGCCCCCGCCCGCCGCCTCGCCGTTCTGCTTGAGGAACCGTCCGAGCGCCTTCACCGAGTCGGTCTTGTGGCCGCCCTCATGCGCACCCTTGGCGTGGTCGACGAGGTGCCGAGCAGCGTGTACGGCGAACACGTACCGCCAGATCAGCGCCTTGGCCGAATCCCCGGGCAGCCCCTGCAACTCGAACCGCCGGATCTCCTCCCCCGCGGCCTCGTCAGGCGTGACCAGCACCTTCCCGCCCGCATGCCCGGCGTCCGACATCAACCGCATACAGATGGCGCTCTTGCCTGACCCCTTGCGCCCGATGATCAGCATCTTGCGCCCGCTGAGCGCGCCCCGGTACGCGGCGTTCGGCAGAAAGCCACCGCGCAGCAACAGCCCCTCGGTCACGTCCCGTTCGGCGTCCTCACGTCCGAAGTGCAACTGCGCGAGCACCGGCTGGTCGGCCATCTCGTCCCCCTAGGTCGTACTGATCCCCAAGATATCGGGACCCACTGACACCAGAGCCGAAACGCCGTCAAAGGCTCAGTACCGCCCGCAGTGCGATGTCGATGCGTTCCATCTGCTCACCGGGAACATCACCGTGGTACGTGCCCTGTTCGAAGCGGGTGAGCCGGTAGTTGTGGAGGTCGGGTGCCAGAACCATGCCCTGAAGCGGCACGGTGATGCGCACGGTGACCAGGGACTCCCCGCGCTCCCCGGAGGTGTCGACCAGGACGCACAGGACAGCGTCCTGGTGCAGATCGGCGACGTGGTCGTTCTGGACGACGACCACCGTACGGTCCCGCCCCACCGTGGGCACGGTCCAGATCTGCCCGCGCTTCAGTTCTTGCACAGGTCGTCCACGTCCATGGCGTCCCTCGGTCGCTGCTCTCCTATGACACGGTCACCGTGAGCCTACTGGTCGGCCCAGCGCCTTCGAGACCCACCCGAACTCGCACCACACCGCCTTCCCCGGCTCCCGCTCCCGCACCCCCCACTTGTCGCTCAGCGCGGCGACCAGCAGCAGCCCCCGGCCGCCCTCATCGCCGTCGTGGACCACATGGGGCGTCCCACCCCCGCTGTCATGGACCTCGACGACCAGCATTCGCCCCTCACGCCGCAGAAGCAGCCTCAACTGCCGCCCGGGCGGCACCCCGTGGATCACCGCGTTGGTCACCAGCTCGCTCACACACAGCAGTACGTCGTCGGCGAGTTCCGTTCCGCCGAGGCCCCATCCGGTGAGGACCTCGGCGGTGAAACGGCGTGCGGCCTGCGCGGATCGGCGTTCGCGGCGGAAGAACCTCTCGCGCAGGAGCGGTAGTCGGGTCGTCTCGTTCACGGGACGAGAGTCGCGGAGAGTGACTACCGTTGATCACTCGGTGAACCTGTACAGATTTTTTGTACGGGCTCGCACCCGGTGACGTACGTGTCCCGAGGGGGATGGAGACCTGCATGAGCGCCAGGAAGCCGCCGCGGCCGAAGAACCTCACGTCCATGAAGATGCTGGGCAAGCAGCTGGGCACGGCCCGCCGCGCCGCGGGCCACACCCAGACCGCCCTCGGCGACCTCGTCCGCGTCGACGAGGAGACCATCGCGTCGATCGAACAGGGCAGACGGACCCTGAAGCCTGACCTGGCGGCCCTGCTGGACGAAGTCCTGGACACGAAGGGGATGTTGGCGGCGGGCGTGGCAAACCTGCCGGACATCGACCAGTTCCCGATGTGGGCCGAGCTGTACATGGAGCATGAGCGGGAGGCCATCTCCCTGTCCTGGTACGACAACGCGGTCCTGCCCGGCCTCCTCCAGACCGACCAGTACGTCCGGGCCGTACTCCGCAACCGCGTTCCCGCGTACGACGAGGACGAGATCGAGACGCGTACGGCGGCCCGCCTGGAGCGTCAGGAGATCCTGCACCGCAGGAACCCGCCGACGCTGAGTTTCATCGTGTGGGAGCCGGTGCTGCACATGAGGATCAGCGGAAAGGACCAGCTGCGCCATCTTCGGACGATCGCTGAACTGCCCTGTGTGTCCCTCCAGTTCCTGCCGCTTGATAGTCCCTGTCACGCCGGTCTGGACGGCCCCTTCATCCTCCTCGAAACACCGGACCACCAGCACTTGGCGTATACCGAATCGCAGCGCGGCAGCCAGTGGGTCTCCGATGCCGATGAGGTGTCCAAGCTGGCGCGTAAATATGCGATGCTGCGGACGCAGGCCCTGACCACACAGGACTCCAGGGATCTGCTCGACCGCCGGCTAGGAGAGCAATGAGCGCCGAAGCACTTCAGTGGTTCAAGTCGACGTACAGCGGCAGTGAAGGCGGCGCGTGCCTCGAAGTGGCCGTCCGCCCCCAAACCATCCACATCCGCGACTCCAAGAACCCCGCCCCCACCCTCCAGGTAACCCCCACCACCTGGACTGCCTTCACCACCGGTCTCAAGTAGCCCCGTCGGCCATTGTCAGTGGCGGCCCCTACAGTCACTGACATGGCGACTCTTCCCAACCCGCTCCCCACCCTCGCGGCAGACCCGAGCGGGCGTTCCCTCGGGCTCGGGCTCCCGCTCGGGAGACTGATCGACGCGACCGACGACGGCCCTTGGCACGAACCGCTGCTGTGGCATGCCGAGTACGCGGCGTCCTCCGGGGCGTGGACCGCCCTCGGGACCCCGGCCGCACGCTCCGGCCTGCTGCCGGTGCTGGTAGACGTCGGCGGTACGCAAGGCGGGCCCGAGGAGTGGGAGTTGATGCCCGGGGAGATGTCGTACCCCGGGGACCACGATCCGGAGGAGCTGCTGGCGGAGTACTGGGCGTACGCGGTCGAGGAGCCCGACGACCTCGACGAGACGATCGCCCCCTACGACGAGGCATGGCCCGGCGTGGCCCCGTCCCCCGAGTCCCTCCCCGCCGACCCCGACACCCGCGCCGCCGAGACCGCCGACGCGCTCCTCGACGAGGGCTCCTGGTTCAAGGACCCGCGCCTCGCCCTGGTCCCGGCCCGCCGCAGCGCGGACATCCCGGCGGCCATCGGCTGGACGGGACCGGTGAACTTCGAGGGTGACACGGCCCGGCTGTGCTCGATCCTCCGTTCCTGGGAGGACCGCTTCGGCATACGTGTCATCGCGCTCAGCTTCGACCAGTTGACCGTCTCCGTCGCCGCGCCGCCCACGACGACGGAGGAAGCGGAGGCCGTCGCCGCCGAGCACTTCGCGTTCTGCCCGGACAACATCACCCAGGGGGATCACGAGACCCTGACCGAGTACGCCGAACACGCGGTGCTGGGTCGGCGTGTCTGGTCCTTCTGGTGGGACTGATCCTGGGAGATCCCGTGAGCAGCGTCAAACCGTCGTGGTCCGAGCGTGAGCTGCCGGCCTTCTTCAAGAAGTGGCGGACCGAGTGGAAGAACGAGGATCTCGACCTGGACAACTACCTCGACTTCGAGGGCGGCCTTCGGTTCGTCCTGGCCGCGGCCTGGCTGTTCTGCCCCGAGACGGTTGAGTACCGCGGTGGTGTGTTCCTCAAGGAGCGCTTCCGGCAGAGCACTGTCGACGAGTGGTTCACGAAGCTGGGTGACGATCGACCTCGCATCGAAGTCGTCGTCAATCACGTCGAGTTGTGGGACACCTTCAACAACACCGCCCTGACGGACGACGACAGGCTCGGGGAGGAGCTGCCCCAACTCGCCCTGGCGCTCGGAGAGTGCTGGCAGGGGATCCTCTCCTCGCGCTACCCGGATCGCGAGATCCTCGTCGAGGTCAGCGACGAGGAGGACGGCTCCTACGGTCCGACCGTGACCTTCTGGACCTCGACAGGCGAGGACGGGTAAGGCCCCTCAGTCCCGCAGTCCCTCCCCCAGCCTCCGCAGCCCCTCCCCGATCTCCCCCGGCGTCTGCGTCACGAAGCACAGCCGCAGGGTCGACCGGTCGGGCTCACCGGCGTAGAAGGGCGCGCCAGGGACGTAGGCCACATCCCGCCGCACGACCTGCGGCAACAGCGCGGTCGTGTCGTACGACGACGGAAGCCGGGCCCAGAGGAACATGCCGCCCTCGGGCCGCGTCCAGGTCGACCCGTCGGGCAGGGCCTCGGCCAGCCCGGCGAGCATGGCGTCCCGCCGCTCCCGGTACACGTCCGCGACCCGCGCCACATGCGCGTCGAGGTCCCGGTCCGCCAAGTACCGTGCCGCGGCGAGCTGGTTGACGGTCGGGGTGTGCAGATCGGCGGCCTGCTTGGCGACCGCGCAGGCCCGCCGCAGCCCGCCGGGTGCCCGCAGCCAGCCGAGCCGCAGTCCCGGTGCCATGACCTTGGAGAAGGACCCGAGCAGCACGACCCGGTCGCGGACCTCCTCGTGGGCGGCGATCCACGGCACCCGCCCGCCCTCGAAGCGGAGTTCGCCGTACGGGTCGTCCTCGACGATCCACAGCCCGCACCGCGCGGCCACGGACGCGACGGCGGCCCGGCGCTCGGCGGACATGGTCCGCCCGGTCGGGTTCTGGAAGGTGGGCACGGTGTAGAGCAGCTTGGGCCGCTCCCGCAGCACGAGTTCCTCCAGCGCCACGGGATCGGGCCCCTCGTCGTCCCCCGGCACGGCCAGCACCCGGGCACTCGCGAACCCGAAGGCCTGAAGAGCGGCCAGATAACAGGGACTCTCGACGAGGACCGTGTCCCCGGGCTCGATCAGCGCGGTGGCGAGCAGCGACAGCGCCTGCTGCGAGCCGGTGGTGACGAGGACGTCGTCGGCGTCGGTGGCGAGCCCGCGCACCGACATCCGCTCGGCCAGGGCCGCCCGCAGCACGGGCTCGCCCTCGGTGGTCGAGTACTGGAGCGCCCGCTCGGGCACCTCCTCCAGCACCGCGCGATACGCGTCCGCGATGCCCTCGGCGTCGAAGAGTTCGGGCGCCGGCAGCCCGCCCGCGAAGTTGATCACCTCGGGGCGGGCGGTGACGGCGAGGATGTCCCGTACCGGCGACCCACCGACCGTCCGGGCCCGGGCGGCGAGCGGCGGCACGGAGGCGAGCGTGGGCACCGTCATGGATCGGCTCCTTCGACTGCGGACTGCGGCGACTGGTGCCGCGCAGCCTAAAGAACCGAGTGCCGCCTACACGTACCTTTCCGCGATACGGACGCCGGGCGCCCGCTCCTCAGCTCTTCGTGCCGGTGGCCGCGTAGACGTTGATGTCGTCGTCCGTGACGTCGTTGATGTCCCGGTAGCGGATCTTCTCGATGTCGTCGAGGGAGTCGAAGTCCTCCGCGTCGATCGCGGGCGGCGCGGGCGCGGGCCCGGGGTGCCACAGATGCGCGGGCACCACACCGGGCTCGTCCAGCGAGACCCCCGGCACCTCGGTGAAGAACCGCTCCACCTCCGCCTTGGACCGGAACACGAAGGTGAACCCGCGCTCGGTGTAGGTCCGCTGGACCGCGCGGGTGGGCTCGGGATGCATCTCGTCGGTCAGATGGCTGAGCACGATCCGGCTCCCCGCGGGCAGCGCCTCCACGAGCTCCCGCACGATCGGATAGGCCTCGTCGTCCTCCACGAAGTGCAGGATCGCGACCAGGCACAGTGCGATCGGCTGGTCGAAGTCCAGGGTCTTGGCGGCCTGTTCGAGGATCTGCGCGGGGCTCTTGAAGTCGGCGTCGATGTAGTCCGTACACCCCTCGGGCCCGCTGGTGAGCAGCGCACGGGCATGCGCCAGCACCACCGGATCGTTGTCGACGTATACGACCCGTGCGTCGGGCCGGATCCGCTGGGCGATCTGGTGGACGTTCTCGGCGGTGGGCAGCCCGGTGCCGATGTCGAGGAACTGCCGGATGCCGTCCCGCTCGGCCAGCCGGTCGACGGCCCGTCGCATGAAGTCGCGGTTGTGGCGTACGTCGAGGTAACCGCGCGGGTTGGCGGCGAGCGCGGCGGCGGCCGCCTCGCGGTCGGCGGGGTAGTTGTCCTTGCCGCCGAGGAAGACGTCGTAGACGCGGGCAGGATGTGCCTTGGTGGTGTCGATCCTCTTGGCCAGTTCGGCCGGGTCCTGGCTCAGCGCGTCACCGGACATGGGCGTCTCCCCTATGAGTCGGTCCTTCAACGGACAACCATCACGTTGGTCAAGAACCTAACTCGCGGCGGCAGTTGATGGTGCCCGGTGCCCGACATGCCCCGTCCCGCGTCCCGCGCGAGACACTCGGGACAGCACGTCCACGCAGGTCACAGCGGTCCCCGCCCAGAAGGCGTCCCGGATTCACAGCTGGCGCTGGCGAACACCCGTCCGCACCCGCAGCCTGTTCCCATGCCCACCCGCCACACACCCCGTACGACCGCCCTCGCCCTGCTCGCCGTCCTCACGCTCCCCGTCCTCGCGGGGTGCAACGACGGCCAGGGGGTACGCGACGAGGGCCCGGCCACGAACAGGGCGGCCCCCCTCGTCCCCGCGGAAAACCAGAAGGCCGCCCGGCACTGACCGGGCGGCCTCGAAGCGGAGTTACGGCGTCACACGTGCGCCGGGGCGAGCTTCGGGTTGGGGCCGTACTTGTTGTCACCGGGCTCGCTGTCCAGCACCGAGAAGACGAACAGGGTGATGCCGCCGACGAGCGGAACCAGGCCGAACAGGATCCACCAGCCGCTGCGGCCCGTGTCGTGCAGACGGCGAATCGTGACACCCAGGCTCGGCAGCAGGATCCCGACGTAGAAGATGATCGGCAGCCACGCCACCTTGGCCGCGATGCCGATACCCAGCAGCACGGCGTAGATGATCACGACGAACAGCATGTACATCCAGTACTCCTTGCGGCGAGCACGGCCGCTGAAGACTGCGTACTTCTTGAGTACCTCGATGAACCAGCTCATGGTGGTGTCCCCCCAGAGATCGCCGTTCGGAACCGTTCCGAATGGATCAGGCCAGGCGCAGAAGATATGGAGGATGTCGGGAACTCGTCAATTCGGCGGATGTAAGCGGTCCATCAAGCCGAAGGTTCGACGCGGCCCGACAAATCCACCACATCCGGTTGCGAATTACGGACAGAACACCAGAAGATCACCAGGCGAAGTAGGGGTTGTTATCCGGACGTTGGCCGGTTCGAGCTCGGGCCGTGTCCGGACCGAGCTCGAAACGTTGCCGCAACACGCCGTGCGGCGACTTCGTCAGCCGAGCTTCTGAGCCACTTCGGTCGCCCAGTAGGTGAGGATGTTCCGCGCCCCGGCCCGCTTGATCCCGGTCAGCGCCTCCAGGATCGCCCGGTCCCGGTCGATCCAGCCCTTCTCCGCGGCGGCCTCGATCATCGAGTACTCCCCGGAGATCTGATAGGCGGCGACGGGCACGTCCACCGCGTCGGCGACCCGCGCCAGGATGTCGAGATAGGGCCCGGCCGGCTTGACCATCACCATGTCGGCGCCCTCCTCCAGATCGAGGGCGAGCTCCCGCAGCGAGTCCCGCACGTTCGCGGGATCCTGCTGATAGGTCTTCCGGTCACCCTGCAGCGACGAGCCGACGGCCTCCCGGAAGGGACCGTAGAAGGCGGAGGCGTACTTGACGGTGTAGGCGAGGATGGCGACATCCTCCCGCCCGATCTGATCAAGGGCGTCCCGCACGACCCCGATCTGCCCGTCCATCATCCCGCTGGGCCCCACGACATGGGCGCCCGCGTCGGCCTGCACCTGGGCCATCTCGGCGTACCGCTCCAGGGTGGCGTCGTTGTCGACCCGCCCCTGGTCGTCCAGCACCCCGCAGTGCCCGTGGTCGGTGGTCTCGTCGAGACACAGGTCGGACATGACGAGCAGCTCGTCCCCCACCTCGGCCCGCACGTCCCTGATGGCGACCTGAAGAATCCCGTCCGGATCGGTCCCCGGCGTCCCCAGAGCGTCCTTCTTCGACTCCTCCGGCACCCCGAAGAGCATGATCCCGGAGACCCCGGCAGCCACGGCCTCCGCGGCCGCCTTCTTCAGACTGTCCCGCGTGTGCTGTACGACCCCGGGCATGGCCGCGATCGGCACGGGCTCACTGACGCCCTCCCGCACGAACGCCGGAAGGATGAAGTCAGCGGGGTGCAGCCGGGTCTCGGCGACCATCCGGCGCATGACGGGGGTGGTACGCAACCGCCGAGGACGCGTACCGGGGAAGGATCCGTACTTCGACATGCCGTCTACGCTACGCCCGCCCCGGGGACACCTTTGCCGACGTCCTGTCGCAACGGGTCCCGGGGCGGGCGGTGGTCGTGTCTACGACTGGTGGTAGGTGAAGGTACGGCCGTTCTTGGACTTCGGGACGTACACCTGGTGCCAGGTCCAGCCGCCCGGGGGACGGACGTAGTGGAACTCGACCGAGCTGTTCGCCTGCCACCAGTAGTTCCAGGCCGTTGTGCAGCCGTTGGCCGGGACGTCCCAGAACCGGGAGTTGACCGAGTCGCCGTGGTCGTTGTCGCCGACGAGGAAGAACTTCAGGGCGGAGCCGTTGTCGTTGCAGATCTTGATCTGCACGTTGGCGGTGGCGGCGCTGGCCGTCGCGGGCGCCGCGAGGACACCCGTGGCGGATGCAACTGCGAGCGCGGCGATGGTGAGCTTTCTGCGGAGGTTGCCCATGTCGGGGGTGCCTTTCGCTTTCGGGGAGGGTGGGGAGGGCTCAGCCGAGCAGGCCGTTGGACCGCAGCCATGTCCGAGCCGTGCCGGACGGGGAGGCCCCGCCGTCGACGTCGGCGGCCAGTGCGGCCAACTGAGTCGTGGTGAGCCGGGAGTTGAGGCTGGCCAGGGCTTTGCTTGCGGCCAGATCCGCATAGGGGGCGCCGATGAGCGGGAAGACGTGCTCGGGCGGCAGGGCGTTCTTCGGATCGGTCAGCACGACCAGGCCGTCCCGGGTGATGACGGGGTCGGTGCCGTGCAGGACCAGGACGTCGGCGGTGGCCGAGGTACCGGTCTCGGTGAGGTGGGTGCCGTAGACCTTTTGCAGCGAGGCGGCCGACGGGGCGTCCGGATCGCCGGAGGCGGGGCCGCCGAGGGTGAGGCGGCCGGCGTTCGCGAGGTCGGCGAGGGTGCGCAGGCCGTGCTTGTGGGCGGTGGCCCGGGTGACCGCGAGGACGACGCCGTTCTGGGCCCGTGCGGGGGGCAGGGCGTCGATGCCGGGGGGCAGGGCCATGCTGAGGGTGGCGGCCATGTTGCCGGGCAGGGTCTGAGCCGCGGGCAGGGCGCGCAGAGTCGAGGTCTCGTAGGCGGGCGCGAGACCGATCCGACCCTCCGCCACGGCACGCGTGGTGTCCGCGGGCGAGGAGTAACGGGTGTTCGCCATACGCACCTTCACGCCCGCGTCGGCGAGCAGTTCGCCGTACAGGGCCGCAACGACCCGGCTCTCGGCCGAACCGTCGGTGCCGATCACCGTCGGCCCCACCTCGTCCGCGTAGGCGGTCGCACTGTTTCCCTTCGCCGCGCCGCCGCAGCCCGCGAGGAACAGCAGCGAACAGAGGGCGGCCGCGACGGCGGCACGCGGACGAAGACGACTGTCTGGCATCACGGAACACCACTTCTCGGTGGGGGCGGGCGGCCCGGCGCGGTCCGTTGCCCGGCGCCGGCCGCCCGCTGTCCTACGGGACGGTTCAGCAGTGGTGCGCGGCGCGCTCGGCGGACGTCATGGGCCTGTCCTTCATGGTGACGTAGCCGTTGTTGGGGTGGTCGCCGTCCCAGGCCGCCGCCTGGTAGTTGTTGATGTACCAGATGTAGTGGCCGTAGTAGCGCTTGCCGAAGTGGAACTCGTACCAGCCCTTGGCCTTCTGCTTGGCGGTGCCGCGCTCGAGCCAGCCCTTGTATCCGGGGCGGATGTTGACCGTCTTGGTGTCGGTGTCGGTGTGCGAGGTCGTCCAGGAGTGGGAGTACGAGGCCTCGACGGAGACCTTGTAGACCTTCCAGAACTCCATGCTCGCCTCGATCGAGACGCCGACCGTGTTCGTGGCGGAGGTCGTGTCCGACCAGCTGACGGTGCTGGGGTTGATCTCGTGAGCGCAGTTGTACGCGGGGGTGCCGATCACGTGGGCCGGGCCGGTGTACGCGGTGTAGCTCTGCGGGTGGAACTTGCACACGTCGGCCGAGCCGCAGCGCTGGAGGAGCTCCGCGATGGTGGGGCTGTTGGCGGCGTACGACTGCGGGGCGGCCATGAGGGAGGCGCCCAGCGCGAGGGCGGCGACGGCACCGGCACTTCGGGCGAGGCGGCGGGTGGGGGTGGTGCGGAGCGCGAATCGCATCGAATACTCCAGGGGAAAGTCGGCTTTCCATGACGTGGGAAAGCTCGGCTGACGAAAATCCGGTAACTGCTCTGCGCATTTGGATTTGCCGGCCCTCGGGGTGTGAGGGCCGGCACGGTGACCGCGCCACCGCCGAACCGGGGGGGAGTCGGCGGTGGAGCGGGCCGTTCGACATCCACTTTCGGAGCCTCGGAGTTGTTGATCAATGCAGGTCAGGGGAGTAAACAACGCGATCGGCGACTTTGCCGCCGGGTATGAAACGGCTGTGTGACACCACCTTCACGGCGAGGTTGCGCGGACGTGTCAGTGGGCCCTGGTGGCTGATCGGTGCTACCGAGTGGGCCGGTGACCCGGTCCGTTCGTGTCTCCGTGCGAGGACCGGGACGTGTTCCGGAGCGCCGACGGATTTCCCTCGGTCCGCTTTTCTCCGGACGCCGGCATTTCCGCTTTCCGGTTATCGCCGTAAGCCGCCCGCTTCTCACCCGGACCGACCCGGTTCTCGTCCGGCCGGTGTTCCGCCCGTGCCCGGGGCCCGGGATCGGGGGAGGCCAGGGGTGTCCCGTCGGCGGCGTCCGGCAGCACGGCCGCCGCCGAGGGTGCGCGAGTGGGCTCGTCGAGGCCGGGGCCGGCCTCGACCTGCGCGGACCCGTCGTCCGGGCCCGGCCCGTCACAGACGCGCCGATAGGACACTCCGGGAAGGTAGCGCCGCCACTCGGCGACGGTCAGGGGCCGGCCCGCGCGGGCACAGAGCCGGGCGGCGACCTGTGCGGGGCCGACCGGGTAGGCGCGGACGGAGACGTGCGGGCCGGCGGCCCAGAGGTAGCCGTCGAGGCCGAAGGCCAGCGAGTCGATCGCGTCGCCCGAGCCGGCCGGGCTGCCGCCCAGGGGCCGGTTCAGGTCGAGGTCCCACAGAGTCAGTGCTCCCGAGCCGTAGGCGATGGCGAGGGTGGTGCCGTCGGGGCTGAAGGCCAGGGCGGTGACGCGTGCGCAGGCCGCGCAGTCGGCGTCGGCGGCGGGCGCGGGGATCACGGCCCGCGGGACTCGGGCCGTTCCGGTGTCCCACACGGTGACCGTGCCGAAGGCCCCGCCCGTGGCCGTGTGCGTACCGCCGGCGCTGACCGCGAGGGCGTACGCCTGTCTTCCGTCGACGAACGCGGGGTGCGGGTCGGGTCCGTCGGGCGACAGGGCCATCCGGCTGCTGAAGCCGGTGGCCATGGCCTCCTTGACCACGGCCGCCCGATCGTCCGAGCGCGCCCACGGAAGCCCGTCCGAGGTGTCCCAGACCTGACCGACGAGGGAGCCCGCGGGCGTGCTCCAGCCGACCAGCAGCTTCCGGCCGCGCGCGGTGAGGACGATGGTGCGGGCCGTGGACCCGGCCGGACCCGTCACGTCGAAGGTGGTGGCCTTCCGGCCGGTCTGCGAGACGTCGCGTATCGCGAACCGTGTGGTGTGCACGGGCCCGGACACCGCTGCGGTGCCGTAGGCGATGCTGCGGCTGTCCGGACTGAAGGCCAGCAGCGGCCGGGAGGCCCCGAGGGGTTCGCGGTCCCGGCGGGGGATGGCCAGTTCGGCGACGACACGGGCGGAACGGGTCTCCTGGAGCCGCATCCGGTAACCGGCCCCGATCCGTTGCGCGGTGGCCAGGAGGCGGCCGTCCGGACTGAGCAGTACGGCGTCCACGGGTCGCTCGCGCCAGGGCGCTGCCAGGCCCGCGGCGAGGTCGAGGGAGTGCACGGTGCTGCCCGTCAGATAGCGCAGAGTCCTGTCGGCGGGGTCCCAGGCGAGGGCGGTGACGGAGCTCTGGGGCACCGGCCGGCGCAGCACCGGCAGCCTGGGCGCCGCGATCCGCCAGACCGTGACGCCGTCGGTGCCGGACGCGGCCAGGAACGCTCCGTCCGGCGTGAAGGCGAGGTGCCCGGTGACCGCCGCCCCGGCGAGGTCGGCGAGTCGTCGCCCGGTGGCCGTGTCCCAGACGCGGACGCCGGTGTCCGTGACCATGGCGAGCCGTCCGCCGTCCGCGCCGAAGGCGACGGTCGCCGAGGAGCAGCCCACCGGCCGGAGGGTCTCCCAGTCGCCTGGCCTGGTCACACCGCGGGCGGTGTCCCACACCTGCGGCGGCCGGTCCGGCCGGCAGACGGCCACCAAGCGGTCATCGGGCGAGGGGACGGGATAGGCGTCGCCCGCCGCCTCGAACAACGTCCTGCCGCCGTCGACCGCACGCAGCCGCACCTCGGGGTCCGGCCCGGAGTCCCGTACGACATAGCTGTGCCCGTCGGCCCCGAAGCCGAACACCCGGCCACCCGTCACGGGACGACCGGTACCGGTCCCCGCGGTCAGGTGCCACAGGCGCCCACCGACGGTCAGAAGGGTCCGGCCCGCCGGGTCCGCCTCGGCCACCCGGCCGTCCGGCAGCGGACCCGATCCGGTGGGGCGGTGTGTGGCCACGTCCCAGGAGGACCAGGTACCGGTCCCCGCAACCAGCAGGGTGCGGCCGGAGTCGACGAGGAAGGCACGGTCGTGGTCACCGAGCACCGGCCCGGTCAGGATGTCGTCCTCGGGTTCGGCGAGTGTGCCGATCAGGGCCGCGCGGCTGACCGGGGAGGGGGCGAGCCGCCAGGCGGCGACGCTGAGCAGGGCGGCGGTACGGGGATCGACCGACTGGGTCTGGGCGGCGAGAGCGGCGGCTTCCAGGGCCGTGGCGCGGACGTTCTCCAGGTCGGCCGTGTGGCTGCGCTGCCAGGCGATCTGCGCGGCGAGAAGCGCGCCCACCACGACGGCGGTGCACCCTACCGCCAGTGACCGCATCCGCCGTCGTGTCCGCCTCGCCTTCCAGTGCTCCATGGAGTCGGCGACCCGAGAGGCACTGAGGAAGGCCCGCTCCCGCCCGGTGAGGTCCTGGTCGCTGGTTCCCCGGTCGAACAGCTGGTCGGCGATGGCGAGATGGGTTCCCCGGTAGAGGCTGCCGGGGTCGTGGTCGCGCTCCTTCCACAGCCGCGCGGCCTCGCTGAGTCGCCGGTGCTCGCGCAGCCGTTCCCGGTTCGTCTCGATCCACCCCTGGAGCCGCGGCCAGTGGGTGATCAGGGCCTCGTGGGTGAGTTCGACGTTTGCCTCGTCCAGGATGACCAGCCGGGCGCGGGCGAGCCGGTCGAGGACGACGGGCAGCTCGGGATCGGGCCACTCGCGCAGATCGTCGCGGCTGACCGGGCGACGGGTGTCGGCGCTGCCCTCGCCGGGGGTGATGAGCGCCAGCAACAGTCGACGGGCGGTGGCGGCCTGGACGGGCGAGAGACCGCCGTAGACCTCCTCGGTGGCCGCGGCGATCGCGCCGTGGATGCCGCCCGCCGCCTCGTACGCGGCCAGCGTCAGAACACCGCTGGTCCGTCTCCGCCAGGTCTCCCGCAGGGCCTGCGAGAGCATCGGCAGCGCGCCGGGCCGGTCCGTGGCCTCCTCGACGATCCGGGCGGTGAGCTCCCGCTCCACCCGCAGCCCCGCCGCCGTGGCCGGCCTGACCACCGCCTCCTGCAACTCCGCCCGGCTCATGGGGCGCACGGCCAGGGCGTTGTGTCGCAGTACGTCGGCCAGACCGTCGTGCTGCACGCACCGGGGGTGGAAGCTGCCGCCCACCGCGATCACCACGCGCAGCCGGCTCGCCGGGTCCCGGGCGGCCAGGAGGCGGTCCACGAACCGCCAGCGGTCGGCCCGGTCCCGGCACAGCGTGAAGATCTCCTCGAACTGGTCCACCACCACGAACCGTTCCGGCCCGTCCGGCGGCGGGTCGAGCAGCCGCTCGTGGGTGGCGGCGGGCCGGGGCCCCGGCGTGATCAGCCGGAGTTCCGTATCGCAGGCCCGCTCCCGCATCAGGTCTTCCAGACGCGGGAGCAACCCGGCCCGCAGAAGTGAGGACTTCCCGCTGCCCGAGATGCCGTGCAGCACCGCGAACCGGTGGTCCAGCACCAGCCGCAACGCGTCCTCGACCAACCGGTCCCGGCCGAAGAACAGGTCCCGGTCCCCCGGCTCGAACCTCGCCAGCCCCTGATAGGGCGAGTCCCCCTCGTCGCTCCCCTGCGGCGCCGCCTCCTCGGCGACGGCCTCCCGACGGCGCTCCCACTCGTCCGGATCCGCTCCACAGGCCTGTGCGTAAGCCCTCTCTGCGCAGCGACCGCAAGGCGCGCGCGAAGTTCTGCACGGGCCCGGCGTCGGGGTCGACCGGTCGTTCTGGACGGCCCAAGACGCCACCTCACCTCAGGGCACACACAGGCCCAGCAAGACTCAGCAAGCGATTTCCTTGCACTTTAAAGTATTGGGCCAAAGTATAGGCGGCGCCCGCGATGCCCTTGTCATCGCCGACGCCGCCCGGGTCCGCTGTGTCTCGAAGGTGGTCCTTGGCCCGACTCAGGTGGTACGACGCCGCCTGGCCCCCGGCCGCCGCTCACTCGGCCGCGTGACGGGATCCCCCGCCTCCAGCGCGGCAGCACGCCGCCGCAGCCCGAAGTCGGCCAGCGCCTCGGCCAGCTTGTGCACGGACGGCTCGGGAGCCATCACGTCCACCCGCAGCCCGTGCTCCTCGGCGGTCTTGGCCGTGGCGGGACCGATACACGCGATCACGGTCACGTTGTGCGGCTTCCCGGCGATACCCACCAGGTTCCGCACCGTCGACGACGACGTGAAGAGAACGGCGTCGAACCCGCCCCCCTTGATCGCCTCCCGCGTCTCCGCCGGCGGCGGCGAAGCACGCACGGTCCGGTAGGCGGTGACGTCGTCGACCTCCCACCCGAGCTCGATGAGCCCGGCGACCAGCGTCTCGGTGGCGATGTCGGCCCGCGGCAGGAACACCCGGTCGATCGGGTCGAAGACAGGGTCGTACGGCGGCCAGTCCTCGAGCAGGCCCGCGGCCGACTGCTCACCACTCGGCACCAGGTCGGGCTTCACACCGAACGCGATCAGCGCCTTGGCGGTCTGCTCACCCACCGCCGCGACCTTGATACCGGCGAAGGCCCGCGCGTCGAGCCCGTACTCCTCGAACTTCTCCCGAACAGCCTTGACGGCATTGACCGAGGTGAAGGCGATCCACTCGTAGCGCCCGGTGACCAGCCCCTTGACCGCCCGCTCCATCTGCTGGGGCGTTCTCGGCGGCTCGACGGCGATGGTCGGCACCTCGTGCGGCACGGCCCCGTAGGACCGCAGCTGGTCGGAGAGCGACGCCGCCTGCTCCTTCGTACGCGGCACGAGAACCTTCCAGCCGAACAGCGGCTTGTTCTCGAACCACGACAGCTGGTCGCGCTGCGCGGCGGCAGACCGCTCACCGACCACGGCTATCACCGACCGCCCGCCCTCGGGCGAGGGCAGCACCTTGGCCTGCTTGAGCGTCTGGGCGATGGTGCCCAGGGTCGCGGTCCAGGTGCGCTGGCGCGTGGTGGTACCGGCGAGGGTGACCGTCATCGGCGTATCGGGCTTGCGCCCGGCCGCGACGAACTCCCCGGCGGCGGCGCCCACGGAGTCCAGGGTCGTCGACACGACCACCGTCCCGTCCGACGCCCCCACCTCCGTCCAGCACCGGTCGGAGGCCGTGCGCGCGTCGACGAACCGCACGTCCGCGCCCTGCGCGTCCCGCAGCGGCACACCGGCGTAGGCGGGCACGCCTACGGCGGCGGCCACACCGGGCACGACCTCGAAGGGCACGCCCGCACGGACGCAGGCCAGCATCTCCTCGGCGGCGTACGCGTCGAGCCCGGGGTCCCCGGACACCGCACGCACGACCCGCCTGCCGCCCCGCGCGGCCTCCATGACAAGATGTGCCGCATCCCGTACAGCGGGGACAGGAGCGGTTGTTGACGTGCCGTCAACGACTGTCAGTTGGGGCGCGCCCGTGCCCGGAACCGGAGTCGAAGGCGACTCCGTGTCCGTGTTCACGACAGCGACGCCCGAACGAGCGTGGACGCGTACGACGTCGAGCACTTCATGCCCGGCGACGAGGACGTCCGCGTTCGTGAGCGCCTCCACGGCGCGCAGAGTCAGTAGTCCCGGATCTCCGGGTCCGGCACCGAGGAAGGTGACGTGCCCGTGTTCAGGACCGGCGGGAAGGGTGGTGGGGCTCACTGTGCTCGCTCCCCCATCAGACCGGCCGCGCCCTGGGCAAGCATGCCGGCCGCGAGTTCACGGCCGAGCGCCATTGCTTGGTCGTACGTCTCGGGCACGGGACCGGTGGTGGACAACTGCACCATGCGCGAGCCGTCGGTCGTGCCGACGACGCCCCGCAGGCGCATTTCCTTGACAATCTGCCCGTCGGCCAGCAGGTCGGCCAGCGCGCCCACAGGGGCGGAGCAGCCGGCCTCCAGGGCGGCGAGCAGTGACCGCTCGGCGGTCACGGCGACCCGCGTGAACGGGTCGTCGAGCTCGCCGAGCGCTGCGATCAGGTCCGCGTTGTCCGCGGTGCACTCGATCGCGAGTGCTCCCTGGCCGGGAGCGGGCAAAACCGTGTCGACCGACAGGAAGTCGGTCACTTCGTCGATACGGCCGATGCGCTGCAGCCCTGCCGCAGCCAGCACCACCGCGTCCACTTCACCATCGCGCACGAACCGCATCCGGGTGTCGATGTTCCCCCGGATCGCAACCGTCTCGATATCAAGTCCGTGCGCACGGGCGTACGCGTTCAACTGCGCTGCCCGACGGGGCGAACCGGTACCGATCCGGGCGCCGCGGGGCAGGTCGGTGAACTTCAGGGCGTCCCGGGCGACAAGGACGTCACGCGGGTCCTCACGCTCGGGTACGGCGGCCAGCGCCAGCTCGTCCGGCTGCCCGGTCGGCAGGTCCTTCAGCGAGTGCACCGCGAAGTCGACCTCCCCCTTGAGCAGGGCCTCCCGCAGCGCGGTCACGAACACACCCGTGCCGCCGATCTGCGCGAGCGCCTCCCTGGACACATCGCCGTACGTGGTGATCTCGACGAGCTCGACGGGCCGCCCGGTCACCTGGCTCACGGCGTCCGCCACCTGCCCGGACTGGGCCATGGCGAGCTTGCTCCGCCTGGTCCCGAGCCGTAGCGCCTTGGTACTCATGCCGACCCTCGGCCTTCCTCATCGGTGGTGCTGTCCTCGGCACGGGAGACGGCGGCCACCGTCTCGGGGTCGAGGTCGAACAGAGTCCGCAACGCATCGGCGTACCCGGCCCCGCCGGGCTCGGCCGCGAGCTGCTTGACCCGTACGGTCGGCGCGTGCAGCAGCTTGTCGACCACGCGCCGCACGGTCTGCGTGATCTCCCCGCGCTGCTTGTCGTCGAGCCCCGGCAGCCGCCCGTCGAGCCGGGCGATCTCACCGGCGACGACATCGGCGGCCATGGTCCGCAGGGCCACGACGGTGGGCGTGATGTGCGCCGCCCGAAGCGCGGCCCCGAAGGCGGCGACCTCATCGGCGACGATACGACGCACCTGGTCGACGTCGGCCGCCATGGGAGCGTCCGCCGAAGCCTCGGCCAGCGACTCGATGTCCACGAGCCGCACCCCGCCGAGCCGGTGCACGGCGGCGTCGATGTCCCGCGGCATGGCGAGATCGAGCAGGAAGAGCGAGGGCGTGGGCCGCGGAATCTCGGCGACAGGCTCCGGCTTACGCCGCTCGGGCACCCGCCCGATGACAGCGGCGGTGGCGGCGAGCGCGGCGATCGTGTCGGCTTCCTGGGCGGGATCGACGACAGCGACGGATCCCTGCGGCCGGGGCGCGTTGTCCACCCAGGCGGCATGCTGCTCCAGCTCGGAGGCGGCCATCCCGGCAACGGCGGCTTCCCCGAGCACGGAGAAACCGGCGGTGGCGGGCACGGGGGCGAGGTCGAGCGGACAGTTTTCTTCGGGCTCGGCCAGACCGCGGGCAGATGTGCCGCCTGGGGCGGCACGGGTGGGCGCGGGCGGCACCTCGCCAGCGCCGAGTTGCGCGTCCCACCCCCGCCCGGCCGCAACAGCCTCAGCAGTCAGAACAAGCCCAGTGGCCCCCGTACAAGACACCACAACATCGGCACGTGTCAGCTCGTCCGACACCGATTCCATCGGTACCGCACGGGCAACCACGTCCGTATCGGAGGCACCCTCGTTGAGGATCTCCACCAGCCGCGAGGCCCGCTCAGCGGTCCGGTTGGCGATCACGATCTCCGAGACACCCACCCGCGCCAGCGTCGCCGCCGCCAGCGAGGACATCGACCCGGCCCCGATGACCAGCGCCTTCTTACCGAGAGCCCAGTCCTGCACAGCCGTACCCGAAGCCAACTGCTCCAGCCCGAACGTCACCAGCGACTGCCCGGCCCGGTCGATCCCGGTCTCGGAGTGCGCCCGCTTCCCGACCCGCAACGCCTGCTGGAAGAGATCGTTCAGCAACCGCCCAGCAGTGTGCAGCTCCTGCGCCCGGGCAAGCGAGTCCTTGATCTGCCCGAGGATCTGCCCCTCCCCGACAACCATGGAGTCGAGCCCACAGGCCACGGAGAACAGATGGTGGACGGCCCGGTCCTCGTAATGCACGTACAGATAGGGAGTGAGCTCGTCCAGCCCCACCCCACTGTGCTGAGCGAGCAGCGTCGACAGCTCGGCCACCCCCGCGTGGAACTTGTCCACGTCGGCGTACAGCTCGATCCGGTTGCAGGTGGCCAGCACCGCGGCCTCCGCGGCCGGCTCCGCCGCGACCGTGTCCTGGAGCAACTTCACCCGCGCATCGACATGCAGCGCCGCCCGCTCCAGCACGCTGACCGGTGCGCTGCGGTGACTCAGCCCGACGACGAGGAGACTCATGCCGGCATCACGGCGGGTACGTCCCCGTCGGGCCCTTTGTCGGCGGAGGCGGAGTCACCACGGCCCGCGGCGACCGGACCGGCGCCGTCGGCACCGGCGGCGGCCTCCTCACCGGCCTTGCGCTGCTCGTGGAAGGCGAGGATCTGCAGCTCGATGGAGAGGTCGACCTTGCGCACGTCGACGCCGTCCGGCACGGACAGCACGGTCGGCGCGAAGTTCAGGATGGAGGTGACCCCGGCGGCCACGAGCCGGTCGCACACCGGCTGGGCGGCACCCGCGGGAGTCGCGATGACACCGATGGACACGCCGTTGTCCTCGATGATCTTTTCCAGGTCGTCCGAGTGCTGCACCGGAATCCCCGCGACGGGCTTGCCCGCCATCGCCGGATCGGCGTCGATCAGCGCGGCGACCCGGAATCCACGCGACGCGAACCCGCCGTAGTTGGCGAGAGCGGCGCCGAGGTTACCGATACCGACGATCACAACCGGCCAGTCCTGGGTGAGCCCCAGCTCACGCGAGATCTGGTAGACGAGATACTCGACGTCGTAGCCGACACCGCGCGTTCCGTAAGAACCCAGGTAGGAAAAATCCTTGCGCAGCTTGGCGGAGTTGACCCCCGCAGCGGCCGCGAGCTCCTCGGAGGAGACCGTGGGTACCGAGCGCTCCGACAGTGCGGTCAGCGCGCGGAGGTACAGCGGAAGCCTGGCGACGGTGGCCTCGGGAATTCCTCGGCTACGGGTCGCCGGTCGGTGAGTTCGGCCAGTTGCCACGGTGCTCCTGCGGGTAGAGCGGGGCTGTAGGCGGTCATGCGTCCCCAGACCGCCCCGTCGAATGCAGGCTATGTCTTTGTGAACGCGTGCACAAAGATGGTGTCCGATTTGCCCGGCCAACGTGACCGGGGTCACGCGCGTCTCTCCTGGAGGCAAAACCGCACACTTCCCTCAATAATCCCGCCCCCGAGACCAACTCGCCATCGATCCTAAGCGGTCAGGGCCCGGCGGAGGCGATCCTCGTTCACACGCCAGAAAGTGTGCTGCTCCCCGTCGACGAGCACCACCGGGATCTGCTCCCAGTACTGATCGTGGAGTTGAGGATCCTCCTCGATGCTCTTCTGCTCCCAGGGAACCCCGAGATCTCCACACACCTTCTCGATCACGGACTGTGCGTCATCACACAGATGACAGCCCGGCTTGCGGATCAGAGTGACGAGCCGTTCACCGGGAGACCTGGCCGCCCTGCGGCCGAATAGGGGACTCATGACGCCCATTCTCGCCCCTGTTTAACGGTGCGGTCGCGGAGTGTTCACACCCTTCAAACCTCGCGACTCCGGAACCACCGAACAGACTGGCTATGCTCACGCCATGGCCGCTCTCGGATGGCTCACTCCCCGTAGGCGCTCCGCCACGGCGCGAAGCGTGTTGGCAGGCGAAGCCTCGGCGGAGGCAGCCCGCAAGTCCTCCCAGGAGACCGAGGACACCTCCGGTGCGGAACCGGAGTCGCAGTTCCCGGTCCTGGGCGACGACAAGGCCGCCGCCTTCTTCGACCTGGACAACACCGTGATGCAGGGCGCCTCCCTCTTCCACTTCGGCCGCGGCCTGTACAAACGGAAGTTCTTCGAGACCCGCGACCTCGCCAAGTTCGCCTGGCAGCAGGCGTGGTTCCGGCTGGCCGGCTTCGAGGACCCCGAACACATGCAGGAGGCCCGCGACTCGGCCCTCTCCATCGTGAAGGGGCACCGCGTCGCCGAGCTCCAGTCGATCGGCGAGGAGATCTACGACGAGTACATGGCCGAGCGCATCTGGCCGGGCACCCGCGCGCTCGCCCAGGCCCACTTGGACGCGGGCCAGAAGGTGTGGTTGGTCACAGCGGCACCGGTGGAGATCGCCCAGGTGATCGCGCGACGGCTCGGCCTCACCGGCGCGTTGGGCACGGTGGCGGAGTCCGTGGACGGCGTCTACACCGGCAAGCTGGTCGGCGAACCGCTGCACGGCCCCGCGAAGGCGGAGGCGGTCCGCGCCCTGTCCGCGGCGGAGGGCCTCGACCTCTCCCGCTGCGCCGCGTACAGCGACAGCCACAACGACATCCCGATGCTCTCCCTGGTCGGCCACCCCTACGCGATCAACCCGGACACCAAGCTCCGCAAGCACGCACGGCAACTGGACTGGCGTCTACGTGATTACCGCACCGGCAGGAAGGCCGCGAAGGTCGGCATCCCCGCGGCGGCGGGCGTAGGAGCGGTGGCGGGCGGCACAGCGGCGGCGATCGCCCTGCACAAGCGCCGTCGGTAACCAGGCAAACACACCAATCCACGGGTTTTACCGGCGTAACCCCGTGTGCAGCGACATTGGCTGCACACGGCCACAACACGCCCTGTTCACTGACAGAACGCGACCGTTTTCGATCAACAACCGGTCACTCTGCGGTACTTGATGGGACCCCAATCGGTTACAGAAGCGACGTAATCGATGAATAGAGCAACTGGGTGTAGCAGGGCCTGCACTAAGCGTTATTCTCCTCAGACGCAATCCGGTACCCCTTCCGTCGCTACGACGGGTGAACGGTCCCGCACTGCACGTGATGGAAGCTCTGCCTCTGGGAGTCCCGTGTACCCACACGTCGGGGTTGACGCCTCGGGCCTGGCTACGCTGCGCGCAACGGTCCAAGACCTGTTGCGCGGCTTCGTCCCCACCGCGTACGCCGTCCCCGCCCTCGCCGTAGCCACGGCACCGATCGGCCCGTGCTACGCACTGGCCGAAGGTTCCGCGGCCGTCGGCAGACGACGGCGTCCGACCGGTGCCGCAACGGCCCGCCGTCCGGCCGCGGACAGCGACAGCGCCCGCATGATGGACCTGGTCGAACGCGCCCAGGCCGGCGAGGCCGACGCCTTCGGCCGCCTGTACGACCAGTACAGCGACACGGTGTACCGGTACATCTATTACCGGGTAGGAGGTAAGGCCACCGCCGAAGACCTGACGAGCGAGACGTTCTTGCGCGCGCTCAGGAGGATCGGCACGTTCACCTGGCAGGGCCGCGACTTCGGCGCCTGGCTCGTCACGATCGCGCGCAACCTCGTCGCCGACCACTTCAAGTCCAGCCGGTTCCGGCTCGAGGTCACCACCGGCGAGATGCTCGACGCCAACGAGGTCGAGCGTTCCCCGGAGGACTCCGTCCTGGAGTCCCTCTCCAACGCCGCGCTGCTCGACGCCGTCCGCCGGCTCAACCCGCAGCAGCAGGAGTGCGTGACCCTCCGTTTCCTCCAGGGCCTCTCGGTCGCCGAGACCGCCCGGGTGATGGGCAAGAACGAGGGCGCCATCAAGACCCTCCAGTACCGGGCCGTCCGCACCCTGGCCCGGCTCCTCCCGGACGACGCCCGCTGAGAGCGCACGCCCGGTAACCATCAACTCGCTCTCGGTGAAAGTCCGTTGACTCCCCGATCCGATCATCCGCAGTCCGTAACCCAAGTGCCGCGCCGCTCGTTGTGCGGGATGCAGGCTCCCTGTGGTCACTCCCTGGCCGACATCGATCACCCGATCGTGTGCTTGTGGTCAGGGCGTGCAACCCTCAGGACCCCCTGGGGAGTCGACCGTCATGACGAGAGGAGGTGCCGCCAGTGATCGCGAACGTATCGGCGCACCGGCGGGCGAACGCCTTCGCCCAGGCCCTGGAGGAGCAGTCCGACCGGGACGCGGCGGCCGAGCAGTCCGAAGGACACCCGCCGGCCGAGCAGTCCGAAGGACACCCGCCGGCCGCTGCGGAACACCCCGATCCGGACCGTCTGTTGGCCCTCGCGGAGTGTCTCGGCGAGCTGCCCAGGCCTGAGCTGGACCCCGAGGTCAAGGTCGTCCAGCGAGCCCAGCTGGTGGCCGCGATGGAGGCCATGCTGCTGGCAGGCGACGGGGCGGAACCCGCGGTCCCCGAGCAGCGCTCCCATCGGGCGGGGGGCGCCCACCGGGCGAGTCCGCTCGGGAAACTGCGACCGCGCTCCCGGCTCACCAAGGGGCTGGCCGCAGGCGGCCTGAGCGTGTCGGTCGCGGCCGGAGCGTTCGGCGGAGTCGCCGCGGCCAGCTCGGACGCCCTGCCCGGGGACTCCCTGTACGGCCTCAAGCGCGGCATCGAGGACTTCAAGCTCAACCACCTGTCCGACGGCGACGACGAGCGCGGTGTCGCCTACCTCGACCAGGCCTCCACCCGGCTGAGCGAGGCCAGGCGGCTGATGGAGCGCGGCCGGGGCGGTCACCTCGACCACGAGTCCGTGGGCGAGATCCGCCGCGCCCTGTCCGGTATGCAGCACGACGCCTCCGAGGGCCACCGCCTGCTGCACGAGTTGTACGAGCGCGATCCGAACTCCCTGGGCCCCATCCAGGCCCTCGACAGCTTCTCGCGCTCGCACCGCGAGGCCTGGGGCGCGCTGCGTGAGCGCCTGCCCGTGCAGCTCGGCGATGTCAGCGACCAGGTGACCGAGGTCTTCGACGCCATAGACGAAGAGGTCGCCCCGCTCCAGTCCCTGCTCCCCGAGCCCCCGGCTCAGAGCGGCAGCAAGGGCGGCGGTCAGCGGCAGGGCGGCTCCGGCTCGGCGTCCTCGGACACCTCGACCGGTTCCGGCCGCTCTTCAGCCCCGGGCACCGGCGGCTCCGCCGAGGACAACGGCGGCGGCAACCCCAGCAAGTCGGCCAGCTCCGACAGTACGGACGACGGCCTGCTCGGCGGCAACACCGGCGGCCTCCTCGACCCCCCGAAGGACACCGGCAGCACCACCCCGACCTCCCCGTCCCCCTCCGCCGACCCGGACGTCACGGTCCCACCCCTCCTCCCGGGCCTCCTCCCGGGCCTGGGCATCAACGCCGAGGACGCGAACTAGCCTTTCCAGTACGACGGTGGGGGCGCCCTTCCTGCGAAGGGCGCCCCCACCGTCGTACAACGAACAACCTCAGAAGAACACCGACCTCCGCTGCACCAAAAGCTTGGCCCCTCCTGTCTGCTGCCCTCGCACTGCTGCGCAGGCTTCGGACAACCGCGCCGGACTCCGTCCAGCGGCTCCACGGCCGGGGCGCTCTCACCGCCTGCCGGCCGGCAACCACCTCTGCCAGTCGGCTCAGAAGAACACCGACCGCCGCTGCACCAGCAACTTGTACAGCGTGTGCTGGATCTGTTCCCTCACCTGGTCGGTCAGGTTGAACATCAGCATCGGGTCCTCGGCGGCCTCCGGCGGATAGCCGTCCGTGGGGATCGGCTCGCCGAACTGGATGGTCCACTTCGTGGGGAGCGGGACCGCGCCCAGGGGGCCCAGCCACGGGAAGGTCGGCGTGAGCGGGAAGTACGGGAAGCCCAGGAGGCGGGCCAGCGTCTTCGCGTTGCCGATCATGGGGTAGATCTCCTCCGCGCCCACGATCGAGCACGGAATGATCGGCGTGCGTTGGCGCAGGGCCGTGGAGACGAAGCCGCCCCGGCCGAACCGCTGGAGTTTGTAGCGCTCGCTGAACGGCTTGCCGATGCCCTTGAAACCCTCCGGCATCACACCGACCAGTTCCCCGCGCCCCAGCAGCCGCTCGGCGTCCTCCGCGCAGGCGAGGGTGTGACCGGCCTTGCGGGCCAGCTCGTTGACCACCGGCAGCATGAACACCAGGTCCGCCGCGAGCAACCGTAGATGACGGTTCGCGGGGTGCTGGTCGTGGACGGCGACCTGCATCATCAGCCCGTCCAGCGGCAGCGTCCCGGAGTGGTTGGCGACGATCAGCGCGCCACCCTCCGCCGGGATGTTCTCGACGCCCTTCACCTCGACCCGGAAGTACTTCTCGTACACCGGCCGCAGCAGGGACATCAGGACCTGGTCGGTGAGTTCCTCGTCGTACCCGAAGTCGTCGACCTCGTAGTCCCCGGTGAGCCGGCGGCGCAGGAAGCTGAGACCCCCGGCGATCCGTCGCTCCAGACCGCCTTCGTCGTTCGCCTGCTGCGGCGGCTGTTCCTCACGCGTCACAGGAACATCATCCTGCGCGGAAGCCCTGCTGGGCAGGGGCTGGACCTCACGGACCAGCGCGGGCTCGGGGCCCTTGCGCCGGCTCCCCGCGTTCCGGCGCCGCTGCGGCCGCTGTACGGCACCCGCGCGGGACCGGTCGTCGTCGAACGGAATGACCTTGGCGTCCGCCATCGTTGATGCGCTCCTCAGTTGGCGCTCTGCGTCGGTGGGTGGCCGCCACCCACGAGGGGCAGCGCGGCGATCCGGTCGACGGCCCCCGCGAGGGCCTCCGGCGGCAGCAGCCCGGCACCCTGGCTGCGCGCGAAGTCCGCGAAGGTCTCCGCCGTCGTGTACTTCGGCCGGAATCCGAGCGTCTCGCGCATCTGGACCGTCGACACGACCCGGCCGTGGGTGAGCAGCCGGATCTGCTCGGGCGAGAAGTCCGTCATCCCCAGCGTACGGACCAGCGACCCGGCCCAGGTGACGGCCGGCAGCAGCAGGGGCACGGTGGGCCGCCCGAGCCGCCGGGAACACTGCGACAGCAACAGGACCCCGTCGCCCGCGATGTTGAAGGTGCCGCTGTTGAGCGTGCCCCGCTCCGGCTCGTGCGAGGCGATCCTGAGCACCTCGATCACGTCGTCCTCGTGCACGAACTGCAGCCGGGGGTCGTACCCGAACACGGTCGGCAGCACCGGCAGCGCGAAGTACGAGGCCAGCGGGGTGTCCGCCGTCGGCCCCAGGATGTTCGCGAACCTGAGCACACACACGGCCACGTCGGGGCGGCGCCGCGCGAACCCCCGCACATACCCCTCGACCTCGACCGCGTCCTTGGCGAAACCGCCGGAAGGCAGGGACTTGGGCGGAGTGGTCTCCGTGAACACGGCCGGATCACGGGGCGCCGAGCCGTACACGTTCGTACTGGACTTCACCAAGAGCCGCCTCACGTTCGGCGACTTCTGACACGCTCCGAGCAGCTGCATGGTGCCGATGACGTTGGTCTCCTTGACCGTGGTCCGGCTGCCACTGCCCAGCGCCATCGCCGTCACATCCAGGTGTACGACGGTGTCGGCGGCCGTCTCGGCCAGGACCCGTGCGATACCGGGCTGCCTGATGTCCGCCTGGACGAATTCGGCACCGCCCAGATGATGCTCGGGCGCGACCGCGTCCACGGCGATCACCCGGTCCACCTGCGGGTCACGCTGGATGCGTCGTACGAACCGGCCCCCCAGCTGTCGGGCCACCCCGGTCACGAGCACGACCTTTCCCAAGATCAGCGCCTTCCTTCCAGCCGTCGTCCCAGCCTGGTGCCGCCCTGATACAGCACTGGTCCTGTGCCGCGTTCCCCGTGTGCCGCCAACTTAGCGGGTCGATGTTGCGCTGTGATGACCGCCCACTGCACGAGGTGACGACATCCAGCCCACCGGCCCTGCCCTCCACACGCGTGTGGCCCCCCACCGGCTTTGGGTGGGGGGCCACAGACACGCTGCTTGCGCGGCGTCGCCTTACTTCTTGTTGCGACGCTGAACGCGCGTGCGCTTGAGCAGCTTGCGGTGCTTCTTCTTAGCCATCCGCTTGCGCCGCTTCTTGATAACAGAGCCCACGACTACCCTCGCTCACTTCTCATCACTCGGCGTTGGGCGCCATGGGCCCATACGACCTACGAGGGGCTAGCCTACCCGTCCGAGCGCTGAGGTCGTAATCGAGGTGAACCGGGGAGATCACACAGGGGGTCCGCGAGTGCCCTGAGGCCCCCTGTGAGCTCCCCGGAACCGTCGCCGTCAGGCTGTCTCCACCCCCACGTAGCTCTCGCGGAGGTACTCGTGAACCGCGTTCTCGGGGACGCGGAAGGACCGCCCCACCCTGATCGCGGGCAGATGACCGCTGTGCACCAGCCGGTACACGGTCATCTTCGACACTCGCATCACCGAGGCGACTTCCGCCACGGTAAGGAACTGAACCTCGCTCAGAGGCCTCTGTTCAGCAGCCATGACACACCTGAACCTTCCGCACTCGACGGCCACCGGCTTCCCCTTCCGGTGACTCTTCGTCGCTGCGTGCTCACTCCCCAATGTAGGGGCGGGTGATGCAAGTGGGGAAGAGGTGCACCCATCGGCGGCCTACTGTGACAGACACGCTCGATTGAGTACGTAGCGGGTCAGCGGCAGGTAGTAATCAGACCGCACAGCGTCATCAAGTGGAACGACGACGGACACGGCCCCCTCGGCCTCCCCCACAAAGAGCGCGGGGTCATCCGTATCCGCGAGCCCAATGGCCTCAAACCCCAGCTGACCTGCTCCGCAGACCCAGCCGTGATCCCCGACCACGAGTTCGGGAAGCGGCCCGCCGCTCTCCGCCGCGGCCGCCAGCACGGTACGAACCGGGAGCGGTGAATGCGTGTGCGCGCCGGTCTCACAACCGGAGCTCTCCGCGTCCGGCGCCCGCACGAGCGCGACTCCTCGTACGTAGTCAAGGTTGTACGTACGTAGACCGAACCGGGTCGTTATGTCGACACGGCGACCATGCGCAGGGGTGAGGACGGTACATCCCGCCGCCGAGAGCGCGTCCGCGAGGGCAGCGTAGAACCCGAGCAGTCGGTGCGGATGCCCGGTCCCGAGGAGCACGGCCCCGCTGCGCTGGGCAACTGCCGCGAGCCGTTCCGCGAAGGCGTCGAGCGCGACGAGCGTTCGTTCAGGATCGATCACATCCCGGCCAGTTGTAAGCCTTGGATCACCCGAAACCCCACACTTATCCGCCATCAGCCCGATCAAATCCCGCTCATTCCATACCCACTCGGGATCAATCCCGATCAGCACCCGAGGATCCCGAGCCGCGAACAACCGATAACTCCGCAGACTCTCCTCCCGCGAGGTGGCCACGGGCCCGGCGAGACGAGCGGCCAGCAGATGGGCGCGGAGGGCACCGGTGCTCAACACGGGAGTGATGGTGCCGGATGGGAGACGGGGGTGCGTGGGGAACAGAGATCTACCGCACAGTTGGAGTAACGCGGCCTGCATGCGCCCCAGGGGCGCGGGGAACTGCGCGACCAGCCACAACGCACCCGCAGCCGCCACACAACCCCACCCGGCACCCCGCAACGCGCTACGCCAACAACCCCCGCAACGGAAACACCGCCCGCCGAGTAGCCAACACAGCCTGATCCAGCCGATCCGCAGGGTCGTACCCCGCATCCCACTCCGCATAGGACACCGGCCACCGCCCATCAGTCATCCGCGCGGGCGCCAACTGCCGAGTCCGCGCGAACACCTCCTGCCGCCACCCCTCAGGAATCACCGCCTCCGGCTCAATCGCCCGCCCCGCCGCGATCGCCACCAGATGCGTCCAGGACCGCGGCACGACATCCACCACGGCATACCCCCCACCCCCGAGCGCGATCCACTTCCCCCCGGCATGGGAGTGCGCCAGCTCATGACAGGCCACCTGCACAGCCCGCTGAGCGTCCAACGACACCGCGAGATGAGCCAGCGGATCCTCGAAGTGCGTATCCGCCCCGTGCTGCGTCACCAACACATCCGGCTGGAAGTCGGCGATCAGCTCCGGCACCACCGCATGGAACGCCCGCAACCACCCCGCATCCCCCGTCCCCGCCGGCAACGCCACGTTCACGGCGCTGCCCTCGGCCGAGTCCGCTCCGGTCTCCTCGGGCCACCCGGTCTGCGGAAAAAGCGTCCGAGGATGCTCGTGCAACGAGATCGTCAGCACCCGGGGATCCTCCCAGAACGCCGCCTGCACCCCGTCCCCGTGATGCACGTCGACATCCACATAGGCGACCCGCGACGCCCCCAGCTCCAGCAACCGCGCGATGGCGAGCGAGGCGTCGTTGTAGATACAGAACCCGGACGCGCCCCCTGGCATCGCATGATGCAGCCCACCCGCGAAGTTCACCGCGTGCAGCGCGTCCCCGCGCCACACGGCCTCCGCGGCCCCGACCGACTGTCCGGCGATCAGCGCGGACACCTCGTGCATCCGCTGGAAGGCCGGATCGTCCACCGTCCCCAGGCCGTACGACTGGTCGGCCGCCCCGGGATCCACGGAAGCCGCCTTCACGGCCTCGACGTAGTCCTCCCGGTGCACGAGTCGCAGCGTCGACTCTCCGGCCGCCTTCGCCGCCACGACCTCCACGTCCCGGTCCAGCCCGAAGGCGTCCACCAGTCGCCGGGTCAGATCGAGCCGGACCGGATCCATCGGATGGTCCGGACCGAAGTCATAGCCCGTTACTGCCTCGTCCCACATCAGCTGTGCGCGGCCGCTCATGCCCGCCACCGTATCGGTCCGGTTGAGCGGCGAACGACTTGGCGTACAGAAGCGTCACCAGCACCAACACCATCGGCACGAGCATGGCCCCGCGATAGCTCCACGCGTCCCCCAAGGCCCCCACCAACGGCGAACCGACCAGAAACCCCACGTAGTTGAAGACATTGAGCCGAGCCACCGCCGCATCCGACGCCCCCGGGAACAGTCGCCCGGCCGCCGCGAAGGTCTGCGGCACCAGCACGCAGAGCCCCATCCCCAGCAGCGTGAACCCGAGCATCCCGACCCACGCCCCGGGCGCCACGGCCACCACCGCGAACCCCCCGGCCGCCACCAGCGCCCCCAGCCGTACGACCGTCGCCGCCCCGAACCGCCGTACCCCGAAGTCCCCGACGGCCCGCCCGATCAGCGTGGTCACCATGTACACGTTGTACGGCACGGTGGCGAGCTGCTCCGAGCTCCCGAGCACGTCCTGCAGATACTTGGCACTCCAGTTGGAGACGGTGGAGTCCCCGATGTACGCGAAGGTCATCACCAGACACAGCGGCAGCAGCAACTTGAAGACGATCGGCTCCCCACCCTCCGCCTTCTCCTCCACGGCGGTGCCGTCCCCGTCGACGTACCAGCGACTCCCCACCAGACACAGCGGCAGCAGCACCACCACGACCGGCAGATAGGACACCCACAACGACAGATGCCAGTGCGCCCCCACCCAGGCGAGCGAGGCCCCCACGATCCCGCCGAGGCTGAACACCGCGTGGAAGCTGAGCATGATGCTGCGCCCGTACGCCCGCTGGAGACTCACCCCGAGCATGTTCATCGACGCGTCGAGCATGCCGACAGCGAGCCCGAAGGCGGCGAGCGAGACCCCCAGCTCGACCGTCGAGTCCCCGGCCCCCACCCCGAGCAGCGCCAGGAGCACCACGGGCTGGGCGAACCGCAGCAACCGACTGGGCCGGATCCGCTTCACCAGCTGCTCGGTCGAGACGCTTCCGACCCCGGCGAGGATCGGCACGGCGGCCAGGAAGGCCGGCAGCAGCGCGTCGGAGACGCCGTACCGGTCCTGGATGGCGGGGATCCGCGTCACCAGCAGAGCAAAGGCGACACCTTGCGCGAAGAAGCTGAACGCCAGCGAGGCCCTACCGCGCCGCAGCACATCTGTCATGGCGGCGAGCGTAGGGCCCCAGCGTACTCGTGGGTAGATCCAGCCAAAGATGAATTTCCCTCAGCTTTAGCGGGCGAGGGCGACTTCGGGCCGCACAGGGGCGCCGGCCTTGGTCTCGGCCATCAGCATCGCGGCCATGGGTCCGGCACCGATGGCCCCGCTGACCAGGAACGCCACCGCCATCGACACCACCATGACCACGGACCCGAGCCACACCATCGTGTCCACGGGCAGGGTGTACGCCCCCACGACCCGCAGCACGCACTCCGCCAGCAGGACGACCCCCCACACCACGGAGAACCGCCGCTCGGCCCGCCGGAAGTCCGCCGACCCGTCCAGGAGCCGCGCCCAGGCAGCCTCCCGCTCCGCGATCCCCTTCACCAGCCAGGGCTTCATCCCCGCGGTCATCATCGGCTTCCCCAGCGCCACGGAGACAAGGACGCCGATCCCGATCACACTGCTGACCCCACTGTCCTTGGCGAGCATCAGCCGCGGATCACCGGCGACGAAGCTGAGCAGCAGCCCCACGACGTTGACGACGAGGATGAGGGCGGCGAGCCCGTTGACCGTCCGCTCCTTCACCACGCTCCACCCGGTCCGCACCGCGGGCACGACACTGCTGAGGCCCAGCGCCATCAGCGTGCTCATCCCGAGCCCGTCCTTGAGCAGGTAGTACGCCCCGATCGGCACTGCCACGTCCACGATCAGGGGAACCAGGTTCGCACGCTTCGAGTTCGTCTTCGTCGTCATGCCTTCAGCTTCTCGTCCGGCGAGTGGACGCCAGTAGAAACGATCGTCCAGACCTCGGCATGACAAATGTCAGACGATCAGATCCGCCAACTCACCCATGTCGGAGAAGAGTTGAGTGGCCCCCTTGAGCTTGTCGGCGGACGTCATGGCGGTGAACCCGTACACGTCCATCCCGGCCGCATTGGCCGCCTGGACCCCCAGCGGACTGTCCTCGACCACCACACACCGCCCGGGCTCGACTCCCATCCGCTCAGCGGCGTACAAGAACAGATCCGGAGCCGGCTTCCCTCGTCCCACATCCTCCGAACTGAATATCCGCCCGTCCTCGAACCACCGGTCCAACCCGGCCGCCCGATGCCCCACCCGGATCCGCTCATGACTTCCGGAGGACGCGACACAGTACGGCACCCCATCCGCGGCGAGCTTCTCCAGTACGCCGCTGACGCCGGCCACGGCCTTCAACTCCCGCTCGAACGCGGCGAAGACCCGCGCATGGAAGACGTCGTCGAAGTCCTCCGGCAGCCGCCGCCCGGTCCGCTCCAGGACGAGGTCATGGATCCGGTGCATGGCAGAGCCCATGTAGTCCCGGATGGAGTCCTCGTAGGAGGTCGGATGCCCGAGCTCCGTCAAATAGGCGGCCAGGTGCCGATTGGAGATCGGCTCACTGTCGACGAGGACACCGTCGTTGTCGAAGATGACGAGGTCATAGCGCATGGCATTGACCCTAAACGACCCTGAACGCAGAAAACCCCCGCGCCGAATGGCACGGGGGTTTTCTCAATAATTGTTCGGCGGTGTCCTACTCTCCCACAGGGTCCCCCCTGCAGTACCATCGGCGCTGTAAGGCTTA
>NZ_JBEZKG010000030.1:0-1373 GCF_040651535.1 Streptomyces sp. NPDC048420
CTGCGGCTGCAGCCGGGGTCGGCGGTCAGAGGAGGCCCAGGGAGAACCCCCCTCGATCGGGTCCCTGAGCAACCCGCCGACCATTGAAGTATGACTGTAATTCTATCCGGGCGCAAGTGACGGCCGAACGAGACACGCAGCAACGGAATCACGGCTTCCGCCGAGCACCGGAGTACACGGCAGAGCGCACCACCAGGGCAGGGGCAGCCCACCTACACCGCCGGCCATGACCGACGAGTCATGGAAGTCCAGTCCGGATCGGTGACAGCGCAGGTCAGGACATCGATGTCCGGCGTCAGGCCGACGCCTGGCTGCGCCCCGGATTGCGAGGGCCGTCGTCATCAACGTTCGACCCACCTCGGCTGTCCGACGTGCGTGTAGGTTCTCGCCGCTCGTGTCGGATGCCGCCTTCATGACCTGCGGCTTCATCCCCAGTCTCACGAAGTGTCGGACGCTGGAGTCTCACGCCCGTGTCGGCTCCTCGACGGTCTGCGCAGGGCGGCTCGGGCCGCCGGTCCTCTGACCTGGGCGGTTTCACGGCCGGTGTCGAAATCCGACGTCGATCCGACATTGGCCGTGAGATTCCGACACGGGATTTGAGATCCCACAGTGCGAGAGCTGATCACGACCGTCTCGACGGCAACGAGCTCGTACCCGGTGACTGGATCGTCGTCCACCGTCGCGGTGCGCGGATCTGCCGGCTGACCCCCGATCCGGTCGGCCCTGCCCGGCGAGGTCGGCGAGGCCGGCGAGGCCGAACTGGCTGAGGCGGTGGCGGTCGCGTCCCAGGCGGACCACGTCGGCGCGGTCGTCGGCGACACCGTCGGTTCCGCCCGGGGAAGGCCGCTGCACGGCGACGCTGGAGCTCATGGGGAGCCACTCCTCGACACCCTGCAGAAGCTTGACCGACCCCTCGTCGCCGCCCTGATCGAGGGCAGGTACTCGACGCTGCCCGCCTCGGAACTCGGCGCGGACGCCGTCGTCCAGGCATTCACCCCGGGGGTGCAGGGGGTCGGGCTATCGCCGAGCTCCTGCTGGGGCGCATCGAGCCGAGCAGGCGGCTGCCGCTCAGCGTGGCCCGCCATGCCGAACAGCCGCCCGTCTACTGCAGCCAGATCCCGGGGGCTGCACGGCTCCTTCGGCGAGGACCTCAGCTACGCGACGGCGCACCACTCGGAACCGACAATCCAGAATCCCGTTGTCACGTCGGGTACGCACCGACTGCCCGGGCTCGATGGTGCTGACGGTCACCCATCGTGCAAGTGCCGCCTCACGGCTGTGAGGCGGCGCTCAAGATCGCCGGCATCAACAAGGCGGAGATCCGGCAGAAGGTCGAAGAGGCCGCGAAGATCCTCGACCTCACCGAGTACCTG
>NZ_JBEZKG010000030.1:1383-104422 GCF_040651535.1 Streptomyces sp. NPDC048420
GGAGCCCCGGCGCCTCCCCCCCCACTGCCCGGGCTCCCGGGCGCTCCCCGACCCCCAGGGGCCTCGTGCCCCCCCCCGGCTGGCCGGCGGCACTTGCACGATGGGTCGCCGCCCGGGTGCGGGAATCGGCGGCGCGGTCGGCGTCTTCAGGCGGCGAGGAAGTCGGCCACCTGCTTGGTGAAGGCCTTGGCATGCTGGAAGAGGAAGGCGTGGCCGGCGTCGCCGTAGAGGAGGAGGGTGGCATCGGCCAGGTGCTGGACGGCGACGTAGGACGCGTGGGCGGGGACCATCACGTCGTGCAGACCGTTGGCGTACAGGACGGGGTGCTTGATGGACTCCAGTTCGGCCTTGACCTCCTCGAAGGGGGCTGCCAGGAGCTGGCCGATCGCGGCGAGCATGCCCTGCGCCGCCGTCTCGGAGACCGCAGGGCCGCCGGCGGCGAGCCGGGTCGCGACGTGGGCGAAGTGCTCGTGCCCCGAGGCGCGGGCCGCGTCCGTCTCCGGGTAGAACAGGAACAGCGTGTCCTCCAGGTCGGCGTCGGGCTTGGCCATGATGCCCAGGACCTTCTCACTCGCCTCCGGCGCACCGGGCACCCAGCCGGTCGGGCCGCTGCCCGCCACGATGATCTTGCGCACCAGCTCCGGGCGACGCGCGGCGAGGCGCTGGGCCACGAAGCCGCCCAGGGACCAGCCGAGCACGTCGGCCTGCGTGAGGCCGAGGGCCTCGATGAACTCGGCGGCGCCCTCGGCGAATCCGTCGAGGGAGTCGCGCGCCTCGCCGGTGGTGTAACCGACGCCGACGTTGTCGAAGACGATCACGTCGTGGTCGGCGGCCAGGTAGTCCAGGAACTCCGGGTCCCACCAGTCGATGGTCGCCCGGAAACGCTGCAGCAGGACCAGCGGGACGCCGCCCTGCGGACCCATGCGCCGGTAGGTGAAGGTCGCGGAGGGCCCCTCCACGGTGAGGTTCTCGGCCTTGTCTGCCAGATAGGTGCTCATGACGTCCTTCTCTTGTTGGCGGGTGCCGGTCCGTTCTCGCGGGTCTGTAGGGTCGCTGCCCTTGGCCGGCGCTCGACGGAGCGAGCCCGGGTTGTGGATCAGGCCGACTATCCGCTCGGATCGCTCGATCATCGGCTCGCTCCGATCACCTCGGAATCCACTGCGCCGAGCCGCGAGGCGATTGAATTACACTCATAATACTAAGCAGGGGTGACTCGGGCACGCAAGGGGAGTGACCTACAGCGCAAGCCGTCCAGTACGGCGGGGGCCGAGGGGGGTGGCGACCCCGCCTCGGCCGCGCGGGCGCCGGAATCCGCGGCTATTGAATTACGTTCGCAATACAATACATTGGAGGAGCCGCTGGAGGGCGAGTGGCCCACCCGGCACGTAGAGGAGTGTGCGGTGCGATACAGGAGAGAGCACAAGCAGGCCACCAGGCAGAGGATCATCGAGACGGCGGGCCGCCGGTTCAAGGAGGACGGCATCGACGGCTCCGGCATCACGGCGCTCATGAAGGACGCCGGGCTGACCAACGGCGCCTTCTACACCCACTTCACGTCCAAGGACGACCTGGTCGCCACCACGATCGCCGACCAACTGGAGGCCCAGAACGCGACCATCGTCACGCACGCGGAACCAGGCCGCGCCGGCCTCGAACAGATCGTGCGCTGGTACCTGTCCCCCTGGCACCGTGACAGCCGTGACGTCGGCTGCCCCTCCGCCGCCCTGCTCGACGAGATAGGGCGCTGCACACACCCGACCAAGCAGGCCTACACCGAGGGCGTGCTGGTGGTCGCCGACGGCATCGCCGCCCGCCTGGCGCCGGGCGACCCGCTCTCGGTCCGCCCCATGGCACTCAGCGCATACGCCATGATGGCCGGCACGCTCCAGCTCGCACGAGCCCTCGCCGACCCGCAGCTCGCCGATCAAGTCCTCGATCAGGGCATCAACAACGCCCTCACGCTCCTGGGCGTGGAGCACGAAGGGGACACCAGGACGGCGCGCTGACCGGCGTGGACACGGACACTGTGGAGCGCGCCGCCCGCACCACGCCAACATCTCACCTGCGGCGCGGCACCCGTACGGGAAGAGGTGTCCACTCGGCACCCGGAGCTGCACGCAGCCTTGTCCACCCCCTGCGCTCGGGCGCGACGACGTCTTCCGGCTGCTGATCGCAGCCCTACTCGGACCGCTCGGACTGTGGTTGTGCACCCGCACCCGCCACCCGGCCACCGGCCGAAGCCGCCGCACCGTCCCCCACTGCGCTTGCTGCTGTGGCGCTGTGCGTCGGGGTGGTGGGCGGCATCTACGGGATCGGCGGCGGCTCCTTGCTCGCGCCGATCCTCGCCACCCGCGGCCTGGCCCTGGCCCTGGCCCTCACCGCACCGGCCACGTCCGCCGCGACCTTCACCAGTCCGCAGCCGTGTACACCGCACTCGCGCTGGTGAGCACCGGGCCCATCGCACCGAACTGGTGGCTCGGCCTGGCCTGCGGCCTCGGCGGTCTCATCGGCGGCTACCTCGGCGCCGGCCTCCAACCCCACCTGCCCGACCCCCGCTCCGGCTCCGGCTCCGGCTCCGGCTCCGGCTCCGGCTCCGGCTCCGGCTACAGCCCTGATGAACGTGGTGGGCCGTCCATGGGGCCGTTTCCTCTCGGGGGCCGTTCCCTCGCCCCGGTCCTGTCTGCCTGACGCACCGGCATCCGCGCCACCTCCAGTGCCGGCCCGGCACTGGACCGTCCGCGCGGTGGACGGCGTCCCATGCCGCGGAACCAGCAAACGGGACAACGGAATCGGCCCGGAGACACCGTCGCCCGGACACGGCCGCGGCGTCCCAGCCACTGCACGGCCCCTGGGTCTTGGTATCGACCCTCAGGGCAGTCGCCCGGATGGCGAGCGGAAACCTCGATCAACCTCTCCGCCGCAGGTCAGATCAGTTACAGCTCCGCCGACCACCGCCGGACTCCAAACCCATGAGCAGCGGATTCAGGCCGTTCAGGCGAAGTTGACGATCCATTGTCGGCTGGTGCCCATGGCCGTCGCATGGCGAAAAGCACGTCCGGTACGCGACTCGCCCTCACCCGTCGACACAGCAGCGTCCTGTGGGCCCTGATCAGTGGCCGACGGTGCTACCACACCTCACCGGTCACCGACACGCCCTTGACGACGGCATCAGGAAGCCAGGCGCCGAAACCGGCTGCCGTGGAAGACCAGGGGCGCCCGATCGGGTTCAGCCCTCAGGCCGTGGATCTCCAGCAGGACGATCGTGTGGTCCCCTCCAGGGATCTCGGCGTAGAGCGAGCAGTCCAGCCAGAGGTTGGCACCGTGGATGTACACGCTGCCGTCGTCACCCGCCGTCCAGTCAACGCCCGTGAACCGGTCCCCGTCCTTGGCCGCCAGTGAACGGCAGACCGTGTCCTGGTCCTCGGCGAGGACGCTCAGGCCCAGGTGGCTCTGCCTCCGCAGTTTCGGCCAGGTCGTCGAGGTGTCCTGGACGCAGACGGAGACCAGCGCAGGCGCGAGTGAGACCGGGGTGAAGGTGCTCGCGGCCATCCCTACCGGCGTACCGGCGTCCAGGGAGCACACGGCTGTCACGCCGGAGGGAAAGCAGCCGAAGGCCCGACGCAGCACTGCGGGATCCGTCGGCGTCGTGACGAGCGGGCTCATCGGTCGTCCTCCTGACCGGACAGGACCGCGCCCAGGCGCCGCAGCGAGCCGTTGTTGCCGGCCACGTGCTGGGAGACACAGCGAACGTCGCGCCAGCGACGCTGCATGGGGTTGGTGCTGTAGAGCCCCGAGCTGCCCGACAGGGTCATGATCTCGTTGAGAATCCGGATGCCCTCGTGGTGGATGTGCTGGTGGCCGCCGGCGTAGCCGAACCACTCGGTCGAGGTGGGCTCCTCGCCCGCGAGTGCCCGGTCCATGACGGTGCGCGCAGTCTGCTCCAGCAGGGCGTTGAGGGCCGCCGTGCGCAGGTGCAGCTCGGCGAACTTCTCCTGGAACACCGGATCCGCACCGATGACCACCCCGGGGTTGAACGCCGGCCGCTTGGTGGCGGCCAGTTCGGCGAGGTCGTCCAGCGCACCCTCCAGGCAGCCGATGATGACGGCGTCGTGGGAAGCACCGGTGGGGGTGTACGGCAGGTGGTAGAGCGGCGCGGGGATGCTGTTGTCGCCAACCAGAGGGCCCGTGAAGTGCTCGGGCACGACGACGTCGTCCATGGTGAAGTCGGTGCTCTGCGTGGCCCGCAGGCCCACTGCCTCCCAGGTGTCGAGGAAGGTCACCTGCTCGGGGCGGACCAGCGCGACGCGCATGTCGGGCCGCCCGTCCGGCATCGGGGGCGCGCCCTCGACCACGAAGCCGGCGAGCACCCAGTCCGGCGTGAACGAGCCGCTGGCCAGCGGCCAGCGGCCACTGATCCGGTAGCCCCCTTCCACCGGGGTCGCCTTGCCCTTCGGGGCGATCGCGCCACGGAGCATCAGGTCGGCGCCGTTGCCGAAGACCTCTCTCTCCAGCGTCTCCCGGGGCAACGAACGCACGAAATACCAGGCCATCGAGGCCGCCTGGACAGTCCAGCCGGTCGAGCCGTCGGCCCGCGAGATCTCCCGGACCACCTGGGCGCTCTCCACCAGATCGAGTTGTTCACCGCCCCACGCCCTGGGCAGGCTCATCCTGAAGACGCCGGCCTCGCGCAGCGCGGTGATGACCTCCGCGGAAAGCGCACGGGCCGCCTCGGCCTCGGCGGATCGCGCCGCGATCTCAGGCAGATGGGCCCGGACGCGGCCGAGCACGCTGTCCTCGGTTGTCCGGTCCGTTGACGGGGTCGGCTCGAGCAATGTCGTCACGATCGGTCCTCGATGGTCGTTGCGGTCCGGGGGGACCTGGTGCGGCTGATGAGTGGTTGCCTCAACGGCTCGACGAGAAGGGGCTGCCAGGTCCGCCGGAACGCTCCCGCCGCCGGTGCGGCAGTGATGTTCCGGCGGACCTGCTGACGGGGTCGTGTCGTGCTCGTCCTGCACGGACCCCGGCCGATGCCTCCTCGTCACTGCCCGAATGATGTGGGGAGAGGCACATGTCCCGCTTGTATCCGGGAGCACGGGCAACTTGCTCCGCCGAGCACAGCTCCCGGGCGTCGGCGGCGGTCGAAGGATCCGTCGCGCGGACCGGTTGCGGATCGCCTGGACCGGCCTAAAATCCACCTGCCAGGAGGAGGGACGTTCGAGCACGTCTCCACGGGGGTCGGATGCGCCAGGAGGAGCCGCATGCCCCGGATAACGACACCGAGCGATGGCTCAGCCGCCGAGAGACTGGAGTGCTGGCGCGACGCCGTCAGCCAGAACCTGGCACCCCTGGATGTCCTGCCGGGCGGGAGCGCCGACTTCCACGCGTCACTGCACGCCGCGCGGATCGGCCAGGTACAGCTGTCCGTCATCACCGCCGAACCGCACACCATTGCCCGTACCCGTCGGCACATCGGCTCCGACGCGCCGGACGTCGTCCAGCTCACTCTGCAGCTCACCGGGCAGGGCGTGCTCACCCAGAGGGACCGTCAGGCCCGGGTGGGGCCGGGCGAACTGGTGCTCTACGACACTCGCCGTCCCTTCACCTACGAGCTCGAACAGCGCCACAGCGGCCTGGTGCTGATGTTCCCGACGGCCATGCTGAAGATGGCGGAACGTGATCTGACGCGGGTGACGGCGACTTCCGTGTCACGCCACGACGGGCTTGGCCAGGTGGTACTGCCCTTCCTGTACGGGCTGGCTCAGGAGGTGGAGCACCTCGAGTCCCGTGGCACGCCCCGGCTCGCCGGCAACGTGGTCGACCTGATCGGCACCCTGCTCGCGGAGCGCGCCGACGTGGACCGGGCAGCCGAGGACGACGGCCCGGACATGCTCGCCTGGCGCATACTCAGGTACATGGAGCAGCGGCTCACCGACCCCGGACTGACCCCCGAGGGGATAGCGGCTGCCCACCGCATATCCCGCCGCTACCTGTACAAGTTGCTGGCCGAACAGGGACACACCGTCTCGGGCTGGATTCGGGAGCAGCGGCTCGCCCGATGCCTGCAGGATCTCGACGATCCGGCCCTGGACCACCTTCCGGTCGCCGCCATTGGCGGGCGCTGGGGTTTCCCGGACCCGGCCCACTTCAGCCACGCCTTCAAAGCGGCCTACGGCATGAGTCCCCGGGAAGCGCGCGCGGCCCGTCGATGACGTCAGTCGGTCGCAACAGCACCGGAACGGCGGTCATCCTGAGCTGTGCTCCATTCCGACCGCGGCCGCCCGCATCGAGAGGGGCCCCGGG
The DNA here is from genome assembly GCF_040651535.1 of Streptomyces sp. NPDC048420. NCBI lineage: Bacteria > Bacillati > Actinomycetota > Actinomycetes > Kitasatosporales > Streptomycetaceae > Streptomyces > Streptomyces sp. NPDC048420. Next base: position 7,684 of record NZ_JBEZKG010000030.1, read on the forward strand.
ACCTCCGGCGTCCTGTGCTACGAACCCTCACCCTCGCGGTCGTCACGCTCGCCCAGCCACGTCCATGAACCCGTGGGCGCGCGCAGAGCGGACTCATTCAGTCACATCAGTCGGAGGCGTTGACCGCGTCGGCAGCCAAGCCGGGCATGAGCAGGGTCCTCACGGTCCATCGCTGTTGCGATGATCTGGTTGTGTTCCCGCCTCCGGAGATCAGGCTCGTGCGTCTCGCTGCTGGACTTCCTTGAGGACTCCGGCCACCGTCGCGAAGTCATTGTCCACGTGGAGGACGGTGTGCCCATGGTGTACCGCTGTCGCACACACCAACAGGTCGGTCGCTCCCGCCACCCGATACCGGCCCCTCTGGGTCAGTTTGTACTGGGCGATGTCGACCCACCGCCAGGCGTTCTTCGGAACCGGGGAGAGCAGACAGAGCGCGTCCAGTTCCTCGGCCAGCTCATCTCGGTGAAACGGGCTGGTCGCCGAGTACAGGAATTCGGCACGTGTCGGCTCGCAGAGTGCGGCACCGCCTGTCGTGCGAGTTACTCATTCCCGGGAGGCAGGACAGGGGCGTTCACCCAGTCCCCGCTCCAGCGGCGACCCCGCACCCAGGACGGCCGACTGCGTGTCGTCGGTCGCTTCGCCGGGATGCTCCTATCGCCGCGACAGCCGCCACCTCTCCGTCAGGCACGCAGAAAATCTGTGTTGACTGAAGTAGACATTGGGTGGTGGTGTGGCTATGGTTTCTCTCGTAGCTCAGAGAGACAGCAGGGCCTGGCAGACACGAACTGCCCGGCAGGAGTACGTAGTTGCAGTTCGCAGAACGGTGCGGTGGTGGAGTTCCGGAGCCAAGGTTGCAGGACGGTGACGGGGCTGACGACCGGACCGGGTGGCCCGCAGTGATCAGGGGCCGCCGTGAGCAGTACCCAGTAGTGCAGTCAGTGAGCGGTACCTCGGTGAAGGCGTCGGCTGCGGACGCGCGCACCGGGAGGTTCGGCAGTGGGGTTCTGAGCCAGAGCAGATGCAGGACGGGCGACGGGGCCGGCTGCCGAAGAGTGGCGCTGTGACAGGCCACGGAGCAGGTCAGCAGTACGCAGTAGAGCAGTACCAGTATTGAGGGAAATGAACGGAGGAATTGGGCGCCATCAGGATCGCCCGGGCGAAGTCTCGAGTCCGGGTACCGCAGGACATCGATAGCGAGGTGGTCTCCGGTCGAGCAACCGCGATCCCAGCATTCCCGGCAGCAGTTGGGCCGGGTGTGCGGTGACAGAAGGCCGGCGCAGTAGTAGGGCCGGCAGATGGTGTAGCAGTTCCTTCGGGCCCTGGCGCCGTGCGGCGCCAGGGCCCTCCACGCGTTCCAGAGAGGCCAGATGACAGCAGACGACTCGTACGGCCGTCTCGACGACGACGATTACCCCGCCTACACCATGGGCCGGGCCGCCGAGATGCTCGGCACCACACCGGGCTTCCTGCGCGCCATCGGCGAACACCGGCTCATCACCCCGCTGCGCTCCGCAGGCGGACACCGCCGCTACTCCCGCTACCAGCTGCGCATCGCCGCCCGTGCCCGGGAACTCGTCGACCAGGGGACTCCGATCGAGGCCGCGTGCCGCATCATCGTCCTCGAGGACCAGCTCGAGGAAGCCCAGCGCATCAATGCCGAACACCACCGCAATGCAGCCCTGCACACAGCCGCCACCTGATACGCGATCCGTGGTGCCGCGCCCGACCGCACGCTTCCGCCCTTTCAAGAATATGAGCGCATGATCGCCGAAGGCACTGAGCCGCCGTCCCACGGACGGGAGCCCCAGCCCGGCCCGGGCGATCCGCCCGGCACCCTGTGTGTCCCGGCGATGGATGCGTCTCCCGGCGCACCAGGCCGTCAGACTGCCGCACCCGGCCCGGAAGGCGGGGTGGAGCGGGCGGCGGCTGTGCTGAAGCCGAGGATGCGCGGCTGGCTGCACGCCGGCGTCTTCCCCCTGGCGCTGGTCGGCGGCGTCGTTTTGATCGCCGTTTCGCGTACGGGCGCGGCGGTGGCGGCCTGCGCGGTGTACGCGGTGTCGGCCTGCCTGCTGTTCGGTACCAGCGCGGTCTACCACCGTGGAACGTGGGGTCCGCGCGGGGAGGCGGTTCTGCGGCGGCTGGACCACGCGAACATCTTCCTGATCATCGCGGGCACCTACACACCACTGGCGGTACTGCTGCTGCGCGAAGGTCAGCAGAGGGTGCTGCTGACGGTGGTGTGGGCGGGTGCGCTGGCCGGGATGGCCTTCCGCGTCCTGTGGATCGGGGCTCCCCGCTGGTTGTACACGCCGTGTTACATCGCGTTGGGCTGGGTGGCCGTCTTCAATCTGCCCGACTTCGCGCGCTCCGGCGGTGCCGGCGTCGTCGTCCTCGTCATCGCCGGCGGTCTGCTCTACACCGGGGGCGCCGTCGTCTACGGACTCAAACGCCCGGACCCCTCCCCGGCCTGGTTCGGCTTCCACGAGGTCTTTCACGCCCTGACCATCGCCGCCTTCACCGCGCACTACACGGCCATCCTCCTCGCAGCCACCCAGTAGCGGTGTTTGAGGGCAGAAGTCGGGCCCGGTGGTGCATTGTGACCTGTCCGGGTACCGGAATCGGTACTGATCTCCCGCGTCTTTCCGGGCGAAGTCCTGAGCGTCATCGAGCAATGGAGAAATCACTGTGACTGCAGGAGGGTCGGATGGCGGGCAGGTCTCTCGACTTCCCGGGGGCGGGAATGGCCGGGGCAGGGCGATGACGTTGGCGGGGACGTTGGAGGCGGCGGAGGCCGCGGCGCCGGTGGAGTCGCTCGATGTGGTCGCTCGCCTGCTCCAGGAGCGCCTCGGAGCGGTGTCGGTGTCGTTTTTGATCACCGACTTCACCGGCAGTTCGGTTGTGCGGCTGGGGGCAGCGGGCAGCGTTGACACCGACGAACCCGCCCGGCGGATCACGCTGCGGGGCACCCTGTACGACGATGTGATCCGTACCCAGCGGCCGGGCATGCAGGACGAGGGCGAGGGCGCTCTGGTGCGGATCGTGGCCCCGGTGACCAACCGGGGGGACGCCATAGGGCTCCTTGAACTGTTCCTGCCGGCGGCGCCCGACGCGGAGGTGATGCGGGAGATCGGCGAGACCGCGCACGCGCTGGCGTACATCGTCATCGCGAACCGGTCCTTCACCGACGTATACCAGTGGGGACGCCGGACCAAGCCCCTGAGTCTCGCCGCGGAGATCCAGCACCGGCTGCTTCCGGCGTCGCCGGCGTGTGAGGCGGCGCAGTTCGCGGTGGCCGGGGCGCTGGAGCCGGCCGACACGTCGGGGGTGACACCTTCGACTACGCGATCGACCGGGACACGGTCCAGCTCTCGGTCACCGATGCCATGGGTCACGATGTCGAGGCCGCGCTGCTGGCCACCCTCGCGGTGGGCGCCCTGCGCCGGGCGCGGCGGGCCGGTGCCGATCTCGCCGAACAGGCCCGCCAGGCCGACCAGGCGATGCGCGAGCACGGCCACAAGGGCTACGTCACCGGCCAGCTCCTGCGTATCAGCCTGATCGACGGCGCGACCGAGTTCGTCAACGCCGGGCACCCCTGGCCGCTGCGGATACGGGACGGGACGGTGCGGGAGATCACTCCGACTGTCGATCTGCCGTTCGGCTTCGACGCCCCTCACAGCTACCGGATCCAGTCGCTGGACCTGCGTCCGGGCGACCGGCTGGTGATGCTGACCGACGGCATGCTGGAACACAACGCAGGCAGCCTCAACCTGTCCGACCTGATCGTGCGCACCCGCCCGCTGCATCCCCGCGAGGCCGCCCGCACCCTCATCGCGGCGATCGTCGACGCCAACGAGGGCCACCTGCAGGACGACGCGACCGCCATGTGCCTGGACTGGCACGGCACCAACCACTTCGAGCGGGACGCCGCCACCGGCGCCGACCTCACCGACGCCTCACAAGCGTCAGGGACGGGACGGGCCACTCCCGGACAGTGACCCTGGGCGTTCGGTGGCGACCCGGCCAAGCAGCGGAAGGCGCTTGCCGCACGCAGGAACCGCATCGCCGCACGTCCCTCGATCGGCCGCACAGCGCGCGCAGTGCCGTCCTCGTTGTGCGGGTGTGGCAGACGAGCCGAGGGCTGCGGACCAGGAAGGCCAGGCCAGCTGTCCGGCGTGCGCCGCCGGCGGGCCGCACGGGGCGGGACAGGTGCGGCGCGCGCTGAGGAACCGAGCCGAGGCCGCTCTGGCCCGGCACCTGGGGATGATGCCCAATCCGCCAGGGTCGCCCGATCCGGAGACGAGCGAGGCGACCGGGCGGTGCGACGGCTGGTGCCGGCTCGTAGGCTGCGAGCATGAGCGAGATCCAGACTCCGACGCCCTCGGAAGCCTTTGACCTGCTGCTGGCCGGTAACCAACGCTTCGTGACCGGGGCCCCCGAGCACCCGAACCAGGACGGTGAGAGGCGATGCTGTCCTGCCCCGCACACGAGGGTCCGAACGGCCTCCCGCTAGCGCGGTGCTATGGCTTTGAGCCAGTCCTCTACGGCGACGACATCTGCCCACTGCGGGAACAGCTTCTCGATGAGCATCCGGTGCACCTCGGGGTCGATGTCCAGGCAGGCATCCGCCAGGACGGTGAGGCCGAAGTCCAGGTCGATGGCGCGCCACAGGGTGGACAGCACTACAGCGCTGGTGGCGATGCCGGTGAGAACGAGGCTGTCGATATTTCGAGCCCTCAGTACCAGGTCGAGGTCGCTGCCCGAGAACGCGCTCCCCCGCCTCTTGGTAACCACCACGTCGCCCTGCAGGGGCGCAACGTCGTCATGAATCTCGGTGCCAGGCGCGCCCTCGGTGAACAGGCCGGCCCGTACGACGTTTGCCATCACCTTGTTGCGAGGGCTGACTTCCGGATCGCCCGGCCGTAACCCCATCACCACGTAGATCACGGAGATGCCGGCAGCCCGGGCACCGTCGATCGCTCTGCGCAAACGCGGCAGATACCCGGAACCGTCGTCGGCGATGGCCACGACGTCCCGTTGGACGTCCATCACCAGAAGCGCGCTGTTCGCCATGCTTGCCGTCCCTTCTCCATTGCGAAACAAGAGCAAGTCTGGTGGATCAACCGAACTGCGGTGGAGGTTTCGGAGATCCTCAAGCGTCGCGCCGCAGAGCGCCCATGACCCGTGTCAGTTCTCATCGACGTGTTCTTGCCCTGTGATGACCAAGTGCTGTCCAAACTCGGTGACAAGCACTGTCGCCCGTCATGCTGCACGCCCGTGCCGAGCGAGGAGCGGGCCCGCGATCTCGCCCCCCAACGCCGCCCTGTACGGAGATCTGGGACCCCTGCGGCGCGCGGCCAGCCCCGAACCGGTGGCCACCGGTTGAGGCCGGGATGCCAGGGTCTGACGGCCCGGGCTGATCGTGGACGCGAGCGCCCCTTCCAGGCGTGAAAGGGCTGAGTAAGAGTCCCAGGGCGGGCCAAGAGGCCCGTAGGCTCCTGCCGAGAGTCCGCCGTGGTCTCCCGGCAGGGTGTCCAGGAACAACTGACCGCCAAGGGAGAACACCGCAGCGCAGGACCCGTCGATCTTCTGGTGGCCGCCGCAGCAGAAGAAGCGGGACTCACCCTGGTCCACTACGACCGCGACTTCGAAACCATCGCCCGTACAACCGGGCAGCCGGTCCGCACGATCAACCTCAGGCAGTAGAGCTCGCGCGGCACCTACGAGCACCAAGCCTCTGAGCGGCCCGGGCCGCCTGGCGGTCAGTCCTAGGTGACTTGGGTCATCTCCCGACACCCGAGGTCACCGGGCAGCGTTTCTGGACCTTCGTGTCCGGCCAGCGTCCAGAATTCGACGTCCAGACGCTCGCACAGCCCACCCACGACGCCATCCTCCAGCCGTGGGCCGATACGTCCGCGCAGGTCAGAGGGACCTCAACTAACGCTGACGGCAACGGAATCGAACTCACGAGCAGCGGATTCAGCCCCGTGGGCCAACGCCCTGAATGCGCACCCCAGATGAGACGTCTCCGCAGGTCACAGGGGTGCACGGTGGGGCGGGTGGGACTCGAACCCACGGCCGACGGATTATGAGTCCTTTGAGGATCTTGGCGGCCCTTGTCGATCACTGCTCATCTTGGCCGTTTTCCCAGCTCAGAAGGAGTTTGGCACCTCGCCCCTTCTCAGCCCTTGTCAGTCTTTTCCGATCCTTGTGTCCAACCTGCGTCCCGAACGCGTCCTGGAAGGACAAGCCCAACCAGCTTCCGAGACGATCGCCCCAGCTCGGGAGTGCGCCTCGAACTCGCCCGCAGCGCGTCGATCGGATCAGCCGAGGACGTAGGTCTCATCACCGAAGTCGGCGACGATCCTCGCGGTGCAATTCTGGCGCTCGGCCATGCACCGAGGGCCTGGTCGGCGACGCGGTGCATGTCCTCTCGGTTGGCGCCGCCGGCGGCCTGTACGGCGAGGCCCTGCCCGACAGTGTGCACATAGCGGGCGAGGGTTTCCGGGTCGGCGGTGAGTGGCAGGTCGCCCTCGGCCTGGGCTTGTTCGAACTCCGCAGGGCGGCTACTCCGGCCTCGCGGCGTTCGGCCAGGTCGCGGCGGACCGGTTCGCTTTCCGGGCCGACGGCCAGCGCGGACTGCACCAGCAGGCAGCCGCGCGGGCAGCCGGGCGCGGTGTGGGCCTCCACGCCTCCGTGCAGCATCGCTTCGGCCACCTGCCGGGCGGTGAGCAGCTCAAGTGCCGGGGCCACAAAGGCTCTTCGGAAATAGGCCGCCGACGACCCTGCGGGGCCGACGCCCGCGCCGCCCCGGCCCCTGTACGGCCCCTGGGTCTCTACATCGGCCCCCAAGGCAGTCGCCCGGACCGCGAGCGAGCCACCATTGGGAGTGATGCGCGGAGGGAGGCCCACCCCCGTGTACGTCGAGCGGTCAAGTCACCGGGACAGAAGCCTGGCCTGGTAACCGCGGACTCTCCAAGGTTCGCAGCTCTTCGCTTCGGGTTACGTGCGGGCCCCGCCGCCGGTCTCGGGTACCGGTGTGCCCGGGGGCGTGAAGGCGGCGAGGACCGTGGCCGTGATGTGGTCGGCGGCGCGGTCGGAGGTGAGACGGCCGGCGCGGATCTCCTCTGCCGCACTGTGCATGACCGTGTGCAGGACACTGACCATCCAGGCGATCGGCAGGTCGGTACGGAAGGCTCCCTCGGCGCGGCCGCGGGCGACCAGCGCCTCGACCCGGGCGGCGGGCCCGGCATGGAGTTCGCGGATGCGTCCGGCGGAGAGTTCCCGCTGCGCGGCGGCGAGCAGCGCCCGTGCCTCGTCCACCAGGTGCCAGCCCGCCTCGATGTACCGGGCCAGGGCGAGCAGCGGATCACCGGCCAGGTCAACCGTGTCCAGCGCCTCGTTGCCCCGGTTGATGGCGCGGCTCATCGCCGCGTCGACGACCTCCGCCCGGGAGGCGAAGTGCGCATACAGCGTCACCCGGCCCACGCCCGCAGCCCGGGCGATCTCGCTCAGGCTCGCCTCGGGGTTGCGTCCGAGGCATTCGGCGGCGGCCTGCACGATCGCCTCGATGCTGCGCAGGGCGTCGGCGCGCTTGGTGGCTGTGGAGTTCTTGCTGCCCATACACCCACGGTACCCCACTAAGTCGTACAGGCCTGTTTGGCTTATACCCCCCGGGCGTATAACGTGAACGCACCTGTACGACTTAACGACGAGGGGTGAGCGTCATGAGCGACACGGAAACCACCACCACACGCGCACCGGATGCACCGCATCCGCTGCGCTGGACGGTCCTGGCGCTGCTGGGGCTGGCCCAGCTGATGCTGATCCTCGACATCACCGTGGTCGCGATCGCACTGCCTGACATGGGCGTGGAACTGGACCTGGACCGCGCGGCGCTGACCTGGGTGGTCAGCGGATACGCCCTCACGTTCGGGAGTCTGATGCTGCTCGGCGGGCGGGCCGCGGACCTGTTCGGTCCCAAGCGGGTCGTCCTGGCCGGGCTCGCCGTGTTCACCGCTGCGTCACTGGCCGCCGGACTCGCCACCGGCGCCCCGCTGCTGCTCGCCGCTCGAATCGCCCAGGGGGCGGGTGCCGCGATGCTCTCGCCCGCCGCGCTGTCGGTGGTGGTGCGGCTGTTCGATGGGGACGAGCGCAACCGTGCGCTGGGCATCTGGTCGGCGCTCGGCGGCGGGGGCGCCGCGCTCGGCGTGCTGCTGGGCGGGCTGATCACGGCAGGTCCGGGCTGGGCCTGGGTCTTCTTCGTCAACGTCCCCGTCGGCCTGGTCGTCCTCGTCTCGCTCGCCCGGATCCTGCCGAGTCTGCCCCGAGCGGGCACCGGCTCCCTCGACATACCCGGCGCCATCCTGGTCGCTGCCGCGACCGGCGCCCTCATCTACGCCCTGATCCGTGCCGGTGACCACGGCTGGCTCGACATCGTCACCGTTGTCCTGGTCGCCGCCGCGGCAGCCGCCTACGCGGTTTTCGCCCTCTGGCAACGCCGGGCGGCGGCACCGCTGATGGACCTGCGTCTGCTCGGCCGACGCCCGGTGGTGGCGGGCACCTTCGTGATCGCTGTCACCACGGCACTGATGGTGGGGGCCTTCTTCCTGGGCTCCTTCTACCTCCAGAACCGCCAGGGCCACGGTGCCCTGATGACCGGCGTGCTGTTCCTGCCGGTGGCGCTGCTGACCATGGCCGCCGCCGCAGCCGCCGGCCGCGTGATCGGCCGTCTGGGAGCACGGCTGCTGGCTGTGCTCGGCCTGGCTGTCGCAGCCGCCGGGTTCCTCGTTCCGGTGCTGTGGTCCGGAACCACGGCGATGGTCACCGGCGTGAGCATCGCCGCGGCGGGACTGGGCGCCTTGTTCGTCGTCGCCTCCGCCACCGCACTCACCACCGTGGCCCCCCACGAGGCCGGCGTGACGTCGGGCATCGTCAGCACCTTCCACGAGTTCGGCGCCTCGGCCGGCGCCGCGGCCGTCTCCAGCGCCGCCGCCACAAGCATCGCCGCCCACACCGGCACCCAGACGGCCTCCGGCTTCGACAACGCGTTCCTCGTCGCCACCGGCCTGGCCGCGGCCTCCGCCGTCATCGCTCTGTGGCTGATCCCCGCCAAGCACCAGTAAGCCCAAGCCGATGACCAGCCCGATGCGCCCTGTTGGTCACCGCACTACATCGATCCCACAACGGAGCCGGCGTACCGCACGCCCTCGACAGGCTCACGGAGGCACTGGATGAATCACCGCAAGCGTCGGCTGCTGACAACTGGCATCACCGCGGCAGGTGTTGGCGCGGCACTGGGCATAGCCCTCCTGATCAGCGGCACACATCAAGAGCGCGACAACGGGCAGACCCGCCGGCAGGAGGCGGTCGCCGAACGCGGCCGGACCGTGATGCCCTTCGACCTCGAAGAGACCACCCACCTCTTCACCCCCGCCGAGACGGGCGGGGTCCAGGATGTCGTCGCCGACCAGCCCGACGACGCCAAACAGATCGACCTCATACGCACCCACCTCCAGCAGGAGGCCAAGGCGTTCGGCCAGGGAGACTTCGGCGACCCCGCCCAGATCCACGGCGACAGCATGCCGGGCCTTGCGATTCTGGAAGAGGGCTACAAACGCATCGAAGTCCGCTACCGGGAACGGCCCGACGGGGCCACCCTCACCTACACCACCGAAGAGCCCTCGCTGGTGGACGCCCTGCACGACTGGTTCGAAGCACAGCTCAGCGACCACGGCGACCACGCCGGAACCGGACACTGACCAACGAGACGAGCACCGCGGCAGGCCGTTGCCGCACACATCGCACGATCGGAAGTGGACAGCTTGGACGACCCGTACGAGTTGAGCGAGGGCGTGCCTTCCGTGACAGTCTTCCGCCGCCTGCGCACCGATGCCGGCCTCTCGGACAAGGCCCCAGAAGCGGTGGCGCTCGCTCTGCCCAACACCTGGCACGGGGTGGTCCTCCACCACGAGGGGAAGCCCATCGGCATGGGGCGGATCATTGGTGACGGCGGTACCGCGTTCCAGATCGTCGACGTGTGCGTACACCCCGCCCATCAGGGCCGCGGCCTCGGCAGGCGCATCATGGTCGCGCTCACCGAGGAACTGGAGCGCCGGGCGCCCGCGACCGCCTACGTCTCACTGATCGCGGACGGCCCCGCACGCGTCCTCTACGAGAAGTTCGGCTTCGCCGACACCGCCACGCACGACTCGATCGGCATGTACCGCGTGATGGGCGCCTGCGCCTGATCCCGCGCCTTCACCGAGGCAGGGTCTGAGTGATGCGCCACAGCCGGCGCGGCAGATCGCCCTCTTCGAAGGCGTGTACCTCGTTCAGGGTCCAGCCGCCGGCGAGAGCGTCGACCAGGGCCCGGTCGAAGAAGTGCACGGCGAAGCCGCCGTGCTCGTAGATGTGGTCACCGTGAGCGGCACCGGTGCCGTAGTGAGCGTCGCCGGTGTGACGGACGGTGTAGACGAAGGCGCCGCCGGGCCGCAGCACCCGGCCGACCTCCCCGACAAGAGCGTGGATCTCCTTCGTCGACAGGGCCATGCACAGCAGCATGTGCGCGAACACCGCGTCCACCGAGGCGTCCGGCAGAGGCAGCGGGTCGCGGACGTCGTGCACGACGGCGGTCACACGATCGGCCACCCCCTGCTGTCGGGCAGCGGCCCGCAGCTGGTCGAGGCCGGTGGCGGAGAAGTCGGTGGCCTGGACGCTGAAGCCCTCGCGGGCGAAGTACAAAGCGTCGCGGCCATGGCCGGCCCCGAGCTCGACAACGTCACGGGCCCCGGCGGCACGGAAGACGCCGACGGCGTGCACGGCCGCAGTCGAGGGCTCCTCCCCGTACATGCCGGGATGCGCGGTGTACGTCTCCTGCCAGTGCATCTGCTGCGCGTCGGCCAGGTCCTGCCTGTCGTCCGTCATGAACGCCACCATAGTCCACTGTTTCTTGAATTCAGGATTCACTGTACTGTCATGGTGTGCTGACCGTTGCCTCCGACATCGACGTGCTGGCCCGCTTCGGCCGCGCGCTCGCCGATCCCATCCGCTGCCGCATCCTGCTCGCCCTGCGCCAGGCCCCCGCCTACCCGGCCGACCTCGCCGACCAGCTCGGCATCTCCCGCACCCGGCTCTCCAACCACCTGGCCTGCCTGCGCGACTGCGGCCTGGTCATCACCGCGCCCGACGGCCGCCGCACCCGCTACGAACTCGCCGACGAACGCCTCGGTCACGCCCTCGACGATCTGCGCGCCGCAGTGGTCGCGGTGGAGGCGGACAAGACCTGCCCGGATGCGGAGTCGAAGGGCTGTTGCTGATGACCGCGATATCCCTCGGGCCCTCCCCGGCCCGCCGCGAGACGCTCACCCGCCGCATACGTCTGCTGGTCACCGCGACGATCACCTACAACGTCATCGAGGCGGCCGTCGCCCTCACCGCCGGCACGATCGCCTCCTCCACCGCGCTGATCGGCTTCGGCCTGGACTCCGTCATCGAGGTATCCTCCGCCGCCGCGGTCGCCTGGCAGTTCTCCGCCCGCGAGCACGCCGTACGCGAAGCCCGCGAGAAGACCACCCTGCGGATCATCTCGGTGTCGTTCTTCCTGCTCGCCGCCTACGTCACCGCCGACGCCGTCCGCGCCCTCACCGGCACCGGCGAGGCCGAACGCTCCCTGCCCGGCATCGTCCTGGCCGCCCTCTCCCTGGCGGTGATGCCGTTCCTGTCCGCCGCCCAGCGGCGTACCGGACGCGAACTCGGCTCCGCCTCCGCGGTCGCCGACTCCAAGCAGACCCTGCTGTGCACCTACCTCTCGGCCGTACTCCTGGCCGGCCTGATCCTCAACGCCACCCTCGGCTGGTCCTGGGCCGACCCCATCGCTGCCCTGGTCATCGCCGCCATCGCCGTCAAGGAAGGACGCGACGCCTGGCAGGGCAAAGGCTGCTGCACCCCGACAGCCACCCCCGCGCCCGCCGCGTCGCACAACGACGCGGACGCGTGCGGCTGCCGGCCCGGCTGCACCTGCTGCCCATGAACATCGTGTTGCAGGAGGGCCACATGGCCGCCCGACGCACTGATACTGACCGGGCGAGCGACGAGCGGGGGCAACGGTGGACTGGACAGTGCCGGGCGGGCTGGCCGCCGGCCTGCTGATCGCGACCGTGACCGCCCCCGTCGGCGTGTCCGGCGCGGTGTTCCTCCTCCCGGTCCAGCTGAGCGTCTTCGGCGTGCCCAACCCAGCCGTCACGCCGACCAACCTGTTGTTCAACGTCGTCGCCGGACCCGGCGCCCTGTGGCGCTACCGCCACGACGGCGCCCTGCGCGGCGACCTCACGCGGCGCCTGGTGCTGGGCACGCTGCCCGGCGTCGTACTCGGCGCCGCCATCCGTGTCTTCGCCCTCCCCGGCCCGGACGTCTTCCGGCTCCTGATCGCCACCCTGCTGCTGCCGCTCGGCCTGTGGCTGTGCCTGCGAACCCTCGCCCCGGCACGCCATCGCCCGCCGCACGCGGGCGAGCTGCCCCCACGTACCCTCACCGGCCTCGCCCTGACAGTCGGAGTGATCGGCGGCATCTACGGCATCGGCGGCGGCTCCCTCCTCGGCCCGATCCTCGTCGGGCGCGGCCTGCCCGTCGCCCGCGTCGCCCCGGCCGCGCTCGCCGCCACCTTCGCCACCTCCCTCGTCGGCGCCGCCGCCTACGCACTGCTGTCGCTCGTGAGCACCGGGGACGTGGCCCCCGACTGGTGGCTCGGGCTCGCCTGCGGCACCGGCGGACTGATCGGCGGCTACCTTGGCGCACGCCTTCAACCTCGCCTGCCCGAACGGGTCCTACGCCTCCTGCTCGGCACCCTCGCCGCAGCCCTCGGCGCCTTGTACGCCGGTCAGACCCTGAACTGAATGCCGGTTGGGGATCGACGACGGAGGTCTCACAACGGGCACTTGGCATTGGACAACGGCCAAGAACAAACCCTGTCCACAACTCTCGCTCATCGGTCCCATGCACACGGGGACAGCTCCGGCATCCACACTCTGGGGACGGCACGGACCTCGCGTCGGCCCCGCGCGGGCTGGGCTTGCCCCCGCCCCCCGCGCCGAAGGACGAGCACCCCGTTACGGAACGGGGTGAACGTCCACAGTCGCCTCCGCGCACCCCGAGTGTCCCTTCGTACCGTTCCTGTACGGGCCGTTTCCATGCAAACGGTTGCGGATCCGCACCATGGGATATACAAAAGATCTTGTACCTTGATACACTTCGCCTTATACGCGCAGTGGAGGAGGCCGACCATGAGTCGGACGGTCATTGATCTCGACGACGAGGCACTGGAAGCAGCTGCCAGAGAGCTCGGCACCTCTACCAAACGCGACACCATCAACACCGCGCTGCGGGAAGTCACGGCCCGCTACCGGCGTTTGCGAGCACTCGACGAGGCCCGCGAACTTGTGGCCGAAGGCGCTCTGGACATCGACCTACTGCTGGACAAAAGCGCATACCGCTCCACGAGCGCGGGCGCGGGCGCGGGGGACGATGACCGCGGCGCGGGAGCGCACGAGTGACAGTCGCCGACTACCTCATCGACACCTCCGCCCTCGCCCGCGTCCTCCTCCGCCATAACACGGCCGAATGGGACGACAGGATCGCCGCCGGCCTCGTCGCGATCTGCGACCTCACCGAACTGGAAGTCCTCTACTCGGCCCGTTCGGCCACGGACCGCGCCCGCTTGAAGTCGGCACTCGACGCCCACTACGCCTGGTGCCCCATGCCCGACGGCGTCTACCGCCGCTCCCGCGTCATCCAGGAAGAGTTGACCGCCAAGGGAGAACACCGCAGCGCGGGCCCCGTGGACCTCCTGGTGGCCGCAGCCGCGGAAGAAACGGGACTCACTCTGCTCCACTACGACCGCGACTTCGAAACCGTCGCCCGCACGACAGGGCAGCCGGTCCGCACGATCGACCTCAGGCAGTAATGCTCGCGCGGTACCGACGGGCACCGAGCTTCTGACCGACCTGGCCGCCTGGCGGTCAGCCCACTGTGGCCTGGGCCGTCTCCCGACACCCAGGAGTCACCGGACGACACCACTTCCGGATCCTCGCGTCCAGCCAGCGTCCAGAATTCGACGTCCAGACGCTCGCACAGCCCACCCACGACGCCATCCTCCAGCCGTGGGCCGATACGTCCGCGCAGGTCAGAGGGACCTCAACTAACGCTGACGGCAACGGAATCGAACTCACGAGCAGCGGATTCAGCCCCGTGGGCCAACGCCCTGAATGCGCACCCCAGATGAGACGTTTCCGCAGTTCACAGGGGTGCATGGTGGGGCGGGTGGGACTCGAACCCACGGCCGGCGGATTATGAGTCCTTTGGGGATCTTGGCGGTCCTTGCCGATCAGTGTCCGTTAGTGACGTTTTTGCAGGTCAGACTAGTTGTGCCGCGTCTCCGCGCCTCCGTCTTTGTCGGTCTGTTCCTCTCCTTGCGTCCCAACTGCGTCCCGACACCACCTCCGGGCGGCCAGGAACACCGGCCTATCGGGTGAAAGCGCCAGCTCGGAGGTGGTTTTCGAACCCGTCCGCAGCGGATTTCCCTTCCAGCGCACAGAGGCTCCACCCCGGCAGTCGGGGCGGATCCTCTGAGGCTTGTCGTAGGTCAGGGCGTCTCCGCGGATCACAGGTAAGGTGGAGCGACCTTCAGCCTTCCGCAGGTCGTGGACCCGGCGTAGCTTGCCGAGGGATCGCTCCAGGGTCTCCGGATCGACGATCTCCACCTCGACGGTGACGCCCACGCCGTCCTTCACGTCATCGGCGATCCTGCTGGCTGCGGCTTCCCGCTGCTCCGGGCCGGTGCCGGGGTGGGCCTCGACGAGAACGGTCATGTGGTCCAGACGGCCGCGCCGGCTCAGCTGGATCTGGAAGTGCGGGGCGAGGCCGGGTGTGCGCAGCACGACTTCCTCGATCTGGCTGGGGAAGACGTTCACTCCGCGCAGGATGATCATGTCGTCCGAGCGGCCGGTGATCTTCTCGATGCGGCGGAAAGCGGGCCGGGCGGTGCCGGGCAGCAGCCGGGTCAGGTCGCGGGTGCGGTAGCGGATGATCGGCAGGGCCTCCTTGGTGAGGGAGGTGAAGACCAGTTCGCCCTCCTCGCCCTCGGGCAGGACCATGCCGGTGACCGGGTCGACGACTTCGGGGTAGAAGTGGTCCTCCCACACGTGCAGTCCGTCCTTGGTCTCCACACACTCCTGCGCCACCCCCGGGCCGATCACCTCGGACAGGCCGTAGATGTCGACAGCGTGGAGGTCCATGCGTTCTTCGATCTCGCGGCGCATCTCCTCCGTCCACGGCTCGGCGCCGAAGATGCCCACCTTCAGGGTGCTGGTGCGCGGATCGATGCCCTGCTTCTCGAACTCGTCGAGGACGGTGAGCATGTAGGACGGGGTGACCATGATGATCTCGGGCTTGAAATCCTGGATGATCTGAACCTGGCGTGCGGTCATGCCTCCCGATGCGGGGATCACGGTACATCCGGCCCGCTCGGCACCGTAATGCGCGCCGAGGCCGCCGGTGAACAACCCGTAGCCGTAGGAGATGTGCACCTTGTGGCCGGGGCGGCCGCCGGCCGCGCGGATCGAGCGGGCGACGACGTCCGCCCACATGGACAGGTCGTTCTCGGTGTAGCCGACTACGGTGGGGCGCCCGGTGGTGCCGCTGGAGGCGTGAAGACGGCGGATTCGGTCCATGGGGACGGCGAACATGCCGAAGGGGTAGGTGTCGCGCAGGTCGGCCTTGGTGGTGAAGGGGAAGCGGGACAGGTCCTCCAACGAGCGGCAGTCGTCGGGATGGACCCCGGCCTCGTCGAACTTCTTCCGATACAGCTCCACGCTGGCGTAGGCGTGCTGGAAGGTCTTCCGCAGACGATCGAGCTGGAGTTCTTTCAGCTGGTCGCGGGTGAGGTGCTCGCCGTCGTCCAGCAGCTCGTGGGGAAGCGGCTCGCCCAGGCGGGTCGGGCGCGGTCTCCGGGTCGTCGCAGCCGTCGGTTCGGTGGTCATCGCGACTCCTTCGTGGTCGTGCTTGGCGTCCTGGTCGCCGTCGTGTCTCTGGAACGCTCACCTCTTGGGATGCCGCTGCGGCCGAACCAGGGCGTTCCTCGGCGTATGCCACGAGGACGTCCCCTCGTACGCCGGAGCCGCGCACCCGGATGACTGTGACCCTGGCGATGGTGAACGGCCACCGGATCGCCCACGGCGGATACCTTCCTGTTCGCCGACACAGCCTGCGGCGGTCCCCTCGCCGTGTTCGGGGCACTTCGATGCCAGACGCCTCGTCGCCGACGAGCATCGCTTCCGTGGGAGTCGCCGTGTCAGTTGCCTGTGTCACCTCTTCCACATCTGCCTCCCGACCGATTGTTCGGTCAGCGTCAGCCGTGACGAGTACGCACTGTCGGGCCTCTCCTGCGGCACAGCAACCGGTGTGGCGGCCGGCTGTCGGTCGGGCATCCTGATCACCAGTCGGACCCGTGGACGGCGAGGGGGTATGCCGTCGGGCTGCCTTCTCCAGGCTGGCCCGCCCGCAGGGGATGATCTGGCTTCCGACGCACAGCGGCGCCGCTCCTGAGGAGAAGCCGCGCCCCTGCAGCACTGAGTTGTTTTCCGCTCGCGAGCGTGATCGTCGGACGGGACTCGCGAGCCGCGACGGTGCCGATCTCGCGCCGACAGCGATCCCCGTCAGGCCTGGGCCGTCTCCGGTTCCGGCAGGGAGGGTTCCTGGAAGATCTCCGCGAGGGGGGCCGTCTGCTCGACCGGGCGTCGTGGGGTCGTGTTCAGCAGGAGTCGGGTCACATCGGGGCGGGAGTAGTGACCGACGGGGTCGGCGGCTGCCTTGGCCACGGCGATGGCGGACAGGTCGATGTCGGCATAGAGGATGCCTTCGGCGTCTTCCGGTAGCGGATCGGCCAGGGGCCGGCCGTCGGGGCCGTAGATCCGGGCGAAGCCGCCGCCGCGTTGCAGCAGTTGCTGCTTGACGGGGTCGTCACCGCAGAACAGGTCGATGGCCGCGTCGCCGACGATCGCGCAGGGGGCGAGAACGAAGACCTGCCCTTCGACGGCGTAGAGCTGGGAGGCTGCCGTGTTGACCTCGGGGCCGAGGGCGTAGGCGGCCCCCTTGTAGACCGAGAAGCTGGGCCAGGCGGCCACGTGCACCTGCTCGTGCTGGCTGAACATGGCGTACTTCGTGAGCGGCTGCAGGTGCTCCCAGCAGCACAGCCCGCCGATGCGGCCCAGCGGGGTGTCGTGGACGGCCAGGTCGGAGCCGTCGCCCTCGCCGAAAACGGTGCGCTCGACGTGGGTGGGCTTGAGCTTGCGGCGGGCGTGGACGAGTTCGCCGTCGGCGGAGATCAGCGCCTGACCCATGTACAGGCTGCCACCGCTGCGCTCGCTGAAGCCGGCGACGACGGCGATGGCGTTGGTGCGTGCGGCATCCAGCAGGCGTGCGAAGCGCGGCCCGTCAAGTGTGAGCGAGTTCTCGTGATAGCGGCCGAAGAAGGCGAAACCCGCGGCGGGGGAATCCAGCCACAGCCACCACGGGTAGCCGGGGACGAAGGTTTCGGGGAAGGCGATGAGCTGCGCTCCGGCCCTGGCGGCCTCTTCGATCAGGGCGATGCTCTTTTCGATCGTGGCGTCGGCGTCCAGCCACACCGGCTCTGCCTGGATCGCGGCGGCTTTGAAGGCACCCGTGTAGTCGACCATGTGTTCTCTCCTCTTCCTTGCCCGTACGGTGCCGGCTGTCGTCAGGCGGTGACGGTGCTGTGGTGGTGGGTGGCGAGCGGCAGGAAGCCTGTTCTCGCATGGCAGTTGACGTATTCGGTGGTGACTGAGCCGCCGGGCAGGACCGACACCTCGTGCCAGAACGCGACGTCGAGGGGCCCTTCGCCGCCTGAGACCATCTGGAAGAAGCTGGCGTAGATCTCCAGGTGGGTGCGGTGGGAGCGGCACCAGGTCAGGAGGTGGTCGAGCGAGGCGAACCAGGCGACGGTGCAGGCGCGCTGCAGTGGTGAGCCGACGTGTGACTGCTCGTCAAGGTTGCGGGCCGCAATGCAGCCCGAGTCGGGGTTCGCGGCGAGGAAGTCGACCCCGCGGTCCTTGACCGGCTTGACGTCCGCCAGATACTTCTCGCGGTACAGGGTGCTGGCGGACCAGTCCTGCGCGGTGCGGATGAGCGCGACGTTGCCGGGCACCTCGACGGTGAGCCGCCGGCCGAGGGTGTCGTCTTCCTGGGCGGGCCGGGGCTCGAACACCGGCAGTGCGGGCTCCAGCGCCTCGACGGCCGAGGCATCGATGCGATCGCGGGCGGCGCCCCAGTAGTCGTGCACCGGGGTTTCGGGCAGGTCGACCGCCTCGTACCGGGACAGGCCGCTGGTGGCGTAGTCCTCGCGGCGGTGGGTGTGCAGGGTCTCGTTGCGCTCGGCCGGGATGACGCACACCTCCCGCCAGTGGCCGACCGGGCCGTCGGCGGGCAGCTGGTCCCATGCCGAGCGCACGGACTCGGACTGCTGCCACCGGTCGTACGTCTGCGGATCGAACCAGTAGGCCAGCCACACCACGTTGTGGGCGCCGGCGCTGTCGACGAATGACCCGCGGTCCAGTACGTCCGGCCGGTGCGCTCCGGTGAACAGCTCCGCGAGCGCGGCGGTCCCCTCCGCCGCCTGGTCTGCCGCCCTCGCCTGGCAGGCGTACTGGGCGAACACGAACGCGTCCGTGCCTTTCGGCAGACGCGAGCTGTACGCGGGGAAGCGCGGGGTGTGTCCGGGCGGTCCGGTTCTGGGCATGGTCTCCTCCGACGGCCGGTGTTCAGGCGGGATGGAGGCTGAGGCTAGGCCGGGCATGTGGCCGGATTTGACCGCTCGCGACCGACGACTTGACCGATTGCGACGCATCGCGGCTTCCGCTGTGACACGCCGTGCCTTCCGCCGTGGCCGGATCTGCGCGCAGGAGCATCGATACGCGTGCGTAACGCGCCACGGGTGTCCGCCTGGCTACAGTGCAGGCACTGCACCTGCGACAGAGGAGGCGTTGTGGCCGTCGTCCTCTCCACGGATTCCGTACCGCCCAGCGAGCGGCTGGCCTACTGGCACGACGCGGTGTGGCGCACTTTCGTGCCACTCGACGTCACCGCTCCCAAGGACGAGCCCTTCTCAGGAGCGGTCACCACGGAGCGACTCGGGTGCCTGCAGATCTCCACGGTCGACGCCGACCGGGAGCTGGTCCGGCGCAGCAGACGCCTGATCGCGGAGTCCTCCGACGACTACATGCTCGTGGGCCTGCAGACCTGTGGCTCCGGCGTCGTCGTCCAGGATGAGCGGAGCGCCCCGTTGAGTCCGGGCCAGTTCGCCTTCTACGACACGACCCGACCGTACACGCTCCACTTTCCGAGCCGTTTCGAGATGGTGGTCTTCCAGATGCCCCGGCAGTCGCTCGGATTGCCGGAATCGGACCTGCGGCGCATCACCGGCGTAACGATCGGCCCCGAGCAGGGACTGGCCTCCATGGTCGCACCGTTCCTGTCGAAGCTGACCGCCGAGGCCGCGACCTGCCGCCCTGAGGTCGCAGAACTGCTGGCCCGCAACGTGACGGATCTGCTCAGCACCGTCATCACCGAACAGCTCGGCCGCGACCTTGCCGGAACGGACGCCGCCCAGCACACCCTGCTGTTGCGTATCCGCACCTTCATCGACGCCCACCTCACGGACGCGGACCTCTCGGCCGAGACGATCGCCGCCGCCCACCACATCTCCGTACGCCACCTGCAGCGCCTCTTCCAGGCGCAGGGAGCCACGGTGAGCGGATGGATCCGTGGTCGTCGTCTTGAGGAATGCCGCCGGGAACTCGGCCGCTCGCGTCGGAGCAGGCCTGCGGTTGCCGCCGTCGCACACCGGTGGGGTTTCCTCAGCGCGGCCCACTTCAGCCGGGCGTTCCGTACCGCCTACGGGATGTCCCCGCGGGAGTGGCAGGCCCTGGCAGACCGGACGTCTGCCCTTTCGGGAGATCCTTCCTCGCCTGCATGACCGAGGTGCCGCTGCTCGAGAAGAGCGACGACTCGCCGATCGTGAATGTCAGGCGTGGCCTCGGATGGGCTCCGATGACCTGCGTCCCATCAGCGTCCCATCTTCGGCGTCCGCCCGCTTGCCCAGCCCCACGTGCGACAGCTTGCCCCAGCAGAGGGCTGATACGTCTGTGCAGGTCAGAGCTTTTCCAACCAACGCCGATGATAAGGGCGTTGAACTGGCGAGCAGCGGATTCAGTCCGTTGGCCCAAAGTCCTGAATCCGCACGCCCGCTGAGACGTTTCCGCAGGTCACAGACCTGCACAGGTGGGGCGGGTGGGACTCGAACCCACGGCCGGCGGATTATGAGTCCATTGGGGATCTTGGCGGTCCTTGCCGATCAGTGCCGATTCACGCCGTTCTTGCAGGTCAGACGTGCTGATCCGTGTCAGCCCTTTGCAGTGCTTGTCGGTCTGTTCCTGTCCTTGTGGCCCCTCAATGGCCCCTGGGGGTCGATGAGTCGGACGCTTAGCACAGCAGCAGTCGCGTCCGCTCAGCACAGCCGAGGGGCTGAAACCCTTCGCACAGCGGAGTCTCTTATCGGCGCAATGATGCTCCATCCCAGGTCCGGGGTGGAGCATCATCCCTGACGTCAGATGCAATCCCGTCCACCGGACTGCGCATCGACCTGGGTAGCGGCGCGCCGCTCGGGTCAGCCGAGTACGTAGCTCTCATCGCCGAAATCAGCGACGATCTTCAACTTGCCGCCGAGCGCCTTGACGTAGGCAGCGAGGGTGTCGACCTCGCTGCGCTCCAGTTGGCCCTTCTCGATGCGCGAGACGCGGGCCTGGGTGACGCCCATGGCTTCGGCAACCTGGACCTGTGTGGTGCGCTGCCGCTTCCGCAACTCGGCGAGGCGGTGCACACGGGAGGCCAGGACCATCGCCTGCGCCCCCCTCTGGATCTGATCCTTCTCGGCATCGGTGAAGGCGAAATCCTCGGCCAGGTCTCCCCAGGAGACGGCCTGCGGGTCCTTGAGGTGATCAGTCATCGTGCCCCGTCCTCTCCATCGATTCGCTTCAGATGCTCCGCGTACGCCTGTTCCGCCTGGGGTACCGCGACGCGGTACCAGCCGGGCCAGTTGCCTGCCTTGTCACCACCGACCAGGATCACGGCCTGGCGGTCCGGATCGAACACGAACAACAACCGCACTTCCGTGGCCCCGGCCGAGCCGGGGCGGAGTTCCTTGAGGTTCGACAGCACTGAGCCCTTGATCGTGTCCACCAGAGGCCGACCCAGCGCGGGGCCTTCCTCCTGAAGGGCAGCGACAGCCTGGCTGACCTGAATCAGCGTGTCACGGTCGGTACGGCGCAGGCCGTGCAGCCACGAAAGAGCCGGCTCGACCACGACGATCTTCCAAGCCATGCACGCGTCCTCCATCTGCACTTTATTACACTCGCAGCATACACCACTGGTGTCATATTGGAGAGGGAGCCGTTCTCGCAGTGCGGACGTCCGCCGCTGATCCGGCACGCCAGCGATCGCATCCTGCCCAACGACATCAAAGGACCACCGTTCTGGCGCCGCCGCCTGCCGAGTACGCGGCGATCAAGGGTGTACGAGCTGCCGTGGGCTGACGCCGAGAGGTCAGCGACGCGCCGCCCCCCTTCCCGGCCGAGGAGCCGTTCAGGCGCTCGGCCACGTGCTCCGCAAGAAGGGCAACCCGAGTTCCGTCAGCTACCGAAGGGCGAAGCCTGGTGGCCTGTGAGGTCATCGCGCAAGCACAGGAAGCGGACGGGTGGCGGTACCGACCCTGAACGACTGCTCATCGACAGGGAACTCCGCCACCAGGTCGGGCCGCACAGAGCGTCACGCTCCCGTCTGGAGCAGGCGAACACCGAGCTGTTGGCGTGACTGGAGGAGGGACGCGGAGCTGGAGGCTACCCGCGGGGCCTACCACGAGCCGACCCGGGCCCGAACCAGAGGAAACCGCAGACCGCCAAGGGCCGGTCGGCCCGACCGTCCAGCCTCCAGTCGAGGTAGCCCTTGACTACGGAAGGCGCGCTCCGGCGGAGCGCCTCCCGCTTCGACCACCGCCCCGAGGAGACCTATGCGACCGCGGCCGATCTTGCGCAGCCCGAGCGACAGCAAATACTTGGCTAGCCACATGGTTGCTGTTACGTTGATTATGTGTCCAGCCACCTAAATGGGTGGTGACACGAGAGGAGCCGTCATGAAAGCCATCCTGTTCGACCGTTTCGGCGGCACGGAAGTGCTGCACGAGGCGGACATCGAAGTCCCGCAGCCCGGCCCCGGGCAGATTCGCGTCCGCGTCAAGGCGGCCGGACTGAACGCGCTGGACGGCAAGATCCGCTCCGGAGCGATGCAGGCCGCGTTCCCCACGCCGCTCCCCGCCGTACCCGGTGCCGAGCTCGCCGGCGTTGTGGACGCCCTGGGTGAGGGCGTGCAGGACGTACAGGTGGGTGACGAGGTGCTGGGCTGGTCGGACACCGGCTCGTACGCCCAGTACGCGCTGACCACCAGTGTGGCCCTCAAGCCCGCCGGCCTCGACTGGCAGCACGCGGTCGCGCTGCCGGTGGCGGGCGAGACGGCCGAGCGGGTCCTGGACCTGCTGGGCGTCACCGCCGGGGAGACCGTACTGATGCACGGCGCGGCCGGAGCGGTCGGCACCCTGGCGGTCCAGCTCGCCACTGCCCGCGGAGCGCGCGTCATCGCCACCGCCGGCCACGCCAACCAGGACTACCTCACCTCGCTCGGCGCCACCGCGACCCTCTATGGCGAGGGCCTGGTCGATCGGGTCCGGGCGCTCGCCCCCGCCGGCGTGGACGCGGTGTTCGACCTGGCCGGGAAGGGAGCCCTGGAGGACTCCATCGCCCTGCGCGGCGGCACCGGGCGCATCGTCACCATCGCCGACTTCCGCGCGCACCAGCTCGGCGTCACCTTCTCCACCGGTGGCCAGGAACGCTCGGCCGCCCGCCTGGCCGCGCTGGCACAGGACGCCGCGACCGGCAAGGTCGTCACCACCGTCACCGCCTACCCCCTCAAGCGGGCCGCCACAGCCCAGCAGGTCAGCGACGCCGGGCATGGCCGGGGCAAGCTCGTCCTCACCCTCGACTGATCACGCCCGCCTTTCCCTCTTGTTCTGCCTTGTTCTGCTCATCACCTGGCCGTCATCGCACCGAAGGACCACTCATGCTGAACGCCCTGTGGACACCGACCACCGTCGGCGACATCTCACTCCCGCACCGCCTGGTCATGGCCCCCATGACCCGTGACCGCTCCACCCCCGAAGGCGTACCGACCGAGCTGAACGCCGAGTACTACGCTCAGCGGGCCTCGCACGCGCTCATCATCACCGAGGGGACCCAGCCCAACGCCGACGGCCAGGGATACCTCCTCACCCCCGGCATCCACAATGACGATCAGATCGCCGGGTGGCGCACGGTCACCGACGCCGTGCACGCGGCCGACGGCCGGATCGTCATCCAGCTGATGCACACCGGACGCATCTCCCACCCTGACAACACCCCGCACGGCCGTCAGCCGGTCGCCCCTTCGGCGGTCCAGCCGCAGGGCGCGATGTTCACCGCGTCCGGGCCCCAGGAGATGCCGACGCCCCGTGCGCTGTCGACGCAGGAGGTCGTGGCGACCGTCGACGACTTCCGCCGCGCCGCGGCGGCCGCTGTCGCGGCAGGCGCCGACGGCGTGGAGATCCACGGCGCCAACGGCTACCTCGTGCACCAGTTCCTGTCCGACAACACCAACCAGCGCACCGACCAGTACGGCGGCTCCATCGAGGGCCGCATCCGCTTCGCCGTCGAGGTCGCCACCGCCGTGGCCGAGGAGATCGGCGCCGACCGCACCGGCCTGCGCATCTCCCCCGGCAACCCCTACAACGACATCGCCGAGTCCGACACCGCCGAGCTGTATCCGGCGCTCCTGCGCGCCCTCAGCCCGCTCGGCCTCGCCTACCTCCACGTGATGCACGCGGGCGACGAGGAGCTGCTGGGCACCCTGCGCGCGCTGTGGCCGACCACGCTGATCCTCAACCGGGCCGGCACCGACCTGCCCACCCGCGCCAAGGACATCGACCACGGCACGGCCGACCTCGTCTCCGTCGGCGCCCTCGCGCTCGCCAACCCGGACCTGGTCGAGCGGCTACGCTCTGACGCGCCGCTGAACACCCCCGACCCGGCGACCTTCTACGGCGGCGGAGTGGCCGGCTACACCGACTACCCCACCCACACCGTCTGAGGAACCGCACCATGCCCGCCTCCACCCACCGCACCCCCTCTACGGCCGGCGAGGGGCCGATGAGCTACGCGATCTTCCAGCTCGCCCGCGCTCACCGCGCCCGCGCCGCCGCCATGCTCCGCGAGATGGACCTGCATCCCGGACAGGAACTACTGCTGATGCAACTCCTCGACCGGGACGGCCAGACCCAGTCCGAACTGCTCGAAAGCGTCGGCCTGGACCACTCCACCGTCTCCAAGTCCCTGCGCCGCATGCAGGACGCCGGCCTGCTCGTGCGCGAGTCGGCCGCGCACGACCGGCGCGTCATGGTCGTCCACCTCACCGACAAGGGCCGTGCCATGCGCGAGCCCCTGGCAGCCATGTGGCGGGCCCTGGAGGAGACCTCCGCGGTGAACCTGTCGGCGCAGCAGGCAGAGTCCTTCGTCCGCACCGCCTACGCCATCGCCGACGCGATCAACGGCCGCGCTGTTCCGCAGGAAGAATCCGAGTAACTCCCCTCGGCCTGCACCCCGGTTCCGGCCTGGAGTGCGCTTCGTTTCCGGCGTTCCTGCGAAGTGGACAGTGCTGCAGCGCACTCGGCTCATTCAGACCCGTGCTGAACGGAGCCAGACGCCCAGCTGTCGGAAGAAGCCCCCCGCTCACCCCCGTATGCCAGGGAGAACGGCGCTGAGCGGGGCCTCAACATCCGAGGCAAGCGCGAGCCGTCCCGGTGGAGACAGGACGGAACCCATCCAGGGCGCCACCCCCGCGGGGACGGGGAGCCCTTCCCTGCCGCTGGCCGGCCGGCCGCACATCGAGGGCACCACTGCCTCGCTCACCTAATTCCCCCACTACTGACCTGATGGAAAGTGAGACCCCCGTGACCACCACACTCCCCGTCCTCGTCGTCGGCGCGACAGGCTCCCTCGGGGGCAAGGTCGTCGACGAACTGCTGGGGCGCGGTAAGAACGTCCGCGCTCTGGTCCGGCCGACCACCGACGCGAGCAGGCTCGAAAGCCAGGGTGTCGAGATCGCCCGCGGCGACATGCTCGACCTCGACTCGCTCGTCGCCGCCATGAACGGTGTCGATGCCGTCATCACCACCGCTGCCGGCTACACCCGCGGCGGCAAGAACGCGCACGACATCGACACCGTCGGCAACGCCAACCTCGCCGAGGCCGCCCACCGCACCGGCATCCGGCGATTCGTCCTGACCAGCATTCTCACCAGCGACCAGACGCCCCATGTCCCGCACTTCTGGCACAAGAAGATCGCCGAGGACAAGCTCGAACAGCTCGGCGTCCCGTTCCTCGCACTGCGCCCGGGAGCCTTCCTCGACCAGATCGCGACCATGGCGGGCAACCCGATCGACAAGGGCCGCCTGACATGGATCGGCAAGACCACCGTCCCGCTGACCTTCGTCCACACCTCCGACCTCGCGGCGTACCTGGCGGCCGCCGTCGACGCCGAGGCAGACAACGGTGAGCGCATCGACATCGGCTGGGACCGTCCGGTCAGCATGCGCGAGATGGCCGACCTGATGGGCAGCCGAGCCGGAAAGAAGATCAAGGTGTGGGCCGTCCCCTCCACCGTCGCCCGCGCCGCAAGAGCCGCCGCCGGCCGCTTCATGCCCCTGGTCAAGGACATGGCCGCGATGTTCGGCTGGTTCGACAGCGGCCGCTACGTCGCCGACCCCCGCCGCCAGGAGCAACTGTTCGGCCCCGTGCCCACCGCCGAGGACGTCCTCGGCCGATACACCGACGAGATGGGCGTGGCGCAGCACCAGTGACGGGCCCGCATGCCGTCCGGCCGCCCGGGCGGGGCCAACCGGTGAGTGGGAGGAACCGTTCTGACAGCTCGCCGTACATTCCTGTCGCACCCGGAACGGGACCTGCCGGGCCTACTCCAGCCGGGCTTCACCTGAACTGGCAAAACCACGGCACGTGCTGCGGTGGCAGCGGTTCCTGACAGCCAGGAGTTCTCCAGGAGAGCGACTGTGGCGCGAGGCCAGCCGAGAGGGTCGAGTGACTCATCGGGGCCGTTTCTCTTCCGGGCCGTTTCCTTGCCCCTCGGCCATCGCCGGGGCACTTCCTCAGCAGCGACAGGTTTTCCACAGCACAGACGGCAGCCGACGTCGCCCTACCGCGTCGCGCCGGTATCAGCAGTGCCTCCGCCGCCGACCCGGCACTCGACCGTCCGCGCGGTGGACGGCGGCCCATGCCGCGGAACCAGGAAACGGGACAACGAAATCGGCCCGGAGACACCGTCGCCCGGACACGGCCGCGCCGTCCCGGCCCCTGCACGGCCCCTGGGTCTTGGCATCGACCTTCAGGGCAGTCGTCCGGATGGCGGGCGGAAACCTCGATCAACCTCTCCGCCGCAGGTCAGATGGGTTACAGCTCCGCCGGCCACCGCCGGACTCCAAACCCATGGGCAGCGGATTCATTCCGTTCAGGCGAAGTTGACGATCCGACAGGACAAAATGAACGTTTCCGCAGGTCAGGGACCTGTACAGGTGGGGCGGGTGGGACTCGAACCCACGGCCGGCGGATTATGAGTCCATTGAGGATCTTGGCGGCCCTTGCCGATCAATGCTCATCTTTGCCGTCTTACCAGGTCAGGCGCGCTGATCCGTGTCAGTCCTGTGTGGTGCTTGCCGATGTGTTCCTGTCCTTGTGGCCCCTGTTCGGCCCCTGCGCGTCTTTGAGGGTGGGTTCGAACTCGCGACAGCCAGCGCCCATCCAGCTCGGCGAGAGGGCCGAAATCCCGCGCAGCGGATACCCCTTCCGCCGGTCGCGAGGTGGTGGCCCTCGTGGGCTCCTGCATGCTCACAGGAGCGTGGTCGGCGGCGCCTCTTTGGCACACGTCGCCATGCCGACGTCAGTGGTCCTGCCGCCAGGGCGGTCTCCAGGGTGCCGGCCGACGGTACGAACGATGCCGTCGTTGCCGCGCCGCGCGAGTTCCTGGTGCCGCGCCCACTCCACGAGGGGGCACCGGAGCTGGTGAGGTCGCCCGGGTGTGCGCACCGACTACAGGCGCTGCAATGCCGTACGCGGCAGCGCGTGCCGCAAGCGGTCGCACCTGCGGTCCCCGGACTCCGACCGACCGGTGATAGCGTTACCCGCAATTGACGGAGACCAATGGAACGACGACAGCTGGAATATTTCATCGCCGTGGTCGAGCACGGCGGATTCACGGCCGCGGCCATTGCACTCCATGTCGCACAGCCTTCACTGTCTCATGCGATCCGGACCTTGGAGCGCGAATTCGGCGGCAGCCTGTTTCACCGCCTCCCTCATGGCGTCGTACTCACCGCGGCCGGTGAGGCGCTGGTTCGGCCGGCGCAGCAAGTACTACGGGACCTGTCCACGGCCAGTTCTCTGGTACGTGAGGTCCTCGGGCTCAGCGGCGGCCGACTCGACATCGTTGCGCAGACGACCCTTTCGGTGGATCCGCTCGCCGGGATGCTGGGACGCTTTCATCGCGAGCATCCGAAGGTCTCCGTGCGGGTGGTCGACCCTGAACGGGGATCCGACGTGGCACACATGGTCTCGGCCGGCCAGTGCGAACTCGGCCTGGTGGACGCCTCGGTGACCACCGGGGACCTCCGCGGGATCGACCTGCCGGAGCAGGAGATGCACGTCGTGCTGCCCCCCGACCACCCGCACCCGGCGGGATCCACGATCACCTCGCGCGAACTGGCCGCGCTGGACCTGATCGTGACCCCACCAGGCACCGAAACACGGGTGGCCGTCGACGACCTGTGCACGGCGCTCGGCGTGCCACCGCGCATCGTGGTGGAGACCGCGCACCGCGCGATGATCGTGCCGCTGGTCCTGTCCGGCGTCGGCGCCTCGCTGCTGCCCGCCTCCATGGCCCAGGACGCCGCGCTGCGCGGGGCCCGGATGCTGTCCAACCGTCCCCGGCTGCTGCGCCACGGCCGGCTGGTGTGGCGCTCCGGCCCACTGTCGCCCGCCGCCCGGGCCTTCGTGGACATGGCGGCCTCGCCCGCCCCGGAATAACGGCCAGGAGTGGTCTCCTGCCGGTATAGACGTTTTCTATGGCCTTCATTCAAAACCGGTCCAGGGAGATTCAAGACACCCCGTTGACCGGCGTCGCCGGTCACTGACATTTTTGCCGCACAGCCCGCTCTCCGCTTTTGCAACGAGAGCACCGAGGCTGCGCAGGTCCAGTCTTATTACGCCGGAAATTCGTCCGGGAGACGACCGTGTGACATTTCCCCGGAGTACGTCGACGTGAGCTGTCGGGCTCTTTGCCGGATTTAGACTCGCCCGCTCGCCGCACCGGGAAGACAACGGAGAATCGGATGACTGAGTTCGGAGCCGGACGGCAAATCCTCCCACGGCCGGACACGCGCCGGCCCTTGACGACCGCGTTGGACGTCCACGACCAGGAGACCGCCTTCACCCCGATCGGTCCGGTCCCACCGCCGGAGGGTGCACCGAACGTGGTGATCGTGCTCGTCGACGACCTCGGGTTCGGCACCTCCAGCGCGTTCGGTGGTCCGTGTGAGATGCCGAGCGCGGAGCGGCTTGCCGACAACGGGCTGCGCTACACCCGCTTTCACGTGACGGCCTTGTGCTCGCCGACCCGGCAGGCCCTGCTGACCGGACGCAACCATCACTCGGTCGGCATGGGCGGTACCACCGAGATGACCACAGCGGCACCCGGGTACAACGGATTCCGGCCGCGCAGCGCGGCGACCATGGCCCAGATCCTGCAGGGCAACGGCTACAGCACGGCGGCCTTCGGCAAATGGCACCAGACTCCTCCGCGCGAGATCAGTGCGGTCGGGCCGTTCGACCGCTGGCCGACCGGGGAGGGGTTCGACACCTTCTACGGGTTCATGGGTGCCGAGATGAACCACTGGTACCCGTTGCTGTACCAGGGCACCGCCCCGGTCGAACCCGATCGGCGGCCCGAGGACGGGTATCACCTTTCCGAGGACCTCGTCGACCACGCCATCGACTGGGTGCGCACTCAGCGCACGCTGACCCCGGGCCGGCCGTTCTTCACCTACCTCGCGCTCGGTGCCGCGCACGCGCCCCTGCACGTCGGCCGGGAGTGGCAGGAGAAGTACCGCGGACGCTTCGACCACGGCTGGGACCATCAGCGCGAACAGACCCTGCGACGCCAGAAGGAACTCGGGGTCGTGCCCGCGGACACGGAACTCGCGAACTGGGCGGAAGGCGTTCCGCACTGGGAAGAGCTCACCGACAACCAGCGCCGACTGGCGGCCAGGTTCATGGAGACCTTCGCCGGGTTCACCGAACACGCCGACGTGCAGGTCGGCAGGTTCACCGACGCGCTGGAGGAACTCGGCGAGCTGGACAACACCCTCTTCCTCTACATCCTCGGTGACAACGGAGCTTCAGGCGAAGGCGGCATCGAAGGGACGATCGTCGAGCACCGGCTCGGACACGGGGTGGTGGACGACCCGGACGAGATGATCAAGCACCTCGATGAGATCGGCGGCCCGTACAGCTATCCGATCGCTCCGGCGGGTTGGGCCCTGGCGCTGAACACTCCCTACCAGTGGACCAAGCAGGTGGCCTCGCACTTCGGCGGCACCCGGGACGGCATGATCCTCCACTGGCCCAGGGGGGTCCCCGAGCGAGGCGGACTTCGTCACCAGTTCTCCCATGTGATCGATGTACTGCCGACGATTCTGGACTGCGTGGGGATCCCGGCGCCGTTCAGCGTCGACGGGGTGACACAGCAGCCCATCGAGGGGACGAGCATGTGGCGGACGCTCGCCGATCCCCAGGCGCCCGAGCACCGTCGTACGCAGTACTTCGAGATGTGTGGCAACCGGGGCATCTACCACGAGGGCTGGATGGCGGTCACCCGGCACGGCATCCCCTGGGAGATGGTGCCGGACAGGAACCGGCGTTTCGCCGACGACGTCTGGGAGCTCTACGACCTGACCCGCGACTGGAGTCAGGCGCACGACCTCGCCGCCGAGCACCCGGAGAGGCTGCGCAGCCTGCAGGACCTGTTCCTCATCGAAGCGGCGAAGTATCAGGTCTTCCCCCTGGACGACCGGGTCACCGAGCGGGAGAACCCAGCTGTGGCCGGACGTATCGATCTGCTCGGCGACCGGACGTCCGTGACCTATCGCGGTGGAATGCGCCGTTTCACGGAGGAGACCACACCCAACATCAAGAACCGCTCGCACAGCATCACCGCGGACATCGACGTGCCGCAGACGGTGGCCGAGGGCGTGCTCATCGCGCAGGGCGGCCGGTTCGGCGGCTGGTCGCTGTACTTCACCGGCGGCAAGCCGGCCTACGTCTACAACTACTTCGGGATGAGTCTGTACACCGTGCGCGGTGGCGAGCCCCTGCCGCCGGGACGGCACGAGGTCCGGGTGGAGTTCGACTACGACGGCGGAGGACTCGGCAAGGGCGGGACCGCCGTACTCATGGTCGACGGGGAGAAGCACGCCACCGGCCGGGTGGAGCGGACCATCCCGTACTACTTCTCCTTCGACGAGACGCTCGATGTCGGAGTGGACCTGAGTACCCCGGTGACCGACGACTATCCCGTCCTCGACAACGAGTTCACCGGGACCGTTCATGCGGTGCGCATCGACCTGGACGTCCGGACCACGGATTCCTCCGAGTTCGACGGTGGACTGCACCGGCGCGTCATGGGGGCCCAGTGAACTGCTGTACGCCGTCCGGCGGCCGGGCGGAGCGCCGACCGCCACCCACACAGGCCGTCGTCCGCCGGGCGACCACGGAGGGCATGGTGGCCGTTCCCGCCGGCGAGTTCCTCATGGGCAGCGAGGACGCGGTCGCCCAACCCGCCGATGGGGAAGGCCCGGTGCGGACGGTGCACGTCGAAGCCTTCTGGATGGACGCCTGCACGGTGTCGAACGCGCAGTTCGCGCGCTTCACCGCCGAAACCGGGTACCGCTCCTCCGCCGAGCGGATCGGCTGGTCGTTCGTCTTCGCCGGTCTGCTCCCGGACGACTTCCCGCCGACCCGGGGGGTCGTGGGTGCACCCTGGTGGCGCCAGGTCGAGGGTGCTGACTGGCGCCATCCCGACGGACCCCATTCCACCTGGGAGAGCCGAGTCGATCATCCGGTCGTCCATGTCGACTGGGACGACGCCCACGCCTACTGCACATGGGCCGGCAAACGCCTGCCCACCGAGGCGGAATGGGAACGCGCCGCCCGAGGTGGGCTGCGCGGAAAGGTGTTCCCCTGGGGCGACGAGTTCGAACCGGGCGGTCGCCCCCGGATGAACGTGTGGCAAGGCGACTTCCCGAACCGGCACCCAACAGCCGACGGCTGGTACGGCACCTGCCCGGTGAACGCCTTCGAGCCCAACGGCTTCGGTCTGCACAACGCCACCGGCAACGTCTGGGAATGGTGCGAGGACGCGTTCTCCCCCAGTCACGGCGGGCCGCAGCGCGTCACCAAAGGCGGCTCCTACCTGTGCCACGCGTCCTACTGCCGGCGCTACAGGGTCGCCGCAAGACAGGGCCTGCCTCCGGATTCGGCAACCGGCAACGTGGGGTTCCGGTGTGCTCTGGACGGTACTTGACCCCTGCATGGCGTCCCCACATGGCTTGATCCCCGGGGCCACCCGCACGTCACCGCCGGTCCGGTGGCGGGTCTGTTCACCGTACGGCTGAAAGTCGTGTTCGACTCGATCACTCAGGCAACGGCGCAGCCCGTCGCCGCACAAGGAGAAGGACCATGGCAAAGCAAGCAAGACAGTGGCGCGCGGGCTCGGCGGGCATAGCGGCCCTCTGCCTCACCCTCAGCGCCTGCGGTGGCGCGAAGGTCGGAGACAGCTCCGCCGGCGCGGACAGCGGTTCGGGCAAGTGCGGCAACTTCAACCTCGCGGTCAACCCATGGGTGGGCTACGAAGCGGACGCAGCGGTCGTCGGCTATGTCGCGGAGCACGAACTCGGTTGCAAGGTCGTCAAGAAGGACCTGAAGGCGGAGATCGGCTGGCAGGGGTTCGAGACGGGCCAGGTCGACGCCATCCTGGAGAACTGGGGACATGAGGATCTGGAGAAGAAGTACATCACCCAGCAGAAGACCGCCGTCAGCCTCGGCCAGACCGGCAACAAGGGCATCATCGGCTGGTACATCCCCCCGTGGCTCGCGAAGAAGTACCCCGACATCACCAACTGGAAGAACCTCAACAAGTACGCGTCCAAGTTCAAGACCTCCGAGTCCGGCGGCAAGGGCCAGCTGCTGGACGGCGACCCGTCGTACCAGACGAACGACGAGGCGCTGGCGAAGAACCTGAAGCTGGACTTCAAGGTGGTGTACGCGGGCAGCGAGACCGCGCTCATCCAGGCCTTCCGGGACGCCGAGCAGAACAAGAAATGGGTGATCGGCTACTTCTACGAGCCGCAGTGGTTCTTCTCCGAGGTGCCGCTGGTCCACGTCGAACTGCCCAAGCACACGCCGGGCTGTGACGCCGAGCCGGCGAAG
This sequence comes from Streptomyces sp. NPDC048420, assembly GCF_040651535.1. Classification (NCBI taxonomy): domain Bacteria; kingdom Bacillati; phylum Actinomycetota; class Actinomycetes; order Kitasatosporales; family Streptomycetaceae; genus Streptomyces; species Streptomyces sp. NPDC048420. Next base: position 40,437 of record NZ_JBEZKG010000030.1, read on the forward strand.
GTCGCCTGCGACTATCCGGTGTTCGACCTCGACAAGATCGTCAGCACCCGGTTCGCGAAGTCCGGCAGCCCGGCCTATGACCTGGTGAAGAACTTCCGGTGGACCAATGACGACCAGAACACCGTGGCGAAGTACATCGCGTTGGACAAGATGTCGCCGGAGGCGGCGGCGAAGAAGTGGGTCGAAGCGAACCCCGACAAGGTCAAGGCATGGATCGGGTAGGTCAGGCCCAGTGACCGGCCCGCCGGGGGGCCGCAAGGTCGAGCGGCCGAACGGAACCGGCCAGATGATCCGGCTGACTCGGGACGCCGCCGGCCGGGCGGTGACGTCGCGCAACGACGACGGCGCGGTCACGTCCCTGCGCTACGACGAGATTCTGTCTGCTGGTCGATCCCGGCAGCAGGGGCACCTATGCCTACGACGCCGTGGGCAGGATCCTCACCGAGACCGGCGGCGGCCGGACCGTCGCCGGTGCATACGCCCCGCTGGGCCGACGGGTGCGGCGGACCACGCCCTCCGGCGCCATCTCACACCGGTCGTACGACTCCGCGCCTGCCCACCTCTCTTGTCACCGCAGGCGGTGAGCTGGCCTTCGGACACCCTCAGATGCCCGCTCCAGAACAGCCGGCAACGATTGCCGTGCGCTACCGGTTCGGTCCACCCCGCTCGCCGACGCAATGATCGCGGGGCGCGCATAGCGCCCAGACGCACCGGCATCCGCCAGGCCTGGTGCGCGCGGTACCCGACCAGACGCGCCGGGGACGACGATCTACCGCAAGACGAGAGGTGCCCTGGCTCTGGATCCCACACGCGCGACGCATTGGCGTCGTCCTGGCCCCTGTCCGGCCCCTGGATCTTGGCTCCGAGCCCCAGAGCAGCTGCCCCGGAGGCGGACAACAACCTTGATCACTTGCTCCACCGCAGGTCAGAGCCGTCAATGTGCTCACAAACGGAGCAGGATCCACGGAAACCGAACTTGCGAGCAGCGGATTCGGGTCCATAGCATCGAAGTTGGCGTCCGACACCTCACGCGGAACGTTTCCGCAGGTCACAGACCTGCACAGTGGGGCGGGTGGGACTCGAACCCACGGCCGGCGGATTATGAGTCCGCTGCTCTAACCGGCTGAGCTACCGCCCCATAGCGGCGTGTCGCGTACATGTGTGCGCGCCGTCTGCCGCAGCATAGCCGCTCATACGATCTCCTGCTCCGCAGGGGCGACTTCGCATGCCCTTGAGGACACCGCCGCGACCTGCACGGTTCCTCCGCACATGAAAAAGGACCCCGACGGGGTCCTCGATCATCTGCTCTCCCGACTGGACTCGAACCAGTAACCTGCCGGTTAACAGCCGGCTGCTCTGCCAATTGAGCTACGGAAGATCGAAGCTCCCCCGACTGGACTCGAACCAGTAACCTGCCGGTTAACAGCCGGCTGCTCTGCCAATTGAGCTACGGAGGAATGCCTCGTTGCATCGAACGTACCTCCCTGGGTATTCGCCAGGGGGCGGGCGCTCGCTGCGACACATACATTAGCGCAAGCTGGGGGGTGCTCCGCCAATCGGTTCCCCCGGCACCGACCGTCGCACCGGAGACCTACGCAAGAAGGGTGGCCACCATGCGCTACAAGCTCACGTTCGTGGTCGGACTGACTCTCGGTTACGTGCTGGGCACCCGTGCCGGGCGCGAGCGCTACGAGCAGTTGAAGAAGTCGGCACGGCAAGTCGCCCAGAACCCCGCCGTCCGCAACACCGCGGAGACGGCCGCCCAGCAGGGCCGCCAGTTCGCGGGGAAGGCGTACCACACGGTCAGCGACAAGGTCGGCGACCGGGTCCCGGAGTCGGTGACCCAGCGGGTCCGCTCACTCCGCGACCGCAACACGAACGGCGCACCAGAGGACGACTGGGGCACCAGCAACACATGAAATCGACGGTGACGAAGACCACCTAGGGGCGCGGGAAGCTTCGCGACCAGCCACAGTCCGCCCGCGCCGCCGGTCGCCGCGCAGCCCCCACGACGCTACGCCCATAGAATTTGCGCCATGGGGATAGTCGCCGGGTTGGACAGCTCACCCGATTTCACTCGCATCGTCGTCTGCGACGCGGACACCGGTGCCGTGCTCAAACAGGGGTACGCCCCGCACCCGGTCGAAGTCGCCGAAGGCAGCGGCCGGCCGTCCGACGTCGACCCCCAGGCCTGGCTGCTCTCGCTCGGTGAGGCCGCCGGCGGCGGTCTCCTCGAAGGCGTGCAGGCCATCGGCGTGTCGTCCCAGCAGAACGCCGTCGTGCCGCTCGACGCCCAGGGCAACACCGTCCGCCCCGCCATGGTCGGCGGCGACAAGCGCGCCCAGGTCGCCGCCGCCGACCTCGTCGACGCGCTCGGCGGACGCGAGGCGTGGGCCCAGGCGGTCGGGTGTGTGCCGCAGGCCGCGCAGCCCGTCACCAAGCTGCGCTGGCTGAACAAGACCGAGCCCGACGCCGCCCTGCGCACCGCCGTGCTCCTCCAGGCGCACGACTGGCTGGTGTGGCAGCTGCTGGGCCGGCCGGTCAGAAGGACCACCGACCGCGGCGGCGCCTCCGGGACCGGCTACTGGTCCGCCGCCACCGGCGCCTACCGGGGCGACCTCGTCGAGCTGGCCCTCGGCCACCAGGCGATGCTCCCCGAGGTGATCGGCCCCGCGGAAGCGGCCGGTACGACCCCGGAGGGGCTGCTGATCTCCGCCGGGACCGGGGAGACCATGGCCGCCGCCTTCGGGCTCGGCATCGGGCTCGGGGACGCCGTCGTCTCGCTGGGCGCGTCCGGCTCCGTGATGGCCGTCCACCCCGAGGCGCTCGTCGACAACACCGGGATGATCACCTCCCTGGCCGACGCGACCGGCATGCACCTGCCCGTCGTCACCACCCTGAACGCCGTACGGACCCTGCGCGGCGCCTCCGAGATGCTCGGCCTGACTGACCTGGAGAGCCTGTCCGAGCTGGCGATGAAGTCGACGCCGGGCGCCCACGGGCTCGTACTGCTGCCCTACCTGGAGGGCGAGCGGACGCCGAACCTGCCGCACACGGCGGGGACGCTGAGCGGCCTGCGGCGCGAGTCGATGAAGCCGGAGCACCTGGCGCGGGCCGCGTTCGAGGGCATGCTGTGCGGGCTCGCGGACGCGTTGGACGTGCTGCGCGGCCGGGGGGTCGAGGTGCGGCGGGTCTTCCTGCTGGGGGCCGCCGCCGAGCTGTCCGCCGTACAGGCCGCCGCGCCCGCGCTGTTCGGCGCGCAGGTCGTCGTGCCGCAGCCCGCGGACTACGCGGCGATCGGCGCCGCCCGGCAGGCGGCCTGGGCGCTCGGCGTGTCGCAGGGCACGCTCGACCCGCGTAACCCGCCGATGTGGCAGGGCCCGGCCGGGCAGGTCCTGGAGCCCGGCGAGGAGCTGGCGGTGGGGCAGGCGGTGCGGCAGCAGTACGTGTCCGTGCGGGAGCAGACCTATCCGGGGGCGTTCCGGTAGGCAGGCCGCGGAACATAAGAGTCCGGTAGGAGTCCGCGCCCACGAGGACCCATAGGGCCCTGCAAAGCACTGCTGTCGGCTTAATCGGTTGAGGTAACGCGGGTGGAGTGTCCGACGATAGGGGCCAGGGGCAACCAACCGCCCGTCGCCGACTCCGAGAGACGTAGCGTGCTCATACGACTTCTGCGGACCTATCTCAGGCCCTACAAGAAACCCATCACCATCCTGGTGCTGCTGCAGTTCCTGCAGACCTGCGCCACCCTCTACCTGCCCACGCTCAACGCGGACATCATCGACAACGGCGTCGTGAACGGGGATACCAGCTACATCCTCGGCTACGGCGCTCTGATGATCGGCATCTCGCTGGTGCAGGTGTTCTGCAACATCGGGGCCGTGTTCTACGGCGCCCGGACCGCCTCCGCGCTCGGCCGGGACATGCGGGCGGCGGTCTTCGACCGGGTGCAGTCGTTCTCGGCGCGCGAGGTCGGCCACTTCGGCGCGCCCACCCTGATCACCCGTACGACCAATGACGTCCAGCAGGTCCAGATGCTGGCCCTGATGACGTTCACGCTGTTGGTGTCGGCGCCCATCATGTGCGTGGGCGGCATCGTGCTGGCGCTCGGCCTGGACGTGCCGCTGTCCGGGGTGCTGGTGGCCGTGGTGCCGACGCTGGGCATCTGCGTGACGCTGATCGTACGGCGGCTGCGCCCGCTGTTCCGGTCCATGCAGGTACGTCTCGACACCGTGAACCGGGTGCTGCGCGAGCAGATCACCGGCAACCGGGTCATCCGGGCGTTCGTGCGCGACGCGTACGAGGAGGAGCGCTTCCGGAAGGCGAACACCGATCTGACGGAGATGTCCCTCAAGACCGGCAATCTGCTCGCGCTGATGTTCCCGGTCGTGATGACGACGGTGAACCTGTCCTCGATCGCGGTGGTGTGGTTCGGCGCGCACCGGATCGACAGCGGCGGGATGCAGATCGGCGATCTGACCGCGTTCCTCGCCTATCTGATGCAGATCGTCATGTCCGTGATGATGGCCACCTTCATGTTCATGATGGTGCCGCGCGCGGAGGTGTGCGCCGAGCGCATCCAGGAGGTCCTGGACACCTCGTCGAGCGTGGTTCCGCCGGTGGCGCCGGTCGTCGAGCTGCGGCGGCACGGACATCTGGAGATCCGGGGCGCGGGCTTCCGCTATCCGGGGGCGGAGGAGCCGGTGCTCAGGGCGATCGACCTGGTCGCCCGGCCCGGCGAGGTGACCGCCGTGATCGGGTCGACCGGCAGCGGCAAGTCCACGCTGCTCGGCCTGGTGCCCCGGCTGTTCGACGCGACCGACGGCGAGGTGCTCGTCGACGGCACCGAGGTGTCGACCATCGACCCGAAGCTGCTCGCGAAGACCGTCGGGCTCGTCCCGCAGAAGCCGTATCTCTTCGCCGGCACGGTCGCCACCAACCTGCGCTACGGCAATCCGGACGCCACCGACGAGGAACTGTGGCACGCGCTGGAGGTGGCGCAGGCCAAGGACTTCGTCGAGCGGCTGGAGAACGGGCTCGACTCCCCCATCGCGCAGGGCGGCACCAACGTCTCCGGTGGTCAGCGGCAGCGGCTCGCCATCGCGCGCACGCTGGTGCAACGACCGGAGATCTACCTCTTCGACGACTCCTTCTCGGCCCTCGACTACGCGACCGACGCGGCCCTTCGCGCGGCGCTCGCCGAGGAGACCGCGGAGGCGACCGTGGTGATCGTCGCCCAGCGGGTGGCCACCATCCGGGACGCCGACCGGATCGTCGTCCTCGACGAGGGCCATGTCGTCGGCACCGGCACCCACCGTGAGCTGATGGCGGACAACGAGACCTACCGGGAGATCGTGCTCTCCCAGCTGACGGAAGCGGAGGCTGCCTGATGGCCGGGCCCATGGGGCGCATGATGGCGGGCGGCGGTCCCGAGACCCGGTCGATCGACTTCAAGGTGTCCGGCAGGCGGCTGCTCGCCCAGTTCAAGCCGGAGCGGCTGACCCTCTACGCGATGCTGTTCTGCGTGGTGCTGAGCGTCGGCCTCAACGTGGTCGGGCCGAAGATCCTCGGCGAGGCCACCGACCTGGTGTTCGCGGGCATCATCGGACGGCAGATGCCCGCCGGGGCGAGCAAGGAAGAGGTTCTCGCGCAGATGCGGGCGCGCGGCGAGGGTCAGGTCGCCGACATGCTCCGCAGTACCGACTTCACGCCCGGCGAGGGCATCGACTTCACCGCCGTGGGGCATGTCCTGCTGTTCGCGGTCGGGGTGTTCCTCGTCGCCGGGCTGCTGATGGCGGTGGCGACCCGGCTGGTCAACCGGACCGTCAACCGCACGATGTTCCGGATGCGCGAGGACGTGCAGACCAAGCTGTCGCGGCTTCCGCTGTCGTACTTCGACAAGCGTCAGCGCGGCGAGGTCCTCTCCCGCGCGACCAACGACATCGACAACATCGGCCAGACCCTCCAGCAGTCGATGGGCCAGCTCATCAACTCGCTGCTCACCATCATCGGTGTGCTCGCGATGATGTTCTGGGTGTCCTGGCTGCTGGCGCTGGTCGCGCTGGTCACCGTGCCGCTGTCGTTCGTCGTCGCCACGCGCGTGGGCAAGCGCTCGCAGCCGCACTTCGTGCAGCAGTGGCGCTCCACGGGCAAGCTCAACGCCCACATCGAGGAGATGTACACCGGGCACACCCTGGTGAAGGTGTTCGGGCGCCAGGACGAGTCGGCCGCGCAGTTCGCCGAGCAGAACGAGGCGCTGTACGAGGCCGGGTTCAAGGCGCAGTTCAACAGCGGGGTCATGCAGCCGCTCATGATGTTCGTGTCGAACATCAACTACGTCCTGGTGGCGGTCGTGGGCGGCCTGCGGGTCGCGTCCGGCTCGCTGTCCATCGGTGACGTGCAGGCCTTCATCCAGTACTCCCGGCAGTTCTCGATGCCGCTGACGCAGGTCGCGTCGATGGCGAACCTCGTGCAGTCCGGTGTCGCCTCGGCCGAGCGGATCTTCGAACTCCTGGACGCGGAGGAGCAGGAGGCGGATCCGGAGATCTCGGAGCAGCCCGAGGAGCTGCGCGGACGGGTCGCCCTGGAGCACGTCTCCTTCCGGTACGACCCCGAGAAGCCGCTCATCGACGACCTCTCGCTGAAGGTCGAACCCGGGCACACGGTCGCGATCGTCGGTCCGACGGGAGCCGGCAAGACGACCCTGGTCAACCTGCTCATGCGGTTCTACGACGTCTCGGGCGGGCGGATCACCCTCGACGGCGTGGACATCGCGAGGATGTCCCGGGACGAGCTGCGGGCCGGCATCGGGATGGTCCTCCAGGACACCTGGCTGTTCGGCGGCACCATCGCGGAGAACATCGCGTACGGCGCCGCGCGCGAGGTCACCCGGGGCGAGATCGAGGAGGCGGCGCGGGCGGCCCACGCGGACCGGTTCATCCGGACCCTGCCCGAGGGCTACGACACCGTGATCGACGACGAGGGCAGCGGGGTGAGCGCCGGTGAGAAGCAGCTCATCACGATCGCCCGGGCGTTCCTGTCGGACCCGGTGATCCTGGTCCTCGACGAGGCGACCTCCTCGGTGGACACCCGTACCGAGGTGCTGATCCAGAAGGCCATGGCCAAACTGGCCCACGGCCGCACGTCGTTCGTGATCGCGCACCGGCTCTCGACGATCCGGGACGCGGACACGATCCTCGTCATGGAGAACGGCTCGATCGTCGAACAGGGCACCCACACCGACCTGTTGGAGGCGGACGGGGCGTACGCCCGCCTGTACAAGGCACAGTTCGCGCAGGCGGTGGCGGAGGTCGACTAGCGGGAAGGGGCCGTTGAGAAACGGCCCCCTCTCAGTCCAGGTAACCCCTCAGCTGATCCGCGAAGGCGTGGTCCCGCAGCTTGTTGAGCGTCTTGGACTCGATCTGCCGGATCCGCTCCCGCGTCACGCCGAAGATCCGCCCGATCTCCTCCAGCGTGCGCGGACGGCCGTCGGCCAGGCCGTACCGAAGCTGGACGACCTTGCGCTCACGCTCCCCCAGCGTCGACAGCACCGCCTCCAGGTGCTCCCTGAGCAGCAGGAACGCCGCCGACTCGACCGGTGAGGCCGCGTCGCCGTCCTCGATGAGGTCACCGAGGGCGACGTCGTCCTCCTCGCCCACCGGGGCGTGCAGGGACACCGGCTCCTGGGCCAGCCGCAGCACCTCGCTCACCCGCTCCGGCGCGAGATCGAGATGCGCGGCGACCTCTTCCGGCGTGGGTTCGTAGCCGCGTTCCTGCAGCATGCGGCGCTGGACGCGGACGACCCGGTTGATCAGCTCGACGACGTGGACCGGGACCCGGATCGTCCGGGCCTGGTCGGCGAGGGCCCGGGACATGGCCTGGCGGATCCACCAGGTGGCGTAGGTGGAGAACTTGTAGCCGCGGGCGTAGTCGAACTTCTCGACCGCCCGGATGAGGCCGAGGTTGCCTTCCTGGACCAGGTCGAGCATGGTCAGGCCGCGGCCGACGTAGCGTTTCGCGACGGAGACGACCAGGCGCAGGTTCGCCTCGATGAGACGGCGCTTGGCCATCCGGCCCAGGACCACCAGGCGGTCCAGGTCGAGCGCCAACTGGCTGTCCAGATCAGGGGTGTTGAGGAGCTTCTCCTCGGCGAACAGGCCGGCCTCGACCCGGCGGGCCAGTTCGACCTCCTCGGCCGCGGTGAGCAGCGGGATACGGCCGATCTCCCGCAGGTACTGACGGAACAGGTCCGAGGAAGGACCGCTGGTGTCCGCTCGGTGGCGGGCGGGTTCCACCGGTTCGGGGGCCTCGGCGGCCTCCAGGGCCTCCGCGGGCGGTTCGGCGGGCTCGGCCGGCGTGTCCGGCTCGGCCTCGGGATGGTGCACGACGCGGCTCTGCGGGGGCACCGCGACCAGTACGTCGGTCTCGGTGTCCGGCTCTGCCGTGTCGTCCGCACTGTTCTCGGTCTGTGTGAGGGTCTGGGTCTGCACGGGGGCGACCTCCAGGATGATCGCTGCCAAGGAGTGCGGCAGCGGTACTTCGGGGGCGGAGTCGGCGGCCTCGCCGCTGTCCGTCCCGTACGCGATGAGCGGAACCGCGGGGGTCTGGGACCCGTTGGGGACGGATCGGCCGCGCTCCGAGGACTCAGGCACCGGAACCCAGTGTGGAGTACGACACACAGCCGCCACGAGGGGCGTGCGGTGACTTTTTGAGTCCGGTCCGTGACCAGGTGGTTACCCTCCAGGAAAGTCCGGATGCCCACGCCCGTCCTGATCTGGCACGATCCGCGCGTCTCCGCTTTCTTTGCGGCCGCGTCGTTGGTGGACGCATCCCGTCGCGGCCGATGCTCACGCTCACGGGTTCCCGGTGCTACGGCGATCAGGCACGCGGCATCGGCCTTCGAAGGCCCCTCAGAGCGCCGCGGCTCCCTGCTCCCGCAGAGCCTGGCCGTACTGCTGCAACACCCACACCTCGTTCTGCACGGCGGCCAGATGGGCCGGGTCGCCGCCGGTGCCGAGGCGGATCAGGGTGCCCTGGATCTCCTGGATGCGGCGGTCGACGGCGCGGCGGCGGACGGTGACGAGCTGGTCGCCGGCGTAGTTCTCGTCCACCGTGCGCCGCATGATCGCCTCGACGGCCAGTTCCGTGACCATCGCGCGGACCGTGTCGTCGGGGGCGGCCTCGCGGACCCGGACCAGGTAGTCGTGCGCGTCCTGGATGCCGTACTCGGCGCCGCCCGCGTCCATGATGGCCTGGCGTACGGCCGCGTAGGGCGGCGCGGTGAACTCGTCGACGCCGTACGCGTCGAAGGCCGGGGAGACCAGCTCGGGGCGCTGGAGGGCGAGCTTGAGCAGTTCGCGCTCGGTGGCGTAGACGGGGTTGCGCAGGGTGAGGGCGGGGCCGGAGACGGCGGGGCGGTGGGCTCCGTCGTACGACGGCTGCTGCGGGCCGCGCCCTGAGGGGGCCGGGCCCCTGCCGCCGCGGTCGCGCGCCCAACGGGCCAGCTGAGCCACCCGCTTGACCACGAACTGGGTGTCGAGGATGCCGAGCATGCCGGCGAGCTGGACGGCGACCTCGTGCTGGGCGCCGCTGTTCTTGATGCGGGCGACGATCGGGGCGGCCTCGTCCAGGGCGGCCGCGCGGCCCGCCGGGGTGTCGAGGTCGTAGCGGACGACGATCTGGCGCAGCGCGAACTCGAAGAGCGGGGTGCGGGGTTCGACCAGGTCGGCCACCGCGTCGTCGCCCTTGGCGAGGCGCAGGTCGCAGGGGTCCATGCCGTCGGGGGCGATGGCGATGTAGGTCTCGGCGGCGAACTTCTGGTCGTCCTCGAAGGCGCGCAGGGCCGCCTTCTGGCCGGCCGCGTCGCCGTCGAAGGTGAAGATCACGCGGGCCGAGCCGTTGTCCATCAGCAGGCGGCGCAGGATCTTGATGTGGTCGCCGCCGAAGGCGGTGCCGCAGGTCGCGATGGCGGTCGTCACGCCGGCGAGGTGGCAGGCCATGACGTCGGTGTAGCCCTCGACGACGACCGCGCGGGACGCCTTGGCGATGTCCTTCTTCGCGAGGTCGATGCCGTAGAGGACCTGGGACTTCTTGTAGATCGCGGTCTCGGGCGTGTTGAGGTACTTCGGGCCGTTGTCGGCCTCGAAGAGCTTGCGTGCGCCGAAGCCGACGACCTCGCCGCCGATGTCGCGGATCGGCCACATCAGGCGGCCGCGGAAGCGGTCGATGGGGCCGCGGCGACCCTCCTGGGAGAGGCCGGAGAGGAGGAGTTCCTTGTCGGTGAAGCCCTTGCCGCGCAGATAGCGGGTGAGGTGGTCCCAGCCCTGGGGGCTGTAGCCGACGGAGAAGTGGCTGGCTGCGGCCTGGTCGAAGCCGCGCTCGGCGAGGAACTGACGGCCGGTGTCGGCCTCCGGGCTGGTGGCCAGCTGCTCCATGTACCAGTCGGCGGCGATCTTGTGGGCCTCGACCAGCCGGATCCGCTCGCCGCGCTGGTGGGCGGGGTTGTAGCCGCCCTCCTCGTAGCGCAGGGTGATGCCGGCCTGGGCGGCGAGCCGCTCGACCGCCTCGGAGAAGGTGAGGTGGTCGATCTTCATCACGAACGTGATGGTGTCGCCGCCCTCCTGGCAGCCGAAGCAGTGGAAGAACCCCTTGCTCGGACTGACCTGGAAGGACGGCGACTTCTCGTCATGGAACGGGCACAGGCCCTTGAGGTTGCCCCCGCCCGCGTTGCGCAGCTGGAGGTACTCGGACACCACGGCGTCGATCGGGACCGCGTCCCGTACCGCCTTCACGTCCTCGTCGTTGATCCGTCCTGCCACGTGGTGATTCTACGGGGGAGCGCTGACACTCAAGGGACGAGGCTTTCGAGCGGAACGTGCGGGTCCGCCAGGGACTCGGTGTTCACCTGTGTCTTCGACCTGATCAGCTGCTGGATGGGCTCTGTGACGTCCCACACGTTCACGTTCATCCCGGCCAGCACTCGACGGTCCTTGAGCCAGAACGCGACGAACTCACGCTTTCCTGCGTCCCCCCGGATCACCACTTCGTCGTACGTCCCCGGGGGCGCCCAGCCGCTGTACTCCATCCCCACGTCGTACTGGTCGGAGAAGAAGTAGGGCACACGGTCGTAGGCGAGCTCCTGGCCGAGCATCGCGCGGGCCGCAGCCGGGCCGCCGTTGAGGGCGTTGGCCCAGTGTTCGACGCGCAGCCGGGTGTCGAACAGGGTGTGGTGGAAGGACGCCACGTCACCGGCCGCGTGGATGTCGGGGTCGGAGGTGCGCAGCCGCTCGTCGACCACGATCCCGCCGCCGTGGGCGCGGTCGGCGATCTCCAGACCGGCCGCCTCCGCCAGCGCGGTCCGGGGGGCCGCGCCGACCGCCGCGAGGACGTCGTGGGCCGGGTGTTCCTCACCGTCGTCGGTCCGGGCCGCCAGCACCATGCCGTCCTGGCCGACGATCTCGGTGAGCCGCGCGCCGAAGTGGAAGCGGACTCCGCGCTCGCGGTGCAGCTCGGCGAAGACATTGCCCAGTTCGGGGCCGAGGACCGAGTACAGCGGGGTGGACAGCGGCTCCACGACGGTGACCTCGGCGCCGTACTCCCGGGCCGCCGCGGCGACTTCCAGCCCGATCCAGCCCGCGCCCGCGATCACGAGGTGGCCGTTGTCCCGGCCCAGGGTGGCCAGGACGCCCTTGAGGCGCTCGGCGTGCGCGAGGCGGCGCAGGTGGTGGACACCGGCCAGGTCGGTGCCCGGGATGTCCAGGCGCCGGGGTTCGGAGCCGGTGGCGAGCAGCAGCTTGTCGTAGCGGACGGCGGTGCCGTCCTCGCCGAAGCGGACCGTCTTCGCCGTACGGTCGATGGCGTCGACGGTCTCGCCGAGGTGCAGCTCGATGTCGTTGCGCGCGTACCAGGCGGGTTCGTGCACGAAGACGCTGTCGCGCTCCTCCTTGCCGAGGAGGTAGCCCTTGGAGAGCGGCGGGCGCTCGTAGGGGTGGTCGCGTTCGTCGCAGATCAGTATCACGCGGCCGGTGAAGCCCTCCGTCCGGAGCGTCTCGGCCGCCTTCGCGCCGGCGAGACCTCCTCCCACGATGACAAAAGTCTGATCCGCGTCGACCACTTGATGCCTCCTCGTAAAGGTGCCGCCACATGGGAGCGTCCCGCACGGAGTGTGATGGGGGAAGAGGGAGTGGCCCGATCAGGCCACGGAGGGTCACATTCGGGCACGTTTCCCGTCACTCGTGTCATATGTGTTCTACACGTGCCCCATGAGACGCGCATGAAGCGAACGGGCGGACGCGTCGGTGAGCGACGCGATCTGGTCGACGATCACCCGCTTGCGGGCCCGGTCGTCCGGTGCCCGGTCGAACAGCGCGCGGAACTGTGGGTCGAGGCCGTCGGGCGCGCGGGCGGTGAGCGCCTCGGCGAGTTCGGCGACGACGATCCGCTGGTCGGCCCGCAGCCGCTCCTGCTCGGCGCGCTGCATGACGTACCGGTCGGCGACGGCCTTGAGGACCGCGCACTCCAGACGGGTCTCGTGCGGTACGACGAGTTCGGCGCCGTATCTCGTGAGCCGCCCGGTGCCGTGGCGCTCGCGGGTGGCGGCCTCGGCGGACAGGCAGAAGCGGCCGATGAGCTGGCTGGTGGCGTCCTTGAGGCGGGCCTGGGCGGCAGCGGAGCCGTCGTAGCCGTGCGGCCACCACGGTTCGTCCTGGAGCCGGTCAAGGGCGGCGGCGAGTTCGGCGGGGTCGGTGTCCTCGGGGACGTATCTCCCGAGGGCGACCTCGAAGACCGCCCGGCGTTCGGGTTCCGCGTGCAGGGAGTTGGGGTCGATGTGGCCCGCGTGCAGGCCGTCCTCGACGTCGTGCACGGAGTACGCCACGTCGTCGGACCAGTCCATGACCTGGGCCTCGAAGGTGGTGCGGGTGCCGGGGGCGTCCTTGCGGATCCAGTCGAAGACGGGCTGGTCGTCCTCGTAGACGCCGAACTTGCGCGATGCGTGCCCGCCGCGGGGCCAGGGGTATTTGGTGGCCGCGTCGAGGGTGGCCCTGGTGAGGTTGAGGCCCACCGACCCCTCTTCGGTGAAGCGTTTGGGCTCGATGCGGGTGAGGAGCCTCAGGGACTGGGCGTTGCCCTCGAAGCCGCCGCAGTCGTGGGCGAACTCGTTCAGCGCCTGTTCGCCGTTGTGACCGAAGGGGGGATGGCCCAGGTCGTGGGCGAGGCAGGCCGCCTCCACCAGGTCGGGGTCGCAGCCGAGGGCCGCGCCCAGTTCACGGCCGACCTGCGCGCATTCCAGGGAGTGGGTGAGGCGGGTGCGGGGGCTGGCGTCCCATACCTGGTTCCGGGTTCCTGGCGTGACGACCTGCGTTTTGCCGGCGAGCCTTCTGAGGGCGGCGGAGTGGAGGATGCGGGCGCGGTCGCGTTGGAAGGCTGTGCGGCCGGGGCGCTTGTCGGGTTCGGGGGCCCAGCGTTCTGTTGACTGCGGGTCGTACGGCATGTCTTGACAGTACGGGCAGGGACTGACAATTCGCCTAAGCGTCTGCCGGGTTCTGTTTCATGGCGGGTGCGGCGGCGTTGGGGCTTGTCGCGCCCACGCGGCGGAGCCGCACATCGATACAGCCCCGCGCCCCTAAGCAGCTGAAGTCGCCTGTGACGCCAATGCCTGGTTGTAGCGGTGGAGGATCAGGTCGGCCATCGCGGGGTGGGTGCCCAAGGGGGCCGAGGCGATCCACGGGGCCTTCTCCGCGCACTGCGTGGCGAACAGGCCCGGGGCCGTGAAGTAGGAGGCCACCGCCACCCTTTCGCGGCCCCGTGCGGCCAGGGCACGGATCGCCGTCTCGACCGTCGGCGTCGCCGCAGAGGCGTACGCCGGGACCACCGGGACGCCCAGACGGTCCGACAGAAGCTGAGCCGTACGGCGGGTGTCGATGGCCGACTCCGGGTCGCGGGAGCCCGCCGCCGCCAGGACCACGGCGCTCGTGCGGCGGGTCTCGTCGTCCATCCGGGTGCGCCAGCCCGCCTCGACCAGGCGGGCGTGCAGGGTGTCCACGAGGAGGGGGTGGGGGCCGAGCGGCGCCGCCACGCGCGTGCGTGCCTGGGCGGCCGCCGCCATCTCGGGGATGTCGCGCTTGACGTGGTAACCGCGGGAGAGGAGGAGCGGGACCAGGACCGCCTCCGCCGTGCCGAGGGACGCGAGGGTGTCCGGCAGCAGGGGCTCGTTGAGTTCGATGTGGCCCAGGCGCACCGGGACGTCGGGGCGCTGTTCGCGGACCTGGTCCAGGAGCTTGTGGACCGTGTTCAGGGTGCGCGGGTCACGGCTGCCGTGGGCCACGAGGACGAGCGCGGGCGGCTCGGGGCGGCGCCTGCCGTCGAGCTGGACGAGACTGAGCTGGCTGGCGAGCTGGCTGCTGATCCGGTTCATGATGTGCGCCGCACTCTCGAGATGGTCGCGAGGAGCTTCCGAGTTACTCGTCGCCGTCATGGAGTGATGGTGGCGGCCGGAGGTTGCCTTCCCGTTGCACAGGAATGACGGGTCTTTTCCGGCGGTTCACTGTGGGGTGCGGGGGGTCTGTGAGGTGGTGTGACCTGCGCTTTCGCCGACGTGAGTGAGGCTGGTCACGTGGTTCGGGGCGAACCGCGCGGGCTGACAACACGTCTCTCGTTGTCGAGAAGGCCACCAGGGAGGGACCGTCCGATGCGACTGCCGAAAGCGCGAAGACCGCGTCTTCCACGCACGCGTGCGGGCCGGCGGCGACTCGTGCAGGCCGTGATGGCGGGGTGTGTGCTCGCGCTGCTGCCGTCGACCTGGATGTACGTCGTGACGGCCGACCGGCTGCGCACGACGGCCGACGCGCCGCGTACCGCGGTCGCCGTCGTCTTCGGTGCCGGGCTGTGGGACGGCGAGCCCTCGCCGTATCTCGCGCACCGGCTCGACGCGGCGGCGAAGCTGTACCGGGACGGGCGCATCGAGGTCGTGCTCGTCACCGGTGACAACAGCCGCAAGGACTACGACGAACCCGACGCCATGCGTGCCTATCTGAAGCGGCACGGCGTCCCGGACACGCGGATCGTCAGCGACTACGCCGGTTTCGACACCTGGGACTCGTGTGTCCGCGCCAAGAAGATCTTCGGTGTCGACAAGGCGGTGCTGATCAGCCAGGGCTTCCACATCCGGCGGGCGGTCGCGCTCTGCGAGGCGGCGGGCGTCACGTCGTACGGCGTCGGTGTCGACGCCAAGCACGACGCGACCTGGTACTACGGGGGTACGCGGGAGCTCTTCGCCGCGGGCAAGGCCGCCTTGGACGTGGTGTTCCGGCCGGATCCGCGGTTCCTGGGACCGAAGGAACCGGGTGTGACGAACGCGCTGGCATCGGCCCGGTGAGCAAGCGGGTGCTCGGCGTCCGCACGGGGTGATGCGGTGAACAGTGCATGACAGCACCCTCGGTGAGGGCGACGCCCGCGCATCATGGGGCACGAGAGTCCGACTGCTACCAAGGGGGAAAGCATGCTCTCGTCCGTCAAGCGCGCCCTGACCCGGCGCCGCAGGGCAACCACCGTTCTCGCCACGGCACTTCTCACCGCGGGTGTCGGGCTGACGTTCGCGCCGGCCGCCAGTGCCGACCCGTTCCGGTGTCCGTCCGGCTTCGGCAGCGACAGCCAGTCGCTGTGCGCCCATGTCATCAAGATCGACGCCGGCAGCACCCTGACCGTCCGCTCCGGCCCTGGGAGCGGCTACTCCAACGTCGGCAGTCTGCCCAACGGGACGCTCGTCGAGGTGGAGTGCTGGACCTACGGCTCCTCGGTCAACGGCTACACCATCTGGACCCAGCTCTACAGCGCCGGGGCGCCCCGGTACGTCAGCGACTACTACCTCGACACCGGGCACGTGCAGAGCTTCCTTCCCCAGTGCTGAGGTGAGACCTGCCGTGCCGGGAGGCGTGCCGGACCCGGGCGGGCGGCTGAATGCGCCTCATGTGGCGTCTTTCACATCGCACGCAACTTCCGTACCACCCGGCGGCGGCTCTCAACTGGGCGGGCGTGCGCCTCACCGCTTCCGGGCGCCGGACGGGAGGTCGCCGTCTTGGGCGCGTAACAAAGAGCCGTCCCCGGTGTAACACGGCCGAAGCACGCTGAAGGGCATGCAGAACTCCGCGACGCCCACGCACTGCCCGTACTGCGCCCTGCAGTGCGGCATGAACCTGACTCCCGCTCCGGACGGGACCGTCGAGGTGAGTGAGCGCGCGGACTTCCCGGTGAACCGGGGCGCACTGTGCGGCAAGGGCCGTACCGCGCCCGCGGTGCTCTCGTCCCGGGTGCGCCTGACCTCCCCGTTGGTGCGCTCCGGGGGCACGCTCGTGCCCGCCACCTGGGACGAGGCACTGGACCGGATCGCCCAGGAGTTGTCCCGCACGCGCGCGGAGCATGGCCCGGACGCGTGCGGGGTCTTCGGCGGCGGCGGGCTGACGAACGAGAAGGCGTACACGCTCGGAAAGTTCGCGCGGGTCGTGCTCGGCACCTCGCAGATCGACTACAACGGGCGCTTCTGCATGTCGTCCGCGGCGGCCGGCGGCATGAAGGCCTTCGGCCTGGACCGGGGGCTCCCCTTCCCCCTGGAGGACATCCCGAAGTCGGGCTGTGTGATCCTCGTCGGCTCGAACCTCGCGGAGACCATGCCGCCGTCGCTGCGGTTCTTCAACGAGCTCAAGGAGAACGGCGGCACGCTGATCGTCATCGACCCGCGCCGCACCAAGACCGCCGAGCAGGCCGACCTGCATCTGATGCCCCGGCCGGGCACCGACCTCGCACTGGCGCTCGGGCTGCTGCACCTGGTGGTCGCGGAGGGCCGGGTCGACGAGGAGTACGTCCGTGAGCGCACGGTCGGCTGGGAGGACGCGCGGGCCGCCGCGATGGCCCACTGGCCGGAGTACGTGGAGCGGATCACGGGGGTGCCGGTGCCCCAACTCCGGGAGACGGTACGGCTGTTCTGCGAGCCGGAGTCCGCGATGGTGCTGACCGCGCGCGGACCCGAGCAGCAGTCCAAGGGCACCGACACGGTGAGCGCGTGGATCAACCTGTGCCTGGCGACCGGGCGAGCGGGACGGCCGTACAGCGGATACGGGTGTCTGACCGGGCAGGGCAACGGACAGGGCGGGCGCGAACACGGCCAGAAGGCCGACCAGTTGCCCGGCTACCGCAAGCTGGACGACCCGGCGGCGCGGGCGCATGTCGCCGAGGTGTGGGGCGTGGACCCGGACTCGCTGCCGGGGCCGGGGCGCAGCGCCTACGAGTTGCTGGACGCGCTCGGAACGGACATCAGGTCGCTGCTGCTGATGGGCTCCAACCCGGTGGTGTCGGCGCCGCGCGCCGCGCACATCGAGGAGCGCATCAAGTCCCTTGATTTCCTTGCCGTGTGCGATGTCGTCCTGTCGGAGACGGCGGCCCTCGCGGACGTGGTCCTGCCGGTCACGCAGTGGGCCGAGGAGACGGGCACGACTACCAACCTGGAGGGGCGGGTGCTGCTGCGCCGGAAGGCGATCACCCCGCCGGACGGCATCCGCAGCGACCTGGACGTCATGCACGAGCTCGCCGACCGGCTCGGGGTGGAGAAGGGCTTCCCGACCGACCCCGAGGAGGTCTTCGAGGAGCTGCGCCGGGCGAGTGCGGGCGGTCCGGCCGACTACTCCGGGATCACGTACCGGCGGCTGGCCGAGGAGAACGGGGTGTTCTGGCCCTGCCCGACACCTGCGGAAGAACCGCACCCCGGCACCCCGCGTCTCTTCCTTGACCGCTTCGCCCACCCGGACGGCCGGGCCCGTTTCGTCCCCGTCTCGCACCGGGCGATCGCGGAGGAGCCCGACGCGGAGTACCCGGTGCTGCTGACGACCGGCCGGGTCGTGGCGCAGTACCAGTCCGGCGCGCAGACCCGCCGGGTGGACGAGCTGAACGCCGCCGCGCCCGGGCCGTTCGTGGAGCTGCACCCGCGGCTCGCGGAGCGACTCGGTGCCGCCGAGGGCGACCCGGTGGCCGTGGTCTCCCGGCGCGGGCGGGCCGTGGCACCGGCCCGCATCACGCTCGGCATCCGCCCGGACACGGTCTTCATGCCCTTCCACTGGTACGGAGAGGGCCGCGCCAACACCCTCACCAACCCGGCGCTGGACCCGACCTCACGGATGCCGGAGTTCAAGGCGTGCGCGGTGCGGGTGGAGGCGGTGGAGCGGTAGGGCCTGTTGTTTGGATCAGGCCGGGGTGCGGTGCTTTTCAGCCGACCCGCTCACCTCAGCAGCCAGTCGCCGCTCTCGATGAGCTTGCCGTGGGTGCGCAGGCGGGCGGCGACGAGGGGTGCCGCCACATAGGCCCAGGCGCGCACGGACGTGCCGTCGGCCATGCGGATCGCCTCGCGGGCGACCCGTTCGTACGGGTTGCGGGGGTCTCCCGGGGTGTACTCCTCCAACTCGTCGAGGGCGGCGAGCAGTTCGGCGTAGGCATCGGGGCGCGGGGTGATGAGGTCGCCCATGACCACTCCCCCGGCCTCCTCGACGGCGTACGGGTATCCGGGGCCGTCGTACAGCACGGCGTCGGCGAGTCGGCCGGGCTCCTCGGAGCGGATACGGCCGTGCAGGAAGAGGTCGTGGTTGACCTCGCCGGGGCGGAGGGTGCCGTAGACGAAGAACGGGAGTCTGGCAGGGGTCACAGAAACGATTCTCTCCTCTCACACACCTGCACGTGACGCGGTATGGACACGGCTTGTCATGGCCTCTTAAATCTTCGTCAACGTCCGCGCCACCCCCACGCGCCCCACTGGCGCCTTTCAGAGGAGACCGATGAGTCGGATACGGCCGTACGTCCGAGGTGCCCGTTCCCGTCGTCTCGCCACCGCCGGAGTGGCCGCAACCGCCGCCACCCTGCTGGCCGCCGCCCTCTCCCCCGCCGCAGGTGCCGCCGACCGCCCCACCCGGGCCACCGCGCTCGACAACGCCGCGTCGGCCCTGGCCGACCAGGCCTCGGCACTGGGGCTCACCTCCGCGCAGCGCACCAAGGTCCGTGACGTGATCGTCGACGCCGACGGCACCCAGCACGTCCGCTATGACCGCACCTACCAGCAACTGCCCGTGCTGGGCGGTGACTTCGTGGTCCATCTGGCGCCCGACGGGACGTACGAGAGCTCCTCGCGGGCCACGAAGCGCGCGATATCCCTGGCGAGCGTCACCCCGGCCCTGTCCGCCCCGAAGGCCGCCGACCTCGCGGTGAACGCCCTCAAGGCGGCCAACCTCGGCGAGACGCTGAAGAAGCTGACGGCCAAGCCCCAGCTGGTCGTCGACGCGCTGCACGGGGCGCCGAAGCTGGCCTGGCAGACGAACGCGGTGGCGCAGGACTCGCTCGGCAACCCGGTCGCGCGCACGGTGCTCACGGACGCGAAGTCGGGTGCGCAGATCGACGCTTGGGACAGTATCGAGCAGGCCGCCGGCGACGGGAAGTCGCTGTACGGCGGGACGGTTCCGCTGGAGACGACGCTGTCGGGGTCGACGTACCAGCTGAAGGACGCGACGCGCGGGAACACGTACACCGGTGACGCGGCCAACAAGACCGACGTGTGCTTCCTGACCATCTGCCTCAGCCGGGCGCCCGCGACCCTGTTCACCGACGCCGACAACCACTGGGGCACGGGGGCGACTTCGGACCGGGCCACGGCGGCGGTGGACGCGCAGTACGGCACCGACGTCACCTGGGACTACTACAAGAACGTCCACGGCAGGAACGGCATCGCCGGGGACGGCAAGGGCTCGTACAACCGCGTCCACTACGGCAACAACTACAACAACGCCTTCTGGGACGACAGTTGCTTCTGCATGACGTACGGCGACGGTGACGGGACGCAGCTCGGCCCGCTGGTGTCGCTGGACGTGGCGGGCCATGAGATGTCGCACGGCGTGACGTCCAAGACGGCGGCGCTGACCTACTCGGGCGAGTCCGGCGGGCTCAACGAAGCGACCTCCGACATCTTCGGCACGCTGGTGGAGTTCTACGCGGGCAACTCCTCGGACGCCGGGGACTACCTCATCGGCGAGAAGATCGTCCGCTCCGGCTTCGGACGGGACGCCCTGCGCTACATGGACAAGCCCTCCAAGGACGGCAACTCCGCCGACTCCTGGAGCAGTTCGGTGGGCAACCTCGACGTCCACTACTCCTCCGGTGTCGCGAACCACTTCGCGTATCTGCTGGCGGAGGGCAGCGGCGCCAAGACCATCAACGGCGTCAGCTACAACTCCCCCACCTCCAACGGCTCCACGGTCACCGGGATCGGCCGGGACAAGCTGGGCGCCATCTGGTACCGGGCGCTGACGGTCTACATGACGTCCTCGACGAACTACGCGGGGGCGCGGACGGCGACCCTCAACGCCGCGAAGGACCTGTACGGTGCGGGCAGTACGGAGTACAACGCGGTGGCGGCGGCCTGGAGCGCGGTGAACGTGAACTGACTTCTCCGCTCGGGAAGTTGTGGTGCGGCCGCCTCGGGTTCCGGGGCGGCCGTGTGCATGTGGCGGACGAGGAGGACGCGTGGGTGAGGGCGACCCGCACATCCACGTCGAGGTGAAGGTGGTGCGCGGCGAGGCCGCCGTCCGCACCATGCTCGCGTCCACGTTCGGCCTGGTGGGCGATCTGCCGAGCGTCGTTGCCACCGGGTGCGGGGCGCGAGTGCCGTACGCCATGACCTCGGCGCGGCCCGACCGGGTGACGTGTCTGGCCTGCCGGGAGCACGCGCGCGCCGAGCATCTGCGGTTCGCCGACGAGATCGAGCGGCTGGGCAGTCTGCCGGGATCGACTGTCACCGCCGGGCAGGCGAGGGCGGTGGCCGAGCGGCACCGGGCCCTCGCGGAGGGGTTCGCCACCGGAGCCGGGGGCTGAGGAAAAGCGATGGCATCGGGCTCGTACGCGCGGATACGCTCCACCGCCGACGCCCGCCCCGCTCCCCCGGAGTCCCATGTCGTCCACCACGAAGATGCACGCCGACGAGCTCGACATCGACGCGACGCTGGTCGGCGGGCTGGTCGCGGACCAGTTCCCGCGGTGGCGCGAACTCCCCGTCTCCCGGGTCGACTCGGCCGGGACCGACAACGCGATGTACCGGCTCGGGGACGACATGGTCGTACGGCTGCCGCGGCTGCCCGGTGGCGGGTGCCAGGTGGACTTCGAGCACCGGTGGCTGCCCAGGCTGGCACCGGGGCTGCCGCTGGCCGTGCCGGAGCCGTTGGCGAAGGGGGAGCCCGGTCGGGGCTACGAGCTGTCCTGGGGGGTGTACCGGTGGCTGGAGGGGGACAACGCCTACGACTCGCCGATCACCGAACTCACGCACGCGGCGGTGGAGTTGGGGCGGTTCGTCACCGCGTTGCGAGCGGTCGACGCGACCGGCGGACCGGCCTCCTACCGCGCCGGTCCCCTGCACGTCTGTGACGACGACACCCGGCTGGCGATCCGGGACCTCGGCGCGGACGGCATCCTGGACGCGTCCCGGGCGACCGCCCTCGTCGACGAGGCCCTCGGACTCCCGCACTGGGACCGCGCCTCCGTCTGGGTCCACGCCGACCTCCTCCCCGGCAACCTGCTCACCGCGAACGCCCGCCTGACCGCGGTCATCGACTTCGGCTGCTTCGGCACCGGGGAGCCCACGGCGGACACCCTGCCGGCCTGGACCCTGTTCACCGGCGAGAGCCGCCGCCTGTTCCGGGAGGCGGCGGAGTTCGACGACGCCACCTGGGAGCGGGGACGCGCGTGGGCCCTGATCTGGGGGGTGGGCGCGGTGCACTACTACCGGGGCGGGAAGAACCCGGTGCTCGCGGCGGTGGGGATGCGGGCCATCGAGGAAGCGCTCGCCGGGTCCTGAGCGACCACGGTTCGGCAGCGTCGCGGGAGGGCGCGGGTCCGACCCCTGCGGCGCGTGCTTAGTGCCTGCCCGATGAGCAGGGGCGCTGTGGCTCGCCGGGCCGGCACGCGACGCCCTGGCCGGTAGCGCGGCAGCGAGCGTGCAGCACGTCAGCACGGGGCCCTCGCAGGACACCCGCGGCGCGCACCATGCCCCCGCCCCGCCGCCACGGGCGCTGCGGCTCACGGCGGGACTCGCCGGGCCGGCACGCGACGCCCCTACCCGATAGCGCGGCAGCGAGCGTGCAGCACGTCGGCGCGGGGCGAACGCTCCGGCCGCGGCCGGCGCTGCAGGCGGTCCAGGCCGCGAGCGCGAAACAGCCCGCTCGCGCCCTGCCGGACCGTCGGCACAGGCCGCGCAGCGCTCAGCCGAAGTCCGGCAGCGTCACCGTGCCGTCCTCCGCCAGCGGGAAGCCCGGGTTGTGGGCCACCTCCCAGGCGTGGCCGTCCGGGTCGGTGAAGGCGCTGGAGTAGAAGCCGATGGCGTTCACGGCGGGGGGTTTGGTGATGGTGCCGCCGGCCTCGGCCACCTTCGCGAGGAGGGCGTCGACCTCCGCCTCGGAGCGGACGTTGTGGGCCAGGGCGATACCGCCGAAGCCGCTCGCGGGGCCCGGTTCGAGGCCGCAGTCCACCGCGAGTTTGTCGCGGCTCCACAGGACCAGGCCGAGGCCCCCCGCCTGGAAGAAGACGGTCTCCGCGACCTCCTGGCCGCGCCAGCCGAGGGCTTCGTAGAAGGCCTTGGAGCGGGCGAGGTCCGAGACGCCCAGCGTGATCAGGGTGATGCGCTGTTCCATGCCCATCACTTCACGGTAGCCCCGATCACGGGAGACCGGCGCGACACCCCTGCCCCCGGCCTCCCTCAGTTGTCGTCAACAATTTCGACGCCAATTCAGCCACGGGTCGCCCGACGGCCGCCGGATCACCCGTTCACACGCGCACCCCGCACCCTTCGCGTTCTCTTCCCGGACCTTCCTGTCGTACGGCGATGACCTGCTGAAACTTCGGCCACGAGGCGTCGGCGCGTGCCGATCTGACACCCATTCACCGTAATTCTGACGCACCCTCAGGAAGCGGGCTCGGCCCACTGCCACTTACCTCAAAAGCAGACGGACCCCGCCCGAGAGCTCGAAGGAGCACCATGCGCCCCACCGCCCGCCTGCTGACCGGCAGCGCGCTCGCCGTCGCCGCCGCGGGTCTCGTCTGCGCCCCCGCGTACGCCGGGGACGCGCACGGTCTCGAGGTGTTCCCGTCCTCCGTCGTGCCGGGCGGACAGGTCACGGTGAACACGGCGGCGTGCGGGGACGGCGGTACGGCGGCCGGGGACGCCAGCGCGGTGGGCGCGGGCTCCTTCACGCTGGCGCCCAGCACCCACGAGGGTGACGCGATCGGGCAGTTCCAGGTGCCGCCGAGCGCGCAGCCGGGGACGTACGAGATCGCCGCGACCTGCGCGGAGGACGACCGGCGGGTGACCGGTGATCTGGTGGTGACGTTGATCTCGCAACGTCAGCCGGTGCATCCCAGAGGAAGCGTGAAGACGGGGGTCGGTGGCACTCTTGGCCCCGATCCCGTGCAGACCGCGGCCGGCGTGGCGGCTCTCGCCGTCGCCGCCGCGGGCGGTACCTGGCTCCTGCATCGCCGGGCGAGAGGCGACGGGATCTGACGGACACCCTCCGCTGTCCGTCCGCCGGTACCGCATGTCCCCTCCCCCTCCGGGTCCGACGCCCCTCGCGGCCCGGAGGGGGACGGGCTGACCAGCCGTAGAGGAGGCTCTGTGCGCAGCCGTAGGCTCGGCAACACCGCGATAGCGGGTGTCACCGTGGTGGCTCTGTGCACCGGTGCCTGGCTGCTGCGCAGCGGCGCCGAGACCCATGCCCCGCCGCAGCCGTCCGCCGCCCAGGCGCACTCCGGCCGGGACGCCGGGAAGGCCGCGGCGCCCGCCCTGCCGCCGTCCCCGCCGGACCGGATCCGCGTCCCCTCGATCCAGGTGGACGCGCCCCTGATGGGCCTGGCCCTCACCGCCACGGGCAGCCTCGACGTCCCGCCGGCCGCGAGGAAGAACCTCGCCGGCTGGTACGAGGCCGGCACCACCCCCGGCGAGACCGGCACCGCGATCGTCGCCGGACATGTCGACAACGCCGAAGGACCCGCGGTCTTCTACGAGCTCGGCGCCCTGCGCAGGGGCAGCGCGATCGAGGTGGACCGGCGCGACGGGAGCGTCGCGGTGTTCACGGTGGACGCGGTCGAGGTGTACGACGCGAAGGACTTCCCCGACGAGAAGGTGTACGGCGCCGCGAGCCGACCCGAACTACGGGTGATCACCTGCGGCGGAGGCTACTCGCGCTCGACCGGCTACCAGGGCAACGTGGTCGTCTTCGCACACCTCACCGGGGACCGCTGACGCCCCGGCGAGCAACCCCGGCAACTCGGCCCACGCCGCGTACGGCACCGCGAGCCGACCCGAACCACGGGTGATCACCTGCGGCAGAGGCTACTCGCGCTCGGCGGGGTGTCCGCTGACGACCCCGCGAGCAACCGCCCGCGCGCACCCGGCGACTCGGCCCACGCCGTGTACGGCACCGCGAGCCGACCCGAACCACGGGTGATCACCTGCGGCAGAGGCTACTCGCGCTCGGCGGGGTGTCCGGTGACGATCCGGTGGGCGATCGTCCGTGCGCACTCCAGCGACTCGGCCCGCGCGGTGTCGACCTCCACGTCGTAGACGACGCCCTGATGCACCGCCTCGGCCTGTTTCTCCGCCATCCCCCGCACCCGGTCGCCCCGGGCGAGCTCCCGGCCCGCGGCCACCTCGGCCGCGCAGCGCACGCCGACCCAGAGCACGTCAAGACCGTCGAGGACCCCGCGCCAGCGTTCCTGGGTGGCCGCTCCGCCGAGGAAGACGTCGTCGATGATCACCCGGGCTCCGGCGTGGGCCGTCGCGGCGATCCCCTTCGCCCAGGCCGCTTCCAGGACCATGAACTCCGGACCGACGTGCACCCCGCCGTCCGCGGCGAACTCGATGCCCGCCCCCGATCCCGGCATCGCCTCGATCAGCGCGTCGACACCGAAGGCCAGCCACGGGTCCGGCAGGACCGCCTGCAGACACCGCGCGATCCCCGACTTGCCGGAGCTGGAACCGCCGTTGAGCACGATCACCTGAGTCGTCACCGCGCCACCGTAGCGTCAGGCGAGCCACTGTTCGTAGGCCATGTTGCCGACCAGCGCGAACACGACCGTCAGCAGTACGACCCGCACGAACCCGCTGCCCTTCTTGAGCGCGGTGTGCGCGCCGAGCATGCCGCCCGCGAGGTTGAACACGGCCATCAGGGCGGCGAGCTGCCACAGCACCGTGCCCTGCCAGCCGAACATCGCGAGGGCCCCCGCGTTGGTACAGCAGTTGACGATCTTGGCGGTGGCGGAGGCGGTCACGAGGTCGAGGTGGAGGACCGCGGTGAGGGCGAGGACGAGGAACGTGCCGGTGCCGGGGCCGATCAGACCGTCGTAGAAGCCGATGCCGAGGCCCGCGAGGCCGATCGCGGCGAGGACCTGGCGGCGGGTGGCCGGGCCGGTCGCGGGGGCGGTGCCGAAGGCGGGGCGCAGGATCACGAAGGCGGCGACCCCCAGCAGTACGACCATGATGAGCGGCTTGAGCACCTCCGTACTCATCCCGGCCGCGAAGAAGGCACCGGCCGAGGACCCGGCGAGGGCCGCGATCCCGATGCGGACGGCCAGGCGTACGTCGACGGGGGCCTTGCGGGCGTACGTCACCGCAGCCCCGGAGGTCCCGACGATGGCGACCGCCTTGTTGGTGCCGAGCGCGGTCGCGGCCGGGGTGCCGGCGGGCAGGCCGAGCAGCAGGACGGGCAGCAGCAGGAGGCCTCCGCCGCCGACCACGGCGTCGATCCAGCCCGCCGCGAGGGCCGCGAGGCACAGGACGACGACGGTGGTCAGTGATATGTCGGGCATGATCGCGACCCTATGGGATGGATGCACAGGCCATCGAGAGAGTCCGGACCGGTGCCGCATCGGCCACACTCACAGGGAAAGTGCGCAGGAGGACGATCTGGCCGCGTTCCTCGGCGGACTCTCCGGCGACCTGAAGGACCCGGTGTTCGCCGCCGCCCTGGAGCTGTCGCTGTACACGCCCGTGGCCGACGCGCCCGGCGGCGGAACGTGCGTACCGTCACACGGCGGCCGTGACGCAGGCCCTGTCGAGGGGGCCGGCCCAGGACGGGTCGTAGACCAGGCCGTATGCCCTCACCGGCCCCGATCCCCGCGCCCCGGCCGTCCTCACAGCGCACACCGGCCGCCCGCCCCGAACCCTCACATCCGCCGCCCGCGCTCAGGGAGGGCAGCGTTCCCCGCGGGAAACAGACGTGATGCGGTCGGGTAACACCCGCAACGCACGCTCCTAGACATGACCTCGAATACGCGTGTGGTGGTGATCGGCGCCGGCCTCGCGGGCGTCCGTCTCGCCCGGCGGCTCGGAGAGCTCGGCACGCCCGTGACACTGATCGGCGAGGAGGAGCACCGCCCGTACAACCGGGTGCTCCTCGCCGAGGTGCTGGCGGGACGGTACACCCCGGACGTGATCGCCCTCCCGGCGCCGGCCGAGCTGACCCGTGCCCGGGTCACCGGCATCGACCGCGAGGCGCGGACCGTCGAGTGCGCGGACGGTTCGAAGATCGCATACGACCGGCTGGTTCTGGCCACCGGCTCGAACCCGGTGCTGCCGCCGCTGCGCGGTCTGTTCACCGCGGACCACGAGCTGCCGAAGGGCGTCCACGCCTTCCGCACGATGGACGACTGCCTGGGTCTGTCCGAGGCGGTCCGGCCGGGAGTGAAGGCGGTCGTGATCGGCGGCGGGCTCCTCGGGGTCTCGGCGGCCCGGGCGCTGGCCCAGCGCGGCGCCCAGGTGATCCTCGCCCAGCAGTCCGAGCGGCTCATGGAGCGCCAGCTCGACCCGAGCGCCTCCAAGCTGGTCCGGCGCCACCTCGGGGACCTCGGCGTCGAGGTCCACACCGATCTGCGCGTGCGGGACGTGCGCTGCGTCGGCGGGGCGGTCCGCTCGGTCGAGATGGCCGACGGATACGCCCTGGACGCCGAGATCGTGGTCCTGGCCTGCGGGGTCCACCCCCGTGTCGGTCTCGCGCAGACCGCGGGCCTGGACGTGCGCAAGGGAGTCGTCGTGGACGACGAACTGCGCACCTCCGACCCGTACATCCACGCCATCGGCGACTGCGCCCAGCACGACGGCAACGTCTACGGCCTCGCCACCCCGGCCCTGGAACAGGCCGATGTGCTCGCCGAGTTGCTGGCGGTCGGCTCCGGAAACCAAGGCGCCCGCTACACCGGCACCCGTTCGCTGACCCGGCTCACGCTCGCCGGGCAGACCGCCTTCGACCTGGCCGCGTTCGGCGAGACCGAGGCGCTCCCGGGCGACGACGTCGTCCAGCTCGCGGACGCCACCCGCGGCACCTACCGCAAGGTCGTCGTCCGCGACGACCGCCTGGTCGGCGGGGTTCTCGTCGGCGAACTCGGCACCGTCGGCGCGCTCGCCCGCGCCTGGGAGGGAGCAGAGCCGCTCCCCTCCGACGGCGGCCCGCTGCTCCACCTGCTCACCAACGATGGAGGCTCCTGATGACCGCCACCCCGGAGGCCATGGAGGCCACCCCCACGATCGTGCTCGTCGGCCACGGCATGGTCGGCCAGCGCTTCCTCGAAGCGCTCGCCGAGCGTGGCCTGACCGCCACCCACCGCGTGGTCGTGCTGTGCGAGGAGCCGCGTCCCGCCTACGACCGTGTCGCGCTCACCTCGTACTTCTCGGGCAAGACGCCCGAGGAACTGTCCATGACGGACATGGAGTTCATCGAGACGCACGGCATCGAGCTGTACGTCGGCGACCCGGCCGTCACGGTCGACCGCGACGCGAAGAAGGTCACCGCGAAGTCCGGACAGGTCTTCGAGTACGAGACGCTCGTCCTCGCCACCGGCTCCTTCCCCTTCGTGCCGCCGGTCCCCAACAAGGACGCCAAGGGCTGCTTCGTCTACCGCACGATCGAGGACCTCCTCGCCATCGAGGAGTACGCGAAGACCCGCACGACCGGTGCCGTGGTCGGCGGCGGTCTGCTCGGTCTGGAGGCGGCCGGTGCGCTGAAGGGTCTCGGACTCACCTCCCACATCGTGGAGTTCGCGCCGCGGCTGATGCCGGTGCAGGTCGACGACGGCGGTGGCGCGGCGCTGCTGCGCACCATCGAGGAGATGGGCCTCTCCGTCCATACGGGTGTCGGCACGCAGGAGATCGTGGTCGACGAGGACGGCGCCGTCACCGGCATGAAGCTCTCGGACGGTTCCGAACTCGCCACCGACCTAGTGGTGTTCAGCGCCGGTGTCCGCCCCCGCGACCAGCTCGCCCGCGACTGCGGTCTGACGGTCGGCGAGCGCGGCGGCATCACGGTCGACGAGCAGTGCCGTACGGTCTCCGACCCGCACGTGTTCGCGATCGGCGAGTGCGCGCTGGCCGCCGACGGCCGCGTCTACGGCCTGGTGGCCCCCGGTTACGAGCAGGCCGAGACCGCGGCGGCGACCATCGCCTCCGACGAGGCCGCCTTCCTCGGCGCCGACCTCTCCACCAAGCTGAAGCTGCTCGGCGTGGACGTGGCGTCCTTCGGTGACGCGCACGGCGCGACCGCGGACTGCCTCGACGTCGTCTACTCCGACTCCCGCGCGGGCCTGTACAAGAAGCTGGTCATCGGCCGGGACGGCACGCTGCTCGGCGGCATCCTGGTCGGCGACGCGGAGGCGTACGGCACGCTGAAGGCGTTCACCGGTTCGGTCCCGCCGGTCAAGCCCGAGTCGCTGGTGCTGCCGGCCGGCGCCGGTGAGTCGGTCCAGCTCGGCCCGACCGCGCTGCCGGACGACGCGATCATCTGCTCCTGCAACAACGTCCGCAAGGGCACGATCCGCGGAGCGGTCACCGAGCACAACTGCACGACCGTGCCCGAGGTGAAGAAGTGCACCAAGGCCGGTACTACGTGCGGCAGTTGCGTCAAGGTGCTCGGCCAGCTGGTCACCGCCGAGCTGGAGGCGTCCGGCGTCGAGGTCGACAAGGGCCTGTGCGGCTGCTTCTCGCAGACCCGCGAGGAGCTCTACGAGATCGTCCTCGCCCTGCGCATCAACACCTACCAGGACCTCCTGGACCGCTACGGCCGCGACGACGCCAAGGGCGGCGACGGCTGCGAGATCTGCAAGCCCGCGGTCGGCTCGATCATCGCCTCCCTCGCCCCGACGATCGGCGCGAGCGGCTACGTCCTGGACGGCGAGCAGGCGGCCCTGCAGGACTCCAACGACCACTTCCTCGCCAACATCCAGAAGAACGGCTCGTACTCGGTCGTCCCGCGCATCCCCGGCGGTGAGATCACCCCCGAGGGCCTCATCGTGATCGGTGAGATCGCCCGCGACTTCGGCCTCTACACGAAGATCACCGGCGGCCAGCGGATCGACATGTTCGGCGCCCGCGTCGAGCAACTCCCCCTCATCTGGACCCGGTTGGTGGACGCCGGCTTCGAGTCCGGCCACGCCTACGGCAAGTCGCTGCGCACGGTGAAGTCCTGCGTCGGCCAGACCTGGTGCCGCTACGGCGTCCAGGACTCGGTCCGCATGGCGATCGACCTGGAGCTGCGCTACCGGGGCCTGCGCTCCCCGCACAAGCTCAAGTCGGCGGTCTCCGGCTGCGCCCGCGAGTGCGCCGAGGCCCAGTCCAAAGACTTCGGCGTGATCGCCACCTCCAACGGCTGGAACCTGTACGTCGGCGGCAACGGCGGCGCGACCCCGCGCCACGCGGACCTGCTCGCGCAGGACCTGTCCGACGCCGAACTGATCAAGCTGATCGACCGGTTCCTGATGTTCTACATCCGCACCGCGGACCGCCTGGAGCGCACCTCCACCTGGCTGGAGCGCATCCCCGGCGGCCTGGACCACGTCCGTGACGTGGTCGTGGAGGACTCCCTCGGCATCTGCGAGGAGCTGGAGTCCCTGATGACGGCCCACGTCGCGCACTACGCCGACGAGTGGGCGACCACCATCAACGACCCCGAGAAGCTCGCCCGGTTCGTGTCCTTCGTGAACGCCCCGGACACTCCCGACCCGGTCGTCGGCTTCGTCCCCGAGCGCGACCAGATCAAGCCCGACCTGCCGCTGCTGACCATCGGCCACCGCCCCCTGGAAGGAAGCGCCCAGCGATGACCCTGGCACCCGAGACCACCGATCTGAAGGTCGAACTCCAGCTGAACGGCGACTGGTTCGCGGTCTGCGAGCTGTCCCGGCTGCTCCCCGGCCGGGGAGTCGCGGCCCTGCTGCCCGACGGCCGGCAGGCGGCCCTGTTCCGCGATCGCGCGGGCAACCTGTACGCCGTCGACAACCGCGACCCCTTCGGCGGTGCGGCAGTCCTCTCCCGCGGCCTGACCGGCACCCACCAGGGCCGCCCCTTCGTCGCCTCACCCCTGCTGAAGCAGCGCTTCGACCTGGAGACCGGGCAGTGCCTGGACGACGAGTCGGTGCGGATCGCGACGTACCAGGTGCGGGCGCAGTGACCTCGGGCGGCCGGGCGTAGCGAGCGATAGCGAGCGAGCCCCTCCCCTCGTTCCCCTTCCGGGGTGCGCCACTTCTCGCGGAGAGATAGGTTACGGCCGAGGCGCGAGTGCCGGATGGGGAACGGGGGACAGTGAGCGACAGGATCGAGCTTGCCGAGGTGGTCGGGGCCGTGCGTGACGGTCTGGTGGAGGCCGCGCGCCGGGGTGCCGGCCAGGGGCTCCGCTTCGAACTCGGTGAGATTCAGATGGAGTTCATGGTCGAGGTGCGCCGCGAGGCCCGGGCGAAGGGCGGCGTCAAGGCGTGGGTCGTCGACGCGGGCGCGGAGGCCGGGGTGTCCAGGGCCCAGACGCACAAGGTCGCGTTCACTCTGAAACCCAGGGACACGGCGACGGGCCAGGACTGGCTCATCGCCGCCGACGACGAAGGCGATGTGAGCGGCTTCTCCGCCGCGGCCCGGGACTGATCGTGCTGACCGGCGACCGGGGCGGCCCCGTCCCGGAACGGGTGGCCGCGATCTTCGGTGGGGGCCGTCAGGGCAGTGGCTATCTGCTCTCCCCACGCGTCGTCCTGACCGCGGCTCATGTCGTCGCGCACGGCTCCGAGTTGCTTCTCCGCGTGCCCGGAGGACGGGGACCGGTGCGCTGTGAGGTCGTCTGGCGGCCCGAGGACGCTTCCTGCGACGTCGCCCTGCTGCTGGCCGAGGAACCGCTCACCGGTGACGCCCCCGACCGTGCCTGGAACCGCTGGGGCAGGGTCGGCGGTATCGCGCCCCTGCCCGGTTGCGAGGCCATCGGCTATCCGTACGTCCAGCGGGACGGCTCGGGCCGGCTGGAGAGCGAGCACGTGACCGGCACCGTCAAGCGGGGCTCCGCGCTGCTCGGGAGGACGTACGTGCTCGACATCGACAAGGTGCCCGCGCCCCGCACCGACGGCGGCTCGCCCTGGGCCGGTTTCTCCGGTGCCGTCCTGTTCGCGCGGGGCCTGCCGGCCGGGGTGGTCATCGCTGACGCCGAGGGCTGGCGGCACGGCCGGATGAAGGCCACACCGGTCGGGGAGTTACTGGACGACGCCTCGTTCGTCGCGACCCTGGGCGAGTTGGGCTGCCCCGTCCCGGACGTCCGCGAGGTCTCCGGTCCGGCGTCCGACCCGGACGCCGAGTTCGAGGAGCAGTACGCCCGCTACGTCCGGGACAGGCACAGCAGCCTGACGATCTACGGCGTCGATCTCTACCATGAGCGCGAATGGCCGCTGGACGCCTCCTACCTGAGCCTGGAGGCCATGCCGACGCAGCGCCGTTCCAGGACCGCGGACCGGACCGGCCGAGCCGTCCCGTTACCGGCCGACCAGGCCCTGGAGAACCGGGACCGCGTGCTGTTGCGCGGAGTCGCCGGGTCCGGCAAGACCACCCTCGTCCAGTGGCTGGCGGTCGCCGCCGCGGGAGGCCGGGCGGAGGGCGACCTGGCCTACCTCGACGGGCGCGTACCGTTCGTCCTCCCGCTGCGCCACCTCGCCCGGGGTGGGGCCCAACTGCCGCTGCCCGAGGACTTCCTGACCGCCATGAGCTGCCCCATCGCGGGGCACCAGCCGAGCCGCTGGGCCAGCCGCGTCCTGGCCGGCGGGCGCGGCCTGCTCCTCGTCGACGGTATCGACGAGATCCCCGAACCCGACCGCGAACGCACCCGCCACTGGTTGCGCGACCTGATCGTCGCCTATCCGGACAACCTGTGGCTGGTCACGTCCCGGCCGTCCGCCGTCCGCGACGACTGGCTCGCTCTCGACGGGTTCTCCGAACTGTCCCTCGCCCCGATGAACCGCGACGCGGTCACGGAGTTCGTCGGACGCTGGCACACCGCCACGAGGGCCGACCCGTCCCTCGCCCGCAGACTGCTGACCGCCGTCCACACCAAGCAGGACCTGGCCACGCTGGCCACCAATCCGCTGATGTGCGCCCTGATCTGCGCTCTGCACCGCGAGCGGCAGGGCTATCTCCCGCACGGCCGCAAGGAGTTGTACGACGCGGCGCTGTCGATGCTGCTGGAACGCCGGGACCTGAACAAGCCTCTCTCCGAGACCATCGGCGTCCAGCTGACGAAGGAACCGCAGATCAGGCTGCTCCGGAAGCTGGCGCACTGGATGCTCCGCAACGAGCAGACCGAGATCCACCGCAGCGGCGCCGAACAGATCATCGAAAAAGCTCTCCCCTCCGTGACGCAGGCGGCTCAACTCGGAGACGCGCGGCAGGTTCTGGACCATCTGCTGCTGCGCAGCGGACTGCTGCGTGAGCCGGCGGTGGGTGCGATCGACTTCGTCCACCGCACCTTCCAGGACTTCCTGGCCGCGCAGGCGGCCGTGGAGGAGGACGACTTCGGTCTGCTGGCCGCCAACGCGCACAAGACCCAGTGGGAGGACGTCATCCGGATGGCCGTCGCCCACGCCCGCCCCAGGGAGTGCGACGCACTGCTCACGAAGCTGGTCGAGCTCGGTGACGAGAACAGCGATCGCCGTATCCGCGTGCTCGCCATGGCGTGCCTGGAGCACGCGGCCGAGCTGGACAAGGATGTCCGCGCGTTGGTGGAGGACCGGGCCGCGCGCATCATTCCGCCCCGCAACATCGAGGAGACGGACGCACTGATCAAGGTCGGTCGGATCGTCCTGGAACTGCTGCCCGGCCCGGAAGAGCTCACCGAGGAGGAGCAGGCCGGATACGTCCTGGAGACCGCCGCGGGAATCGCGCACGACGCGGCTCTGCCCCTGCTCGCGCGGTTCTGCCGGGCACCCTGGCCCCGGGTGCGGGAACGGGTCGTCGACGCCTGGGGATCGTTCGACCCCGTCCGCTACGCGCAGGAGGTGATCGCACACCTCCCGGCCGACGACATCCTCACCGTCAGGACTCCCGGGCAGCTGGCGGCCCTGCGGGAGCTCGGCGGCCGGCCACGGCTCCGGCTGCGCGGTGACCTCGACCAGGCCGCTCTCGCCGCCGCCGGACCGCCGGGCCGCACGGACGAGCTGGTGGTCAGCATGAACAACAGCCTCACGAACCTCGACTTCCTCAAGGAGTGGGCGGGGCTGCGCCACCTCACCCTGTCGAACTGCCCGACCCTCAAGTCCGTCGACGCTCTCGCACTGCTGCCCGCGTTGCGGTCGCTCGTCCTCGGAAAGGACAACAGCCCCACCTCCATGGCGGACTGGGCGACGATCAAGTGGCATCCGGCGCTCGAGGACCTGACGGTTTCAGCGGATTCGCTCATCCTCCTCCCGTCGCAGCAGGTCATCGACAAGGTCCGGCGACTGACCCTGGTCGGCCCCCCGTCCCGCGACCGCCTCGCGGCGATCCCGAGGCAGTTCCCGAATCTGTCCGTCCTGATCGTCCCCAAGGGCACCGACCTGACCGGCCTGAACGGGTTTTCGGGCGTGGAGATCATCGATGGCCCGTAAGTGAACTCGCCCCAATGGAAGGTCAAAAGGCTAGTAGTCTTCCGCCACACGAGACCTGAGTGTCGGGGAGGGCTTCATTGGCTGTGCAGTACTACCAAGTCGACCTGGATGAAATGGACTTGGCAATCCGCCGGCTGTACGACGTAGCCCGACGACTGGAAAGGGCTCGATTGAAGGCCCACCACGAAACCGGCCTGGCCCACGAAGCGCTCGGCAAGGAATTCGCGGAAGTGTACGAGTTCAACGCCGCGCAGGCCTCGGTGAAGATCCACATGGAGCAGGTCTCCACCCATCTCCGGTCCTTCGCCGAAGACTTCATCCACAATTTGAAGCTGACACGGGACGCCTACGAAAACGCGGAGACCTAGGCACAGCCACATGTCAGAGAGGGAGTACGACTACCTGCCGCCGGGGCGGGGCTATGCGAGCAAGCACACCACCCCGTTCGCGACCAAGAGTCTGCCGCAGCTGAAGGCCATGGTCGAGCACGCCGACCCCGAGAACGCCCGGACCGTCGCCCGCGGCTGGGACGCGTTCCGCGCGGACCTCGTCGCAGGAGAGGACGGCGGCGCACTCGGCATGCTCTCCGACCTTGTCGACCGGCTCCTGCAGTCCTGGCGGGGCGAAGCGGCCGAGGCGTTCCGGGTGGAGGCGGAGCGCTTCCTTCGCAAGATCGACGACACCGCCGAACACGCCAGGTACCTCGCCATCGCGGTGCGAGGCGCCGCGAACGCGTTGCAGGAGTACAAGCCCCACATCGACGCGATGACCCCGTCCGAGGACACCCCGGGCAGCCCGGGGCCGGCCGGCAAGGGCCTCAAGGACCTCAAGGGCCGGGAGAACGCCGAGGATCTGCTGAAGGCCGGCGGGGGCGAGCTGTCCGCCGCCAAGCGGCATGACCTCAAAGCGGCCGTCGCGATGGAGCAATTGGGGGCCGCGTACAACTCCCAGTCCGATGCCATGGGGTCATGGAGTCGGGTGACGCTCGCCGATCCGAACTGTCCGGGCGCGCCCGACGGCACCGTACCGCGGGCGGAGGTACGCCCGATCCCGCGCTCGGTGTCGCCCAGCCAGGCCCCGCCGCCCCCACGCCCCGCCGAGCCGCCGAGCCCGCCCGGACCGGGTGGCGTCGTCAAGACTCTCAGGTCGCATACCGAGGCCGCTTCCACCACCGGCGTGCCGGGCGTGATCGGCGGCATCGCGCGGCAGGACTCCGCGCGGGGCGGGGACCGGTCCATACCGAACGGCGTCCTCGGCGCCGCCGATCCCTTTCAGACGCCCGGTCCGGCGGCCCCGGAAGGTGACACCGGGTCTGACGGGGGCCGCGAGCAGGACGGTTGACATCGAGAGGACGCCGTGGCCCCGGCGGTCAAGCCTTCAGGGCGTCGTACGTCACCCCCGTGAGCTGCTCCGAGGCGGTCCAAAGGCGTTGGGCTGCCTGGTCGTTGCGGGTCCAGGGGGCCCGCCGGGAGGGGACCGGAGACCCACGCCAGCCGGCCAGGGACGGGCCGGTGAAGGAGTCAGGGGAGACGTCCGGCGCGGTGGCGGCGTAGAGAGTGGGGAGGGCGCCGGCGTCGGCGGACTGGGCGAAGAAGCGGTTGCCGATCTCCATGAAGCGTTCCGCCGCCCTGCGCCCCGTCATCTTCGGTCCCGCGGTCTGGAGGTTGGTGGCCGCGTACCCCGGGTGCGCGGCCGCCGCGATCACGTCCGAGCCGTGGACGGCCAGCCTGCGCGCCAGTTCGTGCACGAAGAGCAGGTTGGCGGTCTTGGAGCGGGCATAGGCGATCCAACGGCGGTAGCGGCGCTCGCTGTTGAGGTCGTCGATGTCGATGTTGGCCAATACGTGCGCCGAGCTGGAGACGACCACCACACGTGCGGCGGGTGTCGCGAGGAGCGTGGGCAGCAGGAGGCCGGTCAGCGCGAAGTGGCCCAGGTGGTTCACGCCGAACTGCGTCTCGAAGCCGTCCGCCGTCGTCCCGTACGGCAACGCCATCACGCCCGCGTTGTCGACCAGCAGGTCGAGGCAGTCGTAGGGATACGCCGCCGCGAACTCCCGTACGCCGGACAGGTCCCCGAGGTCCAGACGGGCGAACTCCACGTCCGCACGCGGGACTTCACCGACCAGCCGGTCCCGGGCCTCGACACCGCGGGCCTCACTGCGGCAGGCGAGCACCACGCGGGCGCCCTTGCGGGCGAGTTCGCGCGCGGTGACGTAGCCGATTCCGCTGTTGGCCCCGGTGACGACGGCCACGCGTCCGCTCTGATCGGGGATGGCGTTCTCGTTCCAACCGGACATGACCGGGCTCCCTCCGCCGACGGGGATGCGCACAGCCTACGAGCGGCGGGCGCCGTGCGTAACGTCCGGTACGGGCCGCGTGTCCAGGTAGAACCATTCGACCCCGGGACCCGGCTCCGCCATGAACGCCTCGGCTCCGGAGAGGTCGGGGGTGGGGTGGGCTCGGGAGGGTGAGGGCCTCCCGGGGCCGTACGGGGTCTGCGGGCCGTCGGCCCAGGAGGCGGCCACGGTGGGGGCGCCGACCGCGGAAGCCGCCGTATCGAACGCGCGCCCCGCGGGAGGCGCCCCGGCACCGGCGGCCGAGTCGGAGGCCGCCGTGTCGGAAAGCCGGTCTCCGGCCGTGTCGGAAACCCGGTCTCCGAACGCCGACGCGGCGAAGGCCCCGTCCCCGAAGGCCCGCTCGTCCGGTGAGCCCACGCCGGAGGCGACCCCCG
This sequence comes from Streptomyces sp. NPDC048420, assembly GCF_040651535.1. NCBI lineage: Bacteria > Bacillati > Actinomycetota > Actinomycetes > Kitasatosporales > Streptomycetaceae > Streptomyces > Streptomyces sp. NPDC048420. The sequence goes on from NZ_JBEZKG010000030.1 coordinate 77,100, forward strand.
GCCCCGGCATGAGCAGTTCCACCCGCAGCCCCTTGCCCCGCTGCTGGGCCGTGAACTCCTCCACCTGGTTGCGGCAGGCGTGGTCCAGGTGGGTGACGCCGGTCAGGTCGAGGCGGATGCGGGGCTTTCCGGAGGCGGCGGCGGATTCGAGGGCCTCGATGACCTTGGGCAGACGCAGGAAGGTCGCGTTGCCGGCCATGACGACCTTCGCGGTGTCGTCCTCGATGTGCTGCCGGATCACGGTCTGGGACATCCGCAGCGCGGCCAGCACGATCCCCGCGGCGAGCCCGACGAGGACACCTTCGAGGAGCGCGGTCGCCACGATGACGAGCGTGGTGACCGTCATGACCACGAACTCGCCCCGGTCCTGGCGCCACATCTTCGGGAACTCCGCCGGTGCCAGCAGCTTCCAGCCGCTGTGCACCAGGACCCCGGCCAGCACAGAGATCGGGATCAGGGCGAGGACCTGCGGAAGCAGCAGCGCGAAGGCCAGCAGCCACAGGCCGTGCAGGGTGCGGGAGAGCCGCGTCTTCGCACCGGCCTGGACGTTCGCCGAACTGCGGGCGACCACGGCCGTGATCGGGAGTGCGCCGAGGATGCCGGCCACGGTGTTGCCGGCGCCCTGGGCCACGAGTTCGGTGTTGTAGCGGGTCCGGGGGCCGCTGTGCATACGGTCCACGGCGGCCGCGGTGAACAGGCTCTCCGCCGAGGCGATGACCGTGAAGGTCAGGATCGAGGTGATGATCGCGGCGTCGGCGAGACCCGCGAACTGCTCGGCGCCGGGCACCTGTACGGCCGCGAGCAGATTGCCGACCTGGAGGGTCTTCACCTCCACACCGGGCACCGCGGCGACGGCGATCCCGATGCCCACCGCGACCAGCGCGGCCGGAACCTTCCTGACCGGGCCCGGCGCCTTCTTCCACACGAAGCTCAGGAAGACGGTGACGACGCCGAGCAGCAGGGCGGTCATCGCCTGCCGGTCGGTCAGGACGTCCGCGAGCAGCCCGGGAACCCCGGCCATGTTCTCGATCGGCACACCGGGCGCCTTGTTGTCGGCCATCGGATAGAGCTGGCTGAACATCAGCGGCAGCCCGATCCCGGCCAGCATGCCCTGCACCACGGCGATCGAGATGGCCTGGAACATCCGCCCGAGCCGTACGACGCCGAGCACGATCTGCAGGATCCCCGAGCCCAGGACGATCACCCCGAGCATGGCCACCCCGTGCTCCGCGACGGTCTCCGCCACGAGCGCGGCGAGTCCCGCGGCGGGGCCGCTGACCTGGAGGGTGCTGCCGCGGACCGCGCCGACCACGAGTCCGCCGATCACTCCCGAGATGATCCCCAGTTCGGCCGGGACCCCGGAGGCCACGGCGACTCCGATGCAGAGCGGCAGGGCGACGAGGAAGACGACGAGAGAGGCGGTGATCTCGGTCCCGAGCCGGCCCTTGGGCGCATCCGGCGACTTGGCCTGCTCGGCTGAACTCCCCAGCCCCTTGCGGCCCTTCGGCGCGGCCCGGTCCCCCCGCCCGCGCGCGTGCGCCCCGCTCATCCGGCGTGCACCCGGAAGCGGCCGTCCTCGTCGAGCTCGTGCACCTGGCCGGTGTCGACCTCGTAGTACCAGCCGTGCAACCGCAGCCGGTCCGTGTCGAGCCGCTGCCGCACCACCGGATAACTCCGCAGTGCCGCCAGCTGGTTGACGACATTGCTCTGGACGACGTCGGAGAGCGCGGGAGTGTCGGTGAGCACGGGGGCCAGGGAGGGGCGGGCCAGGCCCAGCCACGCGTCCACGCCCGGCAGCGCGGTCAGGTCGTCACCGGACCGCAGCGCCCCCATCGCCCCACAGTGTGAGTGACCACACACGACCACGTCCTGAACCCCGAGCACCTCCAGCGCGTATTCGATGGTGGCGGCCTCACCACCGGCCGCGTGTTGTCCGTACGACGGCACGATATTGCCCGCGTTCCGCAGCTCGAATATCTCACCGGGCCGGGCTCCGGTGATCAGTGCGGGGATGACCCGTGAGTCCGAGCAGGTAATGAAGAGCGCCTCGGGATATTGCCCCTCGGCCAGTTTCCGGTATTCACCGCTCTCGAAATCCACTCGCCGCCTGAACGAGCGCGCACGATCCAGCAATGCCTTCATGGAACCCTCCTGAGCTGGGCGTTCTACCAGTTGCCACCACCGTAGAGGGACGATGTACAGAGGAAGGTTAAAGGCGGGCCAGAGCGCGGCCAGGAGCAGGACATTCTTTTCCCGACTCCCGCCGGGGGCCTCCTTCTTGTAGCGTGTCGGGCACAGGGCAGAGAATATGAATTCAGGTGGGAGAGATACGACGTATGGGCCTTCGCGTGCTGCTCATAGAGGACGACGAGACGATCGCCGAACCCCTGGCCGAGGGCCTCGGGCACTTCGGCCTGACGGTCGATCACGTGACGACCGGCACCGAGGGGCTGAGAGCGCCGTACGGCGATGTCGTGCTGCTGGACCTGGGGTTGCCGGACATGGACGGCATCGACGTCTGCCGTGGCATCCGGGAGGTCTCCGACGTCCCGATCGTCATCCTCAGCGCGCGCGGGGAGGAGGCCGACCGGGTGCTGGGACTGGAGCTCGGCGCCGACGACTACCTGGCGAAACCTTTCAGCGTACGGGAGTTGGTGGCCCGGGTGCGGGCGGTGACCCGCCGGACGCGGCGCGCGCAAGAGGCCGCCGTCCCGCCGCCCGCACCCGCCCCCGCACCCGCGGCCGCGGCCACCCACGAACCCGGTCCGCTCGCCGTCGACCGCCGCACCCGGCAGGTCTGGGTCGGTGAGGACCAGGTCCCGCTCACCCCCAAGGAGTTCGACCTGCTCGCGCTGCTCACCGAGGACCCGGGCGCGGTCTACTCCCGGCAGCAGATCCTCGACCGGGTCTGGGATCCGTTCTACGAGGGACCCACCAAGACGCTGGACGTCCATGTCGCCTCGCTGCGCCGGAAGTTGGGGCATCCGGCCTGGATCCAGACCCTGCGCGGGGTCGGCTTCCGGCTGGCGGTGCACACGGGAGGGGCCGGGCCGGCATGACGCGTCGGATCCTGCTCAGCTATCTCACCCTGGCCGTCCTGGTGCTGCTCTGTCTGGAGATCCCGCTGGGGTTCGTCTACTCGCGCGGTGAGCGGGAGCAGGTGGTGGGCGCCGCGCGCGACGAGGCCGAGTCGGTCTCCGCGTACGCGGCGCTGACCCTGGAGACGGGTCGCGCCGAGCGGGACCTGCCCGAGCGGGTGGCCCACTGTGCCGCACGCATCGGCGGGAAGGTGGTGGTCGTGGACGGGTCGGGCGCGCTGCTCGCCACCTCGCACCCGCTGTCCGAGGAGGTCTCCCGGTCGCTGTCCGTGCGCCCGGGCATCGTGGCGGCGCTGCGGGGCGCGTCCTCGGTGGATGTACGCACCTCCACGATCGGCGGGGTCGAGTACCTGTCGGTCGCCTCGCCCCTGGGGCACGGCACCCAGGGCGCTGTGTGGCTGACCGTGCCCACCCGGATGGTGCACGAGCGCGTCCACCATGTGTGGCTGCTGCTCGCCCTCGGCGGACTCGGAGTCCTCACGGCCGTCGTCCTGGTCGGCTTCGGCATCGCCCGCTGGACCGGTCGTCCCATCCGTGAACTGGAGCGTGCCACCCACGAGTTGGCGGTCGGCGGCCGCGCGACACCCGTGACAGTGACGAAGGGCCCGCCCGAAGTCCGCAGTCTGGCGGCCGCGTTCAACCGTACGGCGGCCCGGCTCGCCCATCTCCTCGACGCCCAGCGGGCGTTCGCGGGCGAGGCCTCCCACCAGCTGAAGACCCCGCTGGCCGCGCTGCGGCTGCGCCTGGAGAACCTGGAGCCGAGCGTGGCGGACCGCGGCCGGGGCAGTCTGACCGCCGCCGTGACCGAGACGGACCGGCTCGCCCGCATGGTGGAGGGCCTGCTCGCGATGGCCAGGCTGGAGGAGGACGCGGCACGGCCGGTGCGGGTGGACATCGGCGAGGTCTGTGCGGAGCGGCACCGCACCTGGCTGCCGCTGTACGGCCGGCAGGGCGTGTCGTTGGTCTTGTTCACCGGCGCCGTGGAACCGGTGTCGGTGCTCCCGGGTGCCGTGGAGCAGATCCTGGACAACCTGCTCTCCAACGCGCTGCGCGCCTCACCGGTCGGCAGCACGGTGGCCGTGGAACTCCGCCCGCACACCTCGTCCCGGCGCGCCCCGCACTCCGGCTGGGTCGACCTGCATGTCACCGACGAGGGCCCCGGAATGACGACGGACCAGCGCGCCCGGGCCTTCGACCGCTTCTGGCGCGCGCCGGGCGCCCCCAAGGGCGGTACCGGCCTGGGGCTCGCCCTGGTCCAGCGCCTGGCGCACGCGAGCGGCGGCGAGGCGAGTCTGCACGCGGCGGCGACCGGCGGCCTCGACGCGGTGGTCCGGCTGCCGTCGGCACAGGGAGCGCCGGGCGGACCGCGTCCGGAGCGGCCGAGCGGGCGCCGCAGGGAGGCACCGGTGGTGCGGGCGTAAGAGGCACAGGAGTCCGCAGAAGCCTGGCTGTCCGCAAGGTGATCCACCTGACCGAGGACGACACGAACGGCCGCTTCCACCGTTTCGTACCGACGACTTGGACGACCGCAGGGGCGGCCGCCGAAGTGTCCGGTGTTGCCGTCGAAGACCGGAAGCGGCCCGCCGAGTGATCCATTCGGCGGGCCGCTTCCTGCCATGCACGGGTACCGACAGGCGCCCGAGTCCCTACGTGACGGTCGACGACCTCAAGCTGAGATGGCCGTCAATTCCGGTGGAGTGAGGGACACATTGATGACCTGTGCGATCGCCTCCAAGCTCCACGGACCGTCAATCGTGACCCACGCCATCTCGCACTCCAGGTCGGCCTGACCCCACGCCCCTTCCCAACTCCGAAGCGTGTGCGCGCGTGCCTCGGCCGGCCAGTCGGATCGCCGGGCGGGCAGCAGGGAGACCTGGACGCCGTCGACAAAGCACGGCCCTGTCTCCCGCAGATCCTCCATGCGGAGGTAGCGGATCCGTGCGAGGTGCAGCCACACCGGCGCGTACGGCTTGTCCTCCGCCACGAAACCGAGCGTCAGGTCCCCCTCGGGCCACCCCGGATCCATCTGGCACACCACCGTCTGAACGGAGTGGCCGGCCCATCGAGCAGTGATGTCCGAGATTGCTTGAATCTTTCGGGCAAGCTCATTCAACTTCGCGCACTCCTATGGGCAGTTACTGAGATATTCGCCCGTAGCCTTATGGCTCTGCGTCGGAGAATAGCGAGATCCGTCAGGATTCCAACGCTGCGGATGGTTCTTGACGTTCGGACCCATGTCGACCGTATTCGTTCTCACGACACGACCGTTCGCCATTTCAATGGAAACCTTGTTCCCCGAGGAATCCTTGAACGTGGCCCAGGCGCCGGAATCTCCCGTGGGTCCCGTCATCTCGAAGCCATTGGCCTTGAGCGTATCGTATGCCTGAGTTTGCGTCATCCCGTCCATGCTCGGAAGAGGCGGGAAGGGAGTGATTTTCCCGCCATCGTTGTGAACAAGGATCGGCGTGGCCCCCGCCAGCACATAGTACGTATGGAAGTCGGCGATGGTGAGGTTGTGGACCGTCGCCTGCTGCGTCCAGCGCTCGACCGCGGTGATCCGGACCGGTTCCCCGGTGGGCGTGCGGAGTTCATCGCCGGTGGTCAGGTCGGTGGCGTCGACCCAGGCCGCGATCTCCGGGACCCAGAAGGGGTGGCCGTCCGTGGCGGTGATCGTGGAGGTGTGCCTCTTACCGCCGACCTCGATGGACAGGGTGATCCTGACCAGCTTCTTCAGACCCTTGCCGAGGATCTCGGCGGTCACTGTCTTGACGGTCGTGCGGCCGGTCTTCGGGTCGGTGGCGAGGACCTTGTCGCCGGTCCTGACGTCCTCGATGGGCTTGGTCGTGCCGTCGGCCATGAGGACTTGGGTGCCCGGGACGAAGCTGTTGCAGGTACCTCCCTTGAACACGCCGAGAACCGCCAGGAATGCCGAGTTGAAGCTGTCCCGGATGATGTTGCCGCGTGTCACTTCCTCGGCGATGTCGCTGCATTCATCGGCGTTGTAGACGCAGTAGCTGGCCGCGATCGCCTTGGCCGTTTCGACGTCGGCTTCTTCACCTCGTTTGTCCATGTGCAGGATGTAGAGGTACGCCTGGCGGCAGCCCTCCCGGCCGTAACACGCCTGACCCGGACCTGAGTTCTCGTAGACCGGGTTGTCCCAGAAATCGGTCGAGAACTCACCGATCATGCTTCTGGAGAAGTAGTCCGACAGCCTGTCGAGGTCGTTCGTGACCGGGGTGGTCGCCGCGACCCACTGCTTCCTGGCCTGGGAACGCTTGTAGATGTTGCCGCGCTTGTAGTCGGTCGTGCCGGTCTTCGCGTCGTAGCCGACTTCCTGCTGGGTGTGCTTGTCGCAGTTCGCCAGGGAGTACTGGCAGGAGTTGGGACGGGAGCCGATCTCGGTGCCCGCCGGGTCCGAGAAGGTCAGCGGGTTGTTGTTGGCGTAGGTGTAACCGTGCATCTGCTGCGGGTCGTCGGCCGTGAACACCGGATCGACGGACAGGAAGCGGCCGGTCGCCGGGTCGTACTCACGCGCCCCGAGGTGGGTGAGGCCCGTGGCCGTGTCCGTTGTGCCGCCGACGAAACCCCTGGTGCCGGCCCAGGAGTTCGGCGCGGCTCCGCGCAGTCCGCCGAAGGGCAGGGTGCGGCGCTGGGTCAGTGCCTGGGTGTCGGCGTTGACGGACAACTGGGCGGTGCCGTGGTGGTCGGCCAGGTTGAAGGCGATGGATCCGTCGTTGGACTGGACCGCCTGGTGGCCGCCTCCGAGGTCGAAGTAGCGGGTGCCCTTCGCGCTCGTGGCGCCCTTGGCGAGGGTGACCTCGGTCGCGCCCAGGTAGAGCGTGGTCTCGGTCGGGGTGCGGCCGATCAGGCGGTTGCCGCCGGCGTCGTACAGGTACTCGGTGACCTTGTCGCTGCCGCCCTCCACGGGTTCGGTCACCTTGGCGAGATGGCCCTCGGCGTCCCAGTCCAGGGTCTGGGAGGTGCCGTTGCCGAGCTGCCGGGTGTGGGTGTTGCCCGCGTCGTCGTAACCGAAGCTGTCGGCGGACTTCACCGTGCCGACGGTGGTGTCCACCGAGGTCAGGGTGTGCGGCCGGGTCGCGCCCGGGTCGGGGTAGTGGTAGGTGCGGTTGGTGTCCGAGGCGCCGGCCGCGGTGGCGTGCTGGGTCTCGGTGAGCCGGTTGCCGAGCTTGTTGTAGGAGTAGGAGAGCCAGTACGGGGCCGGGCCGCCCAGCACCCCGGTGCTCGGGGCGGTGGCGCAGCCGGCGGTCGACTGGGCCCAGGCCTCGGTCAGCCGGCCGGCCCAGTCGTAGCCGAAGCACTGGTTGTCGGTGCCGGAGCGGGAGGTGTCCGAGACGGACAGGACGTTGCCCGCCTCGTCGTAGGAGTAGGTGTTGTACTGGTCGACGCCGGCGACGTCCTGGCGGCCCACCGTCGAGGTGGCGAGCCGCTGGGTGCCCCACTGGTAGGTGTTGTTCTCGTAGGTGGTCTTCCCGCCGTTCGCGTACATCTCGTACTGGAGCGGCTTGCCGACATAGCTGTAGCCGGTGGTCGCGGTCAGGTTGAGGGGACCGCTGACCTTGATGGGCCGCTGAGTGCCGTCCTCGTAGGTGTAGGCGACGGTGTTGGCGGCGAGGTCACCGGCCTTGGGGTAGCCGACACCGCGCACCGTGCCCGAGGTGTTGTAGGTGGTGGTCGACAGATACGTGCCCTGCAACGCGCCCTCGCCGGACGGGATCGTCACCTGGGTACGCGTCGGCCGGTACAGCCGGTCGTAGGCGACGACGCTCGACGTGTACTCCTGGCCGCCGCTGTAGCGGGAGCTGGACGCGAGGTGGCCCTTGGCGCCGCTGATCGTGTCGTAGACCCACTTGGCGCGCAGCGTGCCGGTGGCCGAGGTGTCCCGCATCTCGGTCTTGCGGCCCAGTCCGTCGTAGACATACGCGAGAACCTTGCCGCGGGCGTCCTTGGTGCTGGTCACCAGGGAGCGGTCGTCGTAGTCGGTGTGGGAGGCGCCCTTGTCCGGGTCCGTGGTGTCGGTGAGCCGGCCCATCAGGTCGTACGTCCAGGTCCAGGAGTTGCCCGCGGGGTCGGTGACCTTCGTCATCTCGCCGCGCGGGCTGTACTGGTAGGTCGTGGCGTCGTACGCGGCCTCGGCGGCCCGGGCGTGCAGCAGGCGCAGTTCGCTGGGGTTGCCGCGGGCGTCGGTGACGGTGGTCCGGGCGGTGCCGCCCACGGGCGGGATGACCGTGGTGCGGTCGCCGCCGTGGATCGTCTTCGTGATGCCGAGGACGGTGCCGCCGTCGCCGTTGCCCGCGATCTGCCGGACCTCGGTCTCGCGGCCCAGACCGTCGTAGGTGTGCCGGTTCTGGGTCTCCACGCTCAGCGCCTTCTCGGGCTTGAGGAGCGTGGTCGAGGGGGCTGCGTCCTTGGTGTAGTAGGTGGCGAACTCCTTGCTGACCAGGCCGCGTTCGTCGTAGAAGGTGTCGGTCAGCAGGGTCCCGCCCTCGGGGCCGGGGGCCTGGGTCTGACGGGGGCGCAGGAAACCGTCGTAGAAGGCGTACGAGGTGTCCTGGGTGTCGGAATTGCCGATGATCTTGGTGGCGACGACGACCGGCTGACCGTCGGTGATGGTGTAACCGAACTCATAGCTGGGGGTCTGGCCTGTGAGGCGGTCTGCCAGCCACACCTTGCTGGTGCGCCCCAGCGCGTCGTACGCGTACGTGGTGACCTTGCCGTTGGTGTCGGTCTCCGTGAGGGGCAGGCTGCGCAGGGTCTCGTAGGCCGTGCTCGAGGTCTGCGCGGTGGAGGCGGTCCCGGGGGTGGCGGGCGGTGTGGTGACCGTGCTGCTGGTCGGGAAGCCGGTGGTCGGGTTGTAGGCGGTGGTGGTGGTCCGGCCGTCGGTGCGGGCGGCCCGGGTGAGGGTGCCCGCGGAGGTGACGGTGACGTCGGCGGTCAGGTCGGTGGTGACGAGGGCCCGGCCGTAGCCGTCGTAGGTGGAGCTGGACTCCAGGTAGACGGCGCTGGTGCCGCTGTAGGTCTTGAGTTTCGCGGTGCGGGTGGCGTCGCCCTTCGTGGCCGCGGCGCCGTACGCTCCGCCGTCGTAGGCCGTGCGGACGTCGGACATGACGTCGGCGGGACGGCTGGTGGTGGCGTCGCAGGCCTTGGCGACCGTCTCGATGCGGGCGGGGGCGTCCAGCGGGACGCTGCCGGTGACGTAGGTGGTGCGGGTGCACCGGTCGTCGGCGGCGGTCGTGGTGTCGCCGAGGTCGTTGGTCTGGGTGACCAGGCCGGTGGTGGTGTCGTGGGTGTCGGCCGACGAGGTGGTGCGCCACTTGACGCCCGCGCCGTCGTCCAGCGAGGTCCAGGTCCTGCTGGAGGCGTTGCCCGTGAGGTTGGCGGTGACGGTGCCCCAGGAGCGGACCTTCTTGGCGGTCTGCTGGTACCAGGGCCGGTTCACGGTCTTGGCCAGAACCTTGCCGCCCGGACCGGAGTAGGTGACCGTCTTGTAGGCGAAGCCGGCCTGCGACTCGTGGTCGGTGATCGCGTCGCCCTCACCCGCATCCAGGGTGACGGACACGCTCTTGGTGCCGCCGGAGGCGTCCTTGCGGTCGCCGTCCATGCCGCGCAGGAAGTAGGAGTCCTCCTGCGACTTCATCGCCGAGGCGCCGCCCTGGCCGCCGGAGCGCACCCGGACGTGGCCGTAACCACGCCACTGCGACCAGGTCTTGGACTTCTCCTTGGTCATGCCGTCGTCATCGTCGTAGTGCCAGGCGGCACCGTCCAGGTAGTCGTACATCGTGACCTGGTCGGGCGCGCCGCCGGTGCGGTCGGACTCGGTGACCGTCGAGACGACGTACCGGTTGAACCACTGAAGGTCCGGGTCGTCGCTGGTGCTGCCGCCGATGTACTGCGGGAAGCAGCGGGTGGTGTTGGTCTGCGGGGTGGGCAGGGCGTCGAAGGAGCACTCGGACGCCGAGTAGCCGACGTCGATCTGGCCGCCCGACTCGTCGGCGACACCGGACAGCCGGGACTTGATGAACGGGGCGTAGCCGTCACCGGTCTTGTCGAGCCGGTTGGCGAGCTGGGTGTAGGCGAAGGTGACCTTCGGCAGGGTGATCGAGGTGTCGCCGGTGCCGTAGCCGGTGTGCTGGACCGAGTCCAGCAGCAGCTGGTAGTCGGTGTCGGCCATGCCCCAGCGGTGGGCGAGCTTCCAGCCGTCGACGTTGCTGTAGGAGCCGGAGACCAGGACCTGGGTGGTGACGGAGGTCAGCCTGTTGCGGGTGAAGAACACCGGCGAGAAACGGCCGTTGTCGCAGTCGGTGCCCGCGGTGCAGTTCATGTCCCACGGGGTGTCGTACCAGTACTGGGCGCCCGTGGAGATGGACGAGCAGGTGGTCGAGGAGTCCGGGATGCACCGCTCGCTGTTGGTGAAGTCGACCTTGGCCAGGGCCTTGGCGGAGTACACGGCGTTGGACTTCAGCCCGTACTCGACGCGGTCCAGGGTGCCACCGCGCGCATACGGGGTGTCGTCCGCGGCGGTGAGGTTGCGGCCGTAGGAGTTGGTCTCCTTGTCGTAGTAGTACGCGACCGCGTTGCCGTGCGGGTCCACGACGTAGTCGAGGTTCCAGCGCCAGCCCTGCTGGCACCAGGAGGCCGCGAACGTCGAGGCGTTGCACTGCTCGCCGGAGTCGTCGCCGAAGACCGGCACCGTCCAGGCCGAGTCGGTGGTCTCGTTGCCGCTCGCCCAGCCCGGCAGGCGGTTGTAGCCGAAGTGGTACTGGGTGCCGTCGGGGGTGGTCACCCGCCAGTACTCGTCGTTGCGGGCACCGTTGGAGCGCACGTCGGAGGAGCTGCCGTAGATCCGGTCGATCTTCGTGCCGTCGTCGTTCTGGAGCTTGAAGGAGTTGGTGCCGTTCGGCACCAGTTCCCCGCCCGAACCGTTCAGCGACAGCGTGGCGTTGTCGTACGCCCAGCACAGGTCGCCCGGCTTGTTGCCGTCGGCGTTGGTGACCCCGTCGTCGGAACAGCTCTTGTACTTGCGCTCGATGAAGCCGGGCGCCAGGTCGAAGCCGTCACCGACCCACGAGGCCTGGTTGTTGGTGTTCCCGCTCCGGCCGTCGACACCCCCCGAGGAGTACGAGAGTCCGACCTGCGGGGTCAGCCCGCCGGGCACCTGCGGCACCGGCATGTCGTACGCCCAGGCGAACGAGCCGCTGCTCAGGTCCGTGTTCCAGGTCGAGGACGCGGACAGCGAGGTGGCCTTGTAGTCGCCCTTGTCGCTGCTCGCCGCCGCGGTCGCGGCCAGCACGGTCGCCGAACTCGCGCTCAGGGAGACCGATTTCGCCGTCAGTGTCTGACGCTCGGTGTCGTTGACGGTCTGTACGGGGGTGGCCGTGCGGCACTGCTTCTTCTGCGGGGTGGTCAGTGCGCAGGCCGGGAGGCTGACCAGGGTGAGCCGGGAGGCGTAGCCGCCGCCGTACAGGCCGGCGAAGGAGGAGTAGTCCAGCCCGGCGCGCACCTTCTCGGTCCGCGTGGTCTTCTGACGAGGCGTCAGGGTGAAGACCGGCCCGTCGACGCCCGCCTTGCGCGAGGCCGTGCGGGACAGCGTTCGCACGGTGTAGGGGGCGGTGTCCCGCTCGGCGGCCAGGGTGAGGGGCGATCCCTCGACCCGGGCGGCCTTCTGATGGGCCGTCACCTCGGTCTCGGTCGTCTTCGGCCAGGCCGTGGCCGGTGCCTCGGCGGGCGTCCGGGGGCCCTTCGTCACCTTACGGGGGACCGCTTTGCCCGCCCGGACGACATCGACCGGCGACTCGGCCTTCGGCGGCGCGGGCTTCTGCCAGCCCTCGGCAACGGCGGGTGCCGCGGAGGCCTGGATCAGTCCTGCGGTCACGACGGCGGCCGTGGCCAGCGCCACCCGGCGCCACGGCCTGCCCGTTCTCAGGCGGTTTCGGGTCTTCATGCGCGTCTGTCTTCCTCCCGTTGAGTGCTCCACGGGCAGCGGGCGGCCGCGCGCGGTGGAGCGACATGCGTGGTCGGGGAGGGGCCCGTCGGCCCCTCCCCGGTAGTGGTGCCGGTCAGTCGCCGCTGGGTACGGCTGTCTCCACGCCCGGCATGCCGACGGCGAGGTGGTCGATCTGCGTCTCGGTCAACGCGCCCTGGAAGACCCAGACGTCGGAGAGCGCACCGGGGAAGTACTGACCGGAGGTCGTGCCGACGGTGTCCCGGCCGAGCTGCAGCGTCTTGGCGGCCTTGTACGTCAGCGCGTCGTCCGTCCAGGAGACCGTGTCGGCGCAGCTCGCGTCGTCCTGTACCCCGTCCTCGTCGGCGTCGGCGCAGGCGGTCTCCTGGAGTTCGCCGTTGACGTAGAGGCGGACCTCCTTCGAGAAGCCGTCGTAGACGAGCGCCACGTGGTTCCAGTCGGTCGGGCTGTAGAACATGCCGTTGCCGATGTCGGAGACGGTGGCGGAGGTGCTGTCCGCACTCGCCGTGGCGATCCGCCAGCGGCCCGGATCGCTGGCCGGGGTGGCGCTGGGTTCGTAGCGCACCGAGAACGCGCTCCTGGCGGCCCCGGGTGCGCTCATCACGGTCACCGGGCCGGTCGGGACGGCCGCCGTCTGGACGTAGGCGCTGACGGTGAAGCTGGCGCTGGTGTCGACGGGGACGGCGGGGGCCGCGGCGTAGTCATTCGTGCCGTCCAGGACGACGGCGCCGTCGACCCAGCCGTAGCCCGGGGCGGCCGTGGCGGCGCCGTTGTACAGGGTCATGGCGTTGCCGACCGTGGAGGCGTCCGGCGAGGTCACCGGAGTCCCGCCGGCCGTCTCGAACTTCCAGCGGCCCTTGACGACCGCGCGCTGCTTGAACAGCTGCTGCACCTCACCGGCCGACACCGTACGGTCGAAGTACCGTACGTCGTCGATCTGGCCGGGGAAGAAGGAGGTGGCCGCGCCCTCGAAGGCACTGGCGCCGATCTGCACCGCGCCCGAGGCGTACCAGGTCGAGGGCAGGGCGACGGTCCCGGCCAGGCTCCCGTTGACGTACAGCGAGAGCTTGTCGGCCTCGGTGTCCTGCACGCCGACCAGGTGCGTCCACTCCCCGCCGTACGCGGTGGTGCCGGTGGGCTGCATGGCCCGCACCACCGTGGAGTCGGCGGTGTCGGCGCTGTGCTGGTTGAACACCCAGCGGTCGTAGGAACTGGAGTAGTACAGCTCGGGCCCGGTCACCACGGAACCGGCCTGGGTGGCGACGGTCGCCGCGTGGGTCGGTTTCGTCTTCGGCAGCTTCGCCCAGGCCGAGATGGCGAAGCTGTACGAGGTGTTGATGTGCGGGCCCGCGGTGGCGGCGTAGTCGTCGGTGCCGTCCAGGGTCAGCGCGTTGCCGTCGATGCCGGCCGAGCCGGTGGCGGCGCCGCCGCCCTTGAGGACCGCCGGGTTCACGTCGGCCCGGCCGCTCAGCGTGGTCGCGTCGGCGGCGTCGTCCATGGGGAAGACCATGCGGGCGGGACGCCCGTTGCCGATCGAGTTGGAGCTGTAGAGGTTGGCGACCTCGGTCGCCGACAGCGGCTTCTCGAAGGTCTTCACCTCGTCGATGGCGCCGGGGAAGAAGCCCGCGGCGGTGGCCTTCGGGGAACCGGTACCGATGAACATGCCGTGCCGGGCGTTCCAGGGCGCGGTGAGCGCGCCGGTTCCGGCCAGCATGCCGTTGACGTACAGCTTCAGCTGCTTCTCACCGGCGGCGTGGACGCCGACCAGATGGGTCCACTCGCCCGCCTTGACTCCGCCGGCCGCCGCCTGCATGGCCCTCACAGGCGTGGCGTCGACGCTGTCGGAGCTGTACTGGTTGAACACCCAGCGGTCGTACGCCTTGGAGTAGTACAGCTCGAACCCCGGTGCGTTGTCGCCCCGTTGGGAGGCCACGACGGCCGCGCCGGCCGGCATCGCGGAGAGTTTCGCCCAGGCGGACACCGAGAAGCTGATGTCGGTGTTGACGGTGGCGACGTCGGTGGTCGCGTAGTCGTCGACGCCGTCGAACTGCACCGCCTTGCCGATCTTCCCCTCCACCTGCGGGGTCGGGGAGCCCTTGAGCGTCGCGGTGAACTCCGGTGCGCTGCCCGCGACCTGGGTGGCTCCGGAGGCCTCGTCCATGGACCAGCCGGCCCGCTCGCGCTGTCCCGCCTTGACCCGGAACTGGTAGGTGCGGATCTCGGAGTTGTTGCCGGCCGAGTCGAAGGACTGGGCGGTGAAGATGTTCAGGCCCGGCTTGACCGGCAGCACCGGTACCGTCCTGGCCGCTCCGCCCGAGGTGGTGACGGTGTTGGTGGAGACCGGGTCGCCGTTGAGACCGAACCAGTACTTGGTCACGTCGGAGACGGCACCGGTGATCACGAAGTCGCCGTACTGGCCGACTCCGTCGTACCAGGGGTCCTCCGGGTCCTCGGGGTTCATGGCCGGGTAGATGGACGAGGAGATGGTCGGTGCCTTGGGCACGCTCGTGTCGTACACGAAGTAGCAGGCGGTCGCGTCTCCGGTGTAGGACCAGGGCGAGTACTGGGCGCCGTCATAGGAGTGGACGTACCAGTTGATCGTCTTGTTGGTGGGGAAGGAGGACGGCAGGGTGATCACGAAGTCCGAGCCGGACTTCTTCGCCGTCGTCAGCCCGGACTTCCAGCGGGTGACCACGCCCTTGCCGTCACCGGTGTCCCAACTGGCCCTGAACTCCACGGAGACGGAGTCGCCGTCCGGGTCGGTGACGTTGTTGGCGTAGATCTTGCCGAGGGTGCGCACCCGCGCGGCGGCGGAGGGCTTCTTGCAGGATCCGCCGTACTCCATGGTCAGTTGGGACATCTTGATCTGCGGCGGCGGACGGTTGTACTCCACGCGCAGATAGGCATCGTCCGAGAACCGCTTCCAGCCGTAGCCGTCGGTCTCGCTCGCCGCTTTCAGACCGAAGGTCATCGTCGACCACTTCTTGTCCGCCGCCTGCTGCACGGCCGACTTCACGTCGAACTCCGCGTCCTTGGCGGCGCAGCCGGTGTAGCCGTAGGCGAAGGACGCCGTCCTCAGGTGGTCGATCCAGAAGCCGCTCGCGTTCTGCGAGTCCCAGGTGGTGGAGGAGGAGATGTCCTTGGTGCGCCACAGCTGCACGTCCCGTGCCGAGCAGGACGCCGACCAGGTGTTACGGACCACGAACTCCGCGTGAATCACACTGCGGCCGGCGAACTTCGAGGTGGGGATGCGGTAGAAGAGCCGCTTGGTGTCCTGCGGGGCGCAGTAGGACCAGTTGCAGTAGCCCATGCCCGCGTCCGAGTCGCCGTTGAACTTCCACTGCGGCGACGACGCCCAGTACTTGGAGGCCATCGTCCAGGCCGTGGCCTTCGGGGAGTACCACTGGGGGTCGATGTACACGGGGTAGACCGTGTCCTTGCCCCGCAGCAGGTCCTTGTCCGGCGTCAGCACGAGCGCGTCCTGCGCGGCGGGGACGTCCACGGCGACCGGCGCCACGTTCGCGGACTCGGCGGCGCCGGCCTCTGCGGAGCCGGGAGCGGCGGTCTCCGCGGTGACCGTGGTCTTCGCGGTGACGGCGGACTGTGTTCTGGTGGCCGCGGTGTCGGCGGGCGCCTCGGTGCTGGAATCCCACATCACGGGGCGGGGGGCTTCGAACACGGCGCTTCCGGCCCCCTGGTCGATCGCCGCCAGGCCCCCCTCGGCGGTCTCCTTCACCCGCATGCCACCGGCGTCCAGCTTCAGACGCAGTGCGCTCAGTTCCGTGCTGGCCGCGGCCTCGGCCGACTTGACGACCAGCAGCTGGGTGAAGCCGTCCTGCTGCGCTGTCATGCGCAGGTCAACCTGGGGCAGTACGTCCGGATAGGTGACCGTGTTCCCGTTCAGCTCCGGGGACGGCAGCTTCCCGGGCCAGGACAGCGCGAGTTCACGGCCGCTCTTCGTCATCCGCACCAGCGGGTCGGACCCTCCGCCCGAGAACGCCAGGCCGACGCTCGTGGCCCCGGGCACCACCGTCCCGTCCGCGCTCCGGGTCAGGGCGGTGTCGATGTCGCGCCACTTGCCGTCCACCCGGGTCCGCACCGGACGCAGATGCTCCCGGGCCTCCAGGTTCCCGTCCGGGGTGGCGAACACCTCGCTGCTCTCCCCGCGCATCGAGGTGATCTCGACGAGCTTGCCCGTACGCTCGGCCTCGGCCAAGGCCCTGGCGTCCTCGCCCGCCCCCTCGCCTCCGGCGGAATCGGCCGCCCCGCCACTCCCGCCGAGCGCGCCGGCTTGGGCGTCCGAGGCGCCGGAGGCTCTCTCGCCGGTCACCGCGACGGCACCCTCGGATGCGCTCACCGCGAGCACGACGGCCGCGGAAAGCACGACGCCGACCGTGCGCAGCCGACGTCTCCCCCCATACGTCTGCATGTGAACTGCTCCCCCACAAAGCAAAGTTGAGCCATGACCAGATGTGATCGATCAGGCATTAAGGCTGCAACATAAAGGCACTTACAAGATTCTCACCAGGGACTCACAAAGGCTCACAGGGAACAAAACTCACTAAAAGACCATGTACACCCTGTGATTCAATTCACACACAAGAGGGCGGCACCCCCGCACAAGGGTGCCGCCCTCTCTTCGTGATCCGGAACCGCCGCCCATCGGTTGAGGGTCGGGGACGGGTGGCGGTTCCGGGGTTCCCGTGGCCGTTGGCCTACCGGTGGTCGCTGCCGTTCGCCGTGATCGCCGCGCGCCCCGCCTCCAGGCGGGCCACCGGGATGCGGAACGGCGAGCAGGAGACGTAGTCCAGACCCACCTCGTGGAAGAAGTGGACCGACTCCGGGTCACCGCCGTGCTCACCGCAGACGCCGAGCTTGAGGTCGGGCCGGGTCCTGCGGCCCGCCTCCGCGGCGAGCTTGACCAGCGAGCCCACGCCGTCCTTGTCGATCGTCTCGAACGGGGAGACGCCGAAGATGCCCTTCTCCAGGTACGCCGTGAAGAAGCTCGCCTCCACGTCGTCCCGGCTGAAGCCCCACACCGTCTGGGTGAGGTCGTTCGTGCCGAAGGAGAAGAACTCCGCCGCCTCCGCGATCTGACCGGCGGTCAGCGCGGCGCGCGGCAGCTCGATCATCGTGCCGATCGACAGCTTCAGCTCCACACCCGTGGCCGCCTCGACCTCCGCGACGACCTGGTCGGCCTCCTCGCGGACGATCTCCAGCTCCTGGACCGTGCCCACCAGCGGGATCATGATCTCCGCGCGCGGGTCGCCCTTGGCGTTCTTGCGTTCGGCCGCCGCCTCGGCGATCGCGCGTACCTGCATCGTGAACAGCCCCGGGATGACCAGACCCAACCGCACACCTCGCAGGCCCAGCATCGGGTTCTGCTCGTGCAGACGGTGTACGGCCTGGAGGAGACGGAGTTCGTTCTCGTGGGGCTCCTGGCGGGACTCCGCCAGCGCCACGCGGACCGACAGCTCGGTGATGTCCGGCAGGAACTCGTGCAGCGGCGGGTCAAGGAGGCGGACCGTCACCGGCAGCCCGTCCATCGCCGAGAACAGCTCCACGAAGTCCTGCTTCTGCAGTGGGAGCAGCGCCTTCAGCGACTCCTCGCGCTCCGCCTCCGTATCGGCCAGGATCAGGCGCTCGACCAGCTCACGGCGGTCACCGAGGAACATGTGCTCGGTACGGCACAGCCCGATGCCCTGCGCGCCGAAGCGACGCGCGCGCAGCGCGTCCTCGGCGTTGTCCGCGTTGGCGCGGACGCGCAGCCGGCGCTTGCGGTCGGCGAACGCCATGATCCGGTGCACGGCCTCGACCAGCTCGTCGGCGTCGTTGGCGCCCGCGTGCATCCGGCCCTCGAAGTACTCCACGACAGGGGACGGCACGACCGGGACCTCACCGAGGTACACCTTGCCGCTGGACCCGTCGATGGAGATCAGGTCGCCCTCTTCCACGACATGCCCGCCGGGAACCGTCATCCGGCGCCGCTTGGTGTCGACCTCCAGCTCCTCCGCGCCGCACACACAGGTCTTGCCCATGCCACGCGCGACCACGGCCGCGTGCGAGGTCTTGCCGCCGCGGGAGGTCAGGATGCCCTCGGCCGCGATCATGCCGTCGAGGTCGTCGGGGTTCGTCTCCCGCCGTACGAGAATCACCTTCTCGCCCGAACGCGACCACTTCACCGCGGTGTACGAGTCGAAGACCGCCTTGCCGACGGCCGCGCCCGGCGAGGCCGCGATGCCCCGGCCGACCTGCGCGACCTTGGTGTTCTCGTCGAAGCGCGGGAACATCAGCTGGGCCAGCTGGGCGCCGGTGACCCGCTGGAGCGCCTCGGCCTCGTCGATCAGGCCCTGGTCCACCAGCTGGGTGGCGATCCGGAAGGCCGCGCCCGCCGTGCGCTTGCCGACGCGGGTCTGGAGCATCCACAGCTGACCGCGCTCGATGGTGAACTCGATGTCGCACAGGTCCTTGTAGTGGTTCTCCAGCGTCTCCATGATCTGCATCAGCTGGTCGTACGACTTCTTGTCGATCTGCTCCAGCTCCGCGAGCGGGACGGTGTTGCGGATGCCCGCGACCACGTCCTCGCCCTGGGCGTTCTGGAGGTAGTCGCCGTAGACGCCCTGGTGGCCGGAGGCCGGGTCCCGGGTGAAGGCGACACCGGTGCCGGAGTCGGGGCCGAGGTTGCCGAAGACCATCGAGCAGACGTTGACCGCGGTGCCGAGGTCGCCGGGGATGCGCTCCTGGCGGCGGTAGAGCTTGGCCCGGTCGGTGTTCCAGGAGTCGAAGACCGCGTGGATGGCGAGGTCCATCTGCTCGCGCGGGTCCTGCGGGAAGTCCCGGCCGGCCTCCTTCTTGACGATCTTCTTGAAGGCGGTGACGAGCTTCTTGAGGTCGGCGGCCTCCAGGTCGGTGTCGACCGTGACCTTCTTGGCCTGCTTGGCCTTGTCGAGGGCCTCCTCGAAGAGGTCGCCGTCGACGCCGAGGACGGTCTTGCCGAACATCTGGATGAGGCGCCGGTAGGAGTCCCAGGCGAAACGGTCGTCGCCGGCCTGCCCCGCGAGACCCTGGACCGACTTGTCGGAGAGGCCGATGTTCAGGACCGTGTCCATCATTCCCGGCATGGAGAACTTCGCGCCGGAGCGGACCGAGACGAGCAGCGGGTCATCCGCCTGGCCGAGCTTCTTGCCCATGCGCTGCTCCAGCGCGTCGAGGTGCGCACTCACCTCGTCACGCAGTGCCGCCGGCTCCTCGCCGCTGTCCAGGTAGACCTTGCAGGCTTCCGTCGTGATGGTGAAGCCGGGGGGAACGGGGAGTCCCAGGTTGGTCATCTCGGCGAGGTTCGCGCCCTTGCCACCCAGGAGGTCCTTGAGGTCCTTGTTTCCCTCGGTGAAGTCGTAGACGAACTTCGCTACGTGGGGTTCTTTGTTTTCCGACACGGGTCTCGACTCCCTCGAGGACGCGGTGGCTGCCCTGACGGCCAGGAACATACCCAGATCGAAGGCTTCTGGGTACGTCTACTCGGGCGTCATACGCCCGTAACCAGTCGACTGCCAGCGGATCGAAAGTCAAAGCTTGGCAAGCGACAGGCCCCGGATGTTTTCATTTCTTGAACGCAAGGGTGCTCACCCACTCCACTTTCCGCTCACATGAGCACACCCTGACCGCATCTGATTTCGATCGATGAACGATCAAGGGGTGGCACTCAGTGCCACCCCTTGGAGAAGTGCAGTCACCCAAGATCCGCTCATTTGAGCTTGACCCCTATCAGGCGTGGCGAGAATCACGCTGCCACAGCGCGGCGGATTTCACCATGCGGACGTCACACGCCCATGGCCAGCAAGCGCTCCTCGACCCGTTCGGGCGCGTACAGATGCTCCACGACCAGCGCACCCGCCCCGACCAGCCCGGCCCGCTCCCCGAGCCGCGAGGTCACGACCTCCAGGCGGGCGGTGGAGCGCGGCAGGGCCCGCTGGTACAGCAGCTCCCGGACTCCGGTGAGGAAGGGAGTTCCGGCCAGATCTCCGGCGATCATCAGGACACCGGGGTTCAGCAGGGTCACAACGGTCGCCAGCACGTCCCCGACCTGCCGCCCGGCCTCCCGCGCGAGCGCGGCCGCCTCGGGGTGTCCGGAGGCGAGCAGGTCCCGCACATCCGAGCCCGACGCCGCCGGCACCCCGGCCGCCGCCAGCCGCCGCGCCACGGCACCGCCGCTCGCCACGGCCGCGAGGCAGCCGTAGGAGCCGCAACGGCACAGCGCCTCCGACCCCGCGGGGATCCTGATGTGCCCGAGGTCGCCGGCGCCCCCGTCGACACCCCGGTAGATGGAGCCGTCGACCACGACTCCGGCGCCGATGCCGGTCGAGACCTTGACCAGGACGAACGCCGAGCAGTCGGGGTGGGCGGTGCGCTGTTCGCCGTACGCCATGAGGTTGGCGTCGTTGTCGACGAGCACGGGGACCGGCCCGGCCCCGGTGTGCTCGGTGAAGGCTCTGGCGAGGCGGCTTCTAATGTCGTAGTTGTCCCAGCCGGGCATGATCGGCGGCTGGACCACCCGGCCGCTCTCCAGGTCGACCGGTCCGGGCACCGCGAGCCCGATGCCGCAGACCTCCGCCGCCCGGTGCCCCGCCTTCTCCAGCAGCTCGGCGAACCAGTGGCCCAGATCGCCGAGCACCGCGTCCGGGCCGTCCTCGATCAGCAGGGTGCCGCTGTGCTCGGCGAGGATCTCGCCGGTCAGCGACAGCACGCACGCGCGCGCGTGCCGGGTCTCCAGGTCGGCGGCGAGGACGACCGCGTGGGAGTCGTCGAACTCCAGGGTGATGGAGGGGCGGCCGCCCAGCGGGGAGTCGACGGGACCGCCGGCGCCCTCGCGCAGCCAGCCCGCGCGGAAGAGACGGTCGAGGCGCTGGCCGACGGTCGCCCGGGACAGTCCGGTGGCCTGCTGGAGCGCCCCGCGCGTGACGGCTCGCCCGCTGCGGACCAGTTCGAGCAGATCCCCGGCGCCGGTCTGACTCCGTCCAGCCATGCGCACCCCCTTGTGTTTCTCAACTCTGCATTACATATTGGGTTTTGCGTGTTAAATAGACGTAACTCTACGGTAGCCCTGACCGAACCGGTCAGCCACACGTCTTCGGGGAGCCCCGAGTGGATCGCACTGCCCAGCTCATCACCCCTCCGACGGAGCGTTCGATCGCATACGATCCGCCGGGTTCGTCACATTCGCTGCACGTCAGGGCGGCGAGGGTGCTGGAGGGCAACTGGACCGGCGCCTCCACGGTGCCCTCGCGCAGCCTGTACCCGCACCAGTGGTCCTGGGACTCCGCGTTCATCGCGATCGGCCTGCGCCACCTCTCGCCGCTGCGGGCGCAGACCGAGCTGGAGACGCTGCTGGCGGCCCAGTGGGGCGACGGGCGCATCCCGCACATCGTCTTCAACCCCTCCGTCCCCCTCGACGCGTACTTCCCGAGCCCCGACTTCTGGCGCTCCTCCACCGCGGGGCGCGCCGCGGGCGCCCCGCGCACCGTACAGACGTCCGGCATCGTGCAGCCACCGGTCCACGCGCTGGCCGCGTGGCTGGTCCACTGCGCCGACCCCGGCCTGTCCCGCGCGCGCGGCTTCCTCACCCGGGTGTACCCCCGCCTCGCCGCCTGGCACCGCTATCTCCTGCACAGCCGGGACCTGGGCGGCGGCGGCCTCGCGTCCGTCGTGCACCCCTGGGAACAGGGTATGGACAACAGCCCCGCCTGGGACCTCCCCCTGTCCCGCGTCACCCCGGCCCCGGCCCGCTCCTTCCGCCGCGCCGACCTCGACCACGGAGCGGCCGAGGACCGGCCGACGGACCTGGACTACGGGCGGTACGTGCGGCTGGCTGCGGACTACCGGGACGCCGAGTACGCCGACGGCACCGGTGAGTTCGCGGTGGAGGACCCCGCCTTCAACGCCCTCCTGATCGCCTCCGAGCACGCCCTCGCCCGGATCGCCGGCGAGCTGGGCGCGCCCGGCACGGCCCGGCACGCGCGCGCGGAGCGGCTGACGGCGGCGCTGGTGGAGCGGCTGTGGGACCCGGCGAGCGGCATGTTCCTGTGCCGTGACCTGCGCGCGCCCGCATCGGACGACCGCGACCCGCACGGCACCGCCCCGGACCGCCGGGTCGGATTCGGGACCGCCCCGGACCACCGCGACCCGTTCGGGACCGAAGCGGACCGCCGCGACCCGCACGGCGCCTCTCCGGACGGCCGGAACCCGCGCACGACCACCCCGGACCACCGCGACCTGCACGGCACCTCTCCGGACGGCCGGAACCCGCGCGCTACCGAGGCGGACCGCCAGAACCCGCTCGGGACCTCTTCGGACAGCCGCGACCCGTTCGGGACCGAAGCGGACCGCCGCGACCTGCACAACACGTCTCCGGACGGCCGCGACCCGTTCGGTACCGAAGCGGACCGCCGCGACCTACACGGCACCTCTCCGGACGGCCGGAACACGCTCAGGACCGAAGCGGACCGCCAGAACCCGCTCGCCACCGAAGCGGACCGCCAGAACCCGCTCGGCATCGAGGCGGACCGCCCGGACCCGCGCGCGACCGCGCCGGACCCGCGTGGCGCCCTGATCCCCGAGCGCACCGTCTCCGGTCTGGTCCCCCTCCTGCTCCCCGGCCTCCCGCGGGACATCGTCAGGACGCTGCTGCGCACCGCCTCCGGCCCGCACTTCGGGCTCGGCGCCACCACCCGCCTCCTGCCGAGCTACGACCTCCTCGGCGAGGCCTTCGACCCGCACCGCTACTGGCGCGGCCCGGCCTGGTTCAACACCGCCTGGCTGCTGGAGCGGGGGCTGCGCACCCACGGGCAGCTCCAACAGGCCGACGCGCTGCGGGAGTCG
Organism: Streptomyces sp. NPDC048420; assembly: GCF_040651535.1. Classification (NCBI taxonomy): domain Bacteria; kingdom Bacillati; phylum Actinomycetota; class Actinomycetes; order Kitasatosporales; family Streptomycetaceae; genus Streptomyces; species Streptomyces sp. NPDC048420. The sequence continues at coordinate 100,053 of NZ_JBEZKG010000030.1, forward strand.
GTCCTCGAACTCGCCGAGACCACCGACTTCGCGGAGTACGTCGACCCGTACACCGGCGAGGCCTGCGGGGCGACCGGCTTCAGCTGGACCGCCGCGCTCTCGCTCGACCTGCTGCACAGCGACACCACGATCACCGGGGTGACAACCGGCACCACGGTCACGGCGGACATGGGATTCAAGGGAGGGAACCGGCGATGACGGACCGGCATCATCTGCTTGTGCACGGCGGGACGTTCGCTGCCGTCGGTGACGGCGGGGACATCAGCGGCGTCCGGGGCGGCGGCAGCTCCCCGGACGGACTGTTCGTACGGGACGCCCGGCACCTGAGCCGCTGGCAGCTCACGGTCGACGGGGCGGTACCGGAGGTGCTGTCGCCGGTGGCCGACGGGGACAGCGCGCGCTGCGTCCTGGTCCCGCGCGGCGGCCGCCAGGAGCCGCCCGCGTACACGCTCTTCCGCGAACAGGCGGTGGGGGACGGCTCGTTCGTCGAATCCCTCCGCGTCACCAGCAACCGCCCGGCGCCGACGACGGTCCGGCTCGCGGTCACCGCGGACGCCGACTTCACGGACCAGTTCGAACTCCGCTCCGACTACCGGACGTACCCGAAGACCGGCGCCACCCGCTCCCGCGAAGTCCTCGACGACGGCGTGGAGTTCACCTACCAGCGCCGCGAATGGCGTTCCTGTACGACGGTGACGGCCGACCCCGCCCCGGACGGCGTCGAGGAGACGGGCACCGGCGCCCGCCGCCTGGTGTGGACGCTCGATCTGGAGCCGCACGGAACGGCCGAACTGACCCTCCGGGTGATGGCCCGCCCGCACGGCGACAAGCGGGCCCGCCGGGTGCCGAGCTCCCCCGCCGCTCTGAACAATCAACTCCTCGCGATGGAAGGCGAGTTCGTGGAGGGAGTCGCCTTCCCGACCGGCTGGCCCGAACTCGCGGCGGCCTGTGCGCGCGGCCTCGCCGACCTGGCCTCGCTCCAGGTCCCGGCAACGGGGCCCGACGGCGAGGACCTGCGCGTCCCGGCCGCCGGAGCTCCCTGGTTCCTGACCCTTCTCGGCCGGGACGCCCTCCTCACCTCCCTCTTCGCCCTCCCCTACCGCCCCCAGCTGGCCGCCGCCACCCTCCCCGCGCTCGCCGCGACCCAGGCCACCGAGATCGGCCCGAGCTCCGTGGCCCAGCCCGGCAAGATCGTCCACGAGGTGCGGCACGGGGAGCTGGCGCACTTCGGGCAGGTGCCGTACGGCCGCTACTACGGCTCGGTGGACGCCACCCCGCTGTTCCTCGTCCTGCTCGGCGCGTACGTGGAGCACACCGGGGACGTCTCCCTCGCCCGGCGCCTCGAACCCCACGCCCGCGCGGCGATCGGCTGGATGCTGGACCACGGCGGACTGACCTCACGCGGCTACCTCGTCTACCGCGCCGACCAGGGCGGCCTCGCCAACCAGAACTGGAAGGACTCCCCCGGCGCGATCTGCGGCGCCGACGGAACGCGCGCGGGCGGCCCGGTGATGGCGGCGGGCGCCCAGGGCTACGCGTACGACGCACTGCGCCGGACCGCGGGGATCGCCCGCACGGTTTGGAAGGACGAGACGTACGCGGCGCTCCTCGAACAGGCCGCGGCCGATCTGCGGGACCGGTTCCAGCGGGACTTCTGGATGGGCGACCGCGCGTTTCCCGCGCTCGCGCTGGACGGGGACGGGCGCCAGGTCGACGCGCTGGCCTCCGACGCCGGTCATCTGCTGTGGTCCGGGCTGCTCGACAAGGAGTACGGGGAGCTGGTGGGCCGGCGGCTGCTGGAGCCGGACTTCTTCTCCGGGTGGGGAGTTCGGACGCTGGCGGCCGGACAGGCGGCGTACCACCCGCTGTCGTATCACCGGGGCTCGGTGTGGCCGCACGACAACGCGCTGATCGCACTCGGTCTCGCCCGCTACGGGCTGCACGACGAGGCACGGGCGGTGGCGCACGGCCTGGTGGACGCGGCGACGGCGACCGGCCACCGGCTGCCGGAGGTGCTCGCGGGGTACGGGCGGGATTCGCATGGGGAGCCGGTGCCGTATCCGCATGCGTGTGTCCGGGAGTCCCGGTCCGCTGCGGCGCCGCTTGCGTTGTTGACGGCGGTTGGGGGCGCGTGACGCTCCGCGGGTGAGGCCGTATTGCGTCTGCAGGTTGATGGGGGCTTGTCGCGCCCGCGCGGCGGAGCCGCAAATGTGACACAGCCCCGCGCCCCTGAAAAACCTGTTGGCGAGCGGTTTGCCCGGTGTTTGCCCTGACCGGTGAACCGGGGCCCTGAACCCTCCGTACGGGAATGTGGCGGATCCGAGACCCCATATCGGGTCCGCCTTCTACCAGGACCCGTACGGAAGGACCCTCGGGTGTCCGAGACCCTTGCTGAGAGCACGTCACCCGAGGCCGAGGCGACCGTCGGGGACGGTCCGCCGCAGAGCAAGCCGTCCCTGCGCGCGCGTCTCGCCCGCTGGCGGGACGCCCACCCCGTCGCCGTGCGCAACACGCGGTGGGCCCTCAACATCCTCGCCGCGCTGCTCGTCCTCGGTGCGCTCCTCCTGCCCAACAAGATCACCAACCTGCATCTCAGGGAGTTCCTGCGGATTCCGGCGGAGGCGATCCTCGGGGCGGCCGTGATGCTCGCGCTGCCGCGCCGACCGCGTGTCGCGGTGGCCGTGGTGTCCGGGCTGGGGCTCGGAGTGATGACGATCCTGAACCTGCTCGACATGGGGTTCAACGACTACCTCGGGCGGGCCTTCAATCCCGTGCTCGACTGGGAGCTGCTCGACGACGCGCAGTCGTATGTCGCGGACTCGATGGGCGGGGCCGTGGCGGTCGGTGCGCTGATAGGCGCGATCGCCCTCGTACTCCTGCTGCTGGCCGTGATGACGCTGGCGATGGTCCGGCTGAGCGGCCTGCTGGTCCAGGACCGCCAGACCGCCACCCGTGGCACCCTCATCGCCGCCACCGTCTGGGTCGCCTGCTCCGCCCTCGGTCTGCAGATCCTCGGCACCCCGCTGGCCGCCGAACACACCGCCGCACTCGCCGAGCTCCAGGCCAGGCGGGTGCTGTACACCATGCGGGACGAGGCGGAGTTCCAGAAGGTGGCCAAGGTCGACGCCTTCGGGAACACACCGGGCTCCCAGCTGGTGCCCGATCTGCGCGGCAAGGACATGATCTTCACCTTCATCGAGAGCTACGGCCGCAGCGCCGTCGAGGACCCGGCCATCGCCCCCGGCGTCGACAAGACCCTCGACACGAGCACCGCGGCCCTCGCGAAGGCGGGCTTCCACGCGAAGAGCGGCTGGCTGACCTCGGCGACGTACGGCGGCAGCAGCTGGCTCGGCCACTCGACGACCCTCTCCGGCCTCTGGATCGACAACCAGCAGCGCTACCGCACGGTCATGGCCAGCGACCACCTCAGCCTCACCAAGGCCTTCAAGAAGACCGGCGACTGGGACACGGTCGGGGTGATGCCGGGCATCCAGAAAGGCTGGCCGGAACAGGCGTACTACGGCCTCGACAAGGTCTACAACGCCTTCCAACTCGGCTACCGGGGACCCAAGTTCAGCTGGTCGACGATGCCCGACCAGTACGCCCTGGAGGCCTACCAGCGCCAAATCCACGGCAAGAAGCGCGACAAGCCGCTGATGTCCGAGATCATCCTGACCTCCAGCCACCAGCCGTGGGCGCCGATCCCGAAGATGGTCGACTGGAACGACCTCGGCGACGGCTCGGTCTTCAAGCCCATCCAGCAGGCCGGCAACAAAGCCTCCGACATCATCGCCGACCCCACCCGCTCCAAGCAGGAGTACGGCAAGTCCATCTCGTACTCGGTGACTTCACTGACCCAGTGGCTGGAGCGCTACGGCAGCGAAGACACGGTCCTCGTCTTCCTCGGCGACCACCAGCCGATCGCCCGGGTCAGCGGCGAGAACGCCAGCCGTGACGTGCCGATCTCCATCGTCGCCAAGGACCCGAAGGTCCTGGCCAAGATCGCCTCCTGGAACTGGACGGACGGCCTGAAGCCGGCCCACAACGCCCCGGTCTGGAAGATGAGCTCCTTCCGGGACCGCTTCCTCACGGCGTACGGCTCGACTCCACATCCGTCCAAGGGGTGACGCTTCGCGGGGTGCGGGTTGCCTCCGGCGGTGGGGCGGGGTTCGGTTGTCGGGCGGCTGCGGGACGGTGGGGGCTGGTCGCGCAGTTCCCCGCGCCCCTGGGTGGGGACGGTGGGCACACCTCAAGCCGCGTACGGCGGGAAGGGGCCGGGGTGGGGGGTGTCCGCCCGCAGCGGCCGGCGTCCATCACCGAGCCCTGCTCAAGCAGCCGAGCCGCCGGACCGAGGACGGATACCCCCCACC
>NZ_JBEZKG010000031.1:0-101556 GCF_040651535.1 Streptomyces sp. NPDC048420
CCCCGTGAACGTCTCCACCCACACCCGCTCAGCGCGTAAGACCCCGGCCATACAAGGAAGATGCCCAGCTCAGAGTCTTGTGCAACACCCTTTAAAGGCTGTCCCGCAACTGGCGGCATGGCCACATGTGTTGTCAGCCGGATGTGGGACGTGGGTCTGGCGCACTGGTGTTCAAGGCGCCGACTGAGGTAGCCGAACTACGCTGGCCGAGTGATTGAGGACGGCTCCACTGACCGCGGCAGTGTCACGACAGTGCGACGGATCGGCGCGACGATCCGTAGGCCGACAGGCACATGGACATCTGCCGTGCACGCCCTGCTGAGCCACCTGGAGGAGGTGGGATTCAGCAGGGCTCCCCGCGCGTTGGGCACTGACGGCGCCGACGAAGTGCTGTCGTTGCTCTACGGCGAACCCGCATTCACGCCCTGGCCGGAAAGTCTGCGCTCCTCACCTGGAGTCGGTGAGCTGGGCCGCTGGCTGCGGGGCTACCACGATGCCGTTCGGACCTTCCGGCCGCCGGCCGATGCCCACTGGCAGGGCCAGGAAGAAGAGTGGCGGCCAGGCATGGTGATCCGACACGGAGACCTCGGGCCATGGAACTCGATCTGGGATGGTGACCGGCTCACCGGCTTCATCGATTGGGACTTCGCGGCGCCCGGCCACGCCATCGACGACTTGGCCCAACTCGCCTGGTACGCCGTCCCACTGCGGCCCCTGGAGCAGCAGCGACGAGCGTCGGTCACTGGCTCCAGCACTCTGCAGGCCCGCCTTCATGCGCTCTGCACTGCTTACGGGGAACAGCCTGTCACTGTGATCGAGGCGCTGGACGACCTTCAATCCCGCGAGGCCGCGCGCATCGAACGCCTCGGCAGGCAAGGCGCCGAGCCATGGGCGACCTTTCTCGCCCGCGGTGACGCGGACGAGATGCGGGCCGAGCAGTGCTGGATCCGCTCGGAAAGCGACGCACTCTTGGACCCCGGGCGCAAGTGACGACCCTCTCCAGCCTGTAGACCACCAGTGGGATGATCTTCGCGTGGCTGGTGTGATCACGGCGTCGGAGCCGTCCTGGATAGCGCCGTTCTCCGGGCTGAGCCCGCGCTGCTTCGAAAAGTTGGTGATCGCACTGCGCCGCGAAGGTGCCGACGAGGTGCGGCGGGGGCGGCCATGGGGCCTATCCCTGGAGGACCGTGTGCTACTGGTGATCGCTTACTGGCGCACGAACTTGGCGCTGCGCCAGCTGGCCCCACTGTTCGGCATCTCGAAGTCCGCGGCCGACCGCATCATCGACCGCCTCGGGCCGTCACTCGCACTCCGGCCCCGCAAACGGTTCCGCAAGGGCACGGTGCTCATCGTGGACGGCACCCTCGTCCCTACCCGTGACCACACGATCGCCGAACAGTCCAAAAACTACCGGTACTCCACCAACCACCAGGTCGTCGTCGATGCCGACACCCGTCTGGTCGTCGTGGTCGGTGAGCCCCTCCCCGGCAACCGCAACGACTGCAAGGCGTGGGAGGAATCCGGGGCGCGAGCCGCCGTGGGCAAGGCCCTGACGATGGCTGACGGCGGCTATCCAGGCACCGGACTTCTCATGCCGCACCGCCGCACCCGAGGCGAGGAGTTGTCCGAGTGGAAGCAGGAGCACAACCGCTCGCACAAACAGGTTCGTGCCCGGGTCGAGCATGTCTTCGCTCGCATGAAGGCCTGAAGATCCTCCGCGACTGCCGCCTCAAAGGCGACGGCGTTCAGCACGCCATGCTCGGCATTGCTCGCCTACATAACCTCAGCCTCGTCGGATAGCAGGCCGGACACACAGTGACCAGCCACGTTCAGCCCGACCCAAAGATCCATTACGGGACAACCTTTACGCGTGCCCGCCGGTGTACGGCTTCGCGCAGGCTTGCTTTGCGCTCGCCGGCCGGGCCAGGAGTACCAAGGGAGGCCGTGCGGGTTTTCAGCTGCTCGATCAGTTCACGCACCTGATCAGCACGGTCCCTGCCACGGTTGTCGTCGTCGGCCATGGTGCCCTCCCTCAGGCGGGCTGAGCGGTGTCGTTGCTCGTTGTCCTACGCCCCGCCTTCCCAGGTGACTCGACGACCGGTTCGGCCTGGAGCTGCTGGATGCGCTCGCGCCACCCGGCGGCCCGCGATGCCGTGGATCGCTTGACCGCGGCGGTCAGGGAGCGGGCGGCGCTGAAGCGTTGGCATTGCGGTCCGCTGTGGGCGATGCGCGCGATGGTGCCGGTGCGGGAGTCGATGGCCGCGCGCGGGTTGCCGGCACGGGCGGTCAGCTTGCCCAGGTCCACGAACTCGGGCTCGTCGGTGCCGAACCAGACCTGCTGCCAGCAGTGTTCGCTGACCGGGTCGTGCCAGCTGATGTGACCGCCGGGCAGGATCTTGCGGGGGCCGTCGAGTTGGCCGGTGAAGCTGTAGCGGACCCCGGGGGCGGCGACGGGGTCGTAGAAGTGCGGGGATGAAGAAGTCCGACATCAGCAGGCCGTTGATGGTGTAGCCGTTCTCGGGGGCTTCGGACGGGTCGGCGACCTCGACGAGTAACCCGGGGCCGCCGAGCATTTCGTGGGGCGTCAGTGACCAGCTCGCTGTACTCGATGAGGGACAAGGACTGGCCGTTGTTGTCGGCGTGGACGCCCGCGGCGCCGTCCTGCTGGATGTCGTCCATGACGATCAAGGGCCAGTGGCCAACCGGGACGTCGTCGAGGGCGTCGAAGCGTCGACGAGGGCGGCGGTCGTCCACCCACTGGCTCCCCGGTTACTGCGATCCCCGATCCCCTGGCAGCGGATCCAACGTCGTCCAGATCCTGACTGCCGTGGCAGGTGCTGCCGAGGTTCCGGGTGGGGGCTCTTGATAAGCGATCACCATGGTCTGTGGCAGTTGCTGATCCATGTTGAAGTAGCCCAGGAACAGCCCCAGACCACGGCAAAGAGCACGCGCTTCGCGCCCCGTCATCCCGACCACGTCAGGGACTTCGATACTTGGCGGCCTGTCACCCATCCCCGCACCATACGGGCGACCACGCCGCAGCGGGGAGGCTTCCCCCCCAACGACAAGACGCCGTCCCACATCCCTGTATCGTGAAGTTGCAGGTCATGGGGCTGGTGTGTGGGCGTCTTGCTGTGCTCGCGCCGACCGGCGGCCGGTGGCACGGTGAAGATCGTCTGCCAGGGCGGCCGAGTGGTTCTCGGGTTCTGCTGCCCCTGTCCTGAGGGTCCGCCTACGATCCGTCGCCGTACGGATACGCCGCCGGATTCTAGGGGAGGGAGCGGGGATGTCCGGGCTGGAGCGGATCACGGCCCGTCGGAGCGAGCTGGACTCGCTCGCCGAGGAGTTGGGCAAGCGGCCAGCGCGTCGCCACCGTGCCCTGGACGTCCACCTGCCCCCACGCTTCCTTTCGGACGACCGTCTCCCATGGTGCAACGCGAGGGGAGAAGGCCGGATTCTGGGGTCGGGTGGACGTCCGGGCGGTCAGACGAGGTTGATCGTGAAGCGCCTCACGACCTTGGGGGTTGTGGCGATCGTGTCGGAGTGGACCCAGCCGCGAGCCTTCTTGTACTTCCCGGTGCCGCCAGTGATCGCGCTGTCGAAGGGACCCTGGTCGATGTAGTTGAAGTACACCCCCTGCGTGGTGAGCTGGCCGCCCGGAAGGGTGTAGGTCACGAGGCACTGCTCCGCTTCATCGGCGCCGCCCCGGGTGGTGGTGCAGGTGCCGTGGGTCTCGCCGACCTTGTTGTGCGCCTTGTCGAAGAGGTCCGAGCGGACGACGACTTGATCGCCCTGCGAGACGCTGCCGGGGGTGACGGGGAAGCGGGTCAGCTGCTGCACCTCGGCCAGGAGTGTGATGATCGGGGCTTTGCCCCTGGCGTGGGCGGAACCGGTGTCCGTCGCGGCGGTCGCGACGGGGGTGCAGGCGAGGAGGGTGACCAGCGTGGCCGTGCCGAGGCCGGCCGCTCTGATGGGGCGCATCATGCGACTCCTGAGGTTGATGTCCATGAATGACCGAATGGCGAAATACCATCCGATTCATTGATAGCCCTGGCTCTGCCACGCACGGAGCGTCCCGACACGACTCACCGGAAAAGCCGACCAGTCGGATCAACGTCATGCGAGGGAACTCGGTACGAAGCCGAACGGCAGCTCCAGCGATGCCGGGCCATCAGCGCTTCGTCGGAGAGGATCGCGGCGGTCGGGCCGTCCTCCGCGGTGGCGTCCTCGCTGAGGATCGCCGAGCGCGGGCAGAGCTCCAGGGCGTACGGGAGGTCGTGGGTGACCATCAGGGCGGTGACGTCGAGGGTGCGGAGGATGTCGGCGAACTCGCGGCGCGAGGCCGGGTCAAGGTTGGAGGACGGCTCGTCGAGGACGAGGATCTCCGGCTCCATGGCGAGGACGGTCGCGGCGGCGACCCGGCGGCGCTGCCCGAAGGAGAGGTGGTGGGGCGGCCGGTCGGCGAACCGGAGCAGGCCGTGACACTTGCTCTTGCCGGAGTAGTTCTTCCGGTTCTCGGCTCCGGTGCGGCGGCGGGTGCGTATCAGCGAGCCGTCCAGCAGTACGACTCCGCCATCGGATCGGGTGATCCTCTTCAGCGCGCGGTCCAGGCGCAGAGCGCGGGCGGCCAGCAGGCCCCCGCTCCCTCCCCGAGAATCCGGCGGCGTATCCGTACGGCGACGGATCGTAGGCGGACCCTCAGGACAGGGGCAGCAGAACCCGAGAACCGCCCGGCCGCCCTGGCAGACGATCTTCACCGTGCCACCGGCCGCCGGTCGGCGCGAGTACAGCAAGACGCCCACACACCAGCCCCATGACCGGCAACTTCACAATGCACACCGCTAAATCAGGACTTCCATGGCACCAGGCCCGCGGCGAGCAGATGGCGGGCTGCCGAGAAGTTCGGCCCGCTCGGCATCCGCCCCAGCGGCGGTTCCGGCTGGGGCCCTGCCGCCCACCCCGGGCGGCACCGCGCGACCTACCACCGCACCCACGGCATCCGCTACTTCCACGGCTGCTACCCGATCGGCGACGACACCCTGTCGGACGTCAACCACCGCAAGAAGGGCGCCGCGAACACCCTGGCCGCACTGAAGTCGATCCGGGCCGCCCGACCCGAAGGCGCCCCCATCTACGTGATCCTGGACAACCCGTCCGCATGGCGAGACGATCCGGCGCTGGGCGAGGAAGAACCGGGTCGAGCTGTGCTTCACCCCGACTTAGGCGTACTGGGCCAACCCGACCGAGGCCCACTTCGGACCACTGCGGCAGCTCACCATCGCCAACTCCAACCACGCCAACCACACTGTGCAGACCCGGCCCTGCATTCCTGTCTACGCTGGCGCAACACCAATGCCCGTCACCCCGACGTGCCGACAGCCCAGCGCCGTGAGCGGACCCGCATCCGTAGCGAGAAGGGGATCCGTTGGGGCGGACGGCCCCTGGCTGACGTGGCCTGGACGCGTTCCCTCGTGTGAGAGTGACGTCAGCGGCGCCGGTGCGCCGGGAGCACGGCGCTGAGCGTCGCGCAGACGATCGCCCCGAACAGCAGTCCGCCCCACGGCATCCCGGCGACCGGGCGATGCCGCACCACCGCGTAGGCGAAGGAGCCAAGCCCGCCAGACACGAAGAAGATCAGGAAGCCTCGAAGTGCGGACCACCATCTCGGGCGGGCTATGTCTGAAGTCACGGGAGGCATTATCCACACGACGGCACCGAACCACGGTCACAGCACTGGTCGCTCAAGGGGCCGGATTCGGTGGAGCCGTCGTCGGTCATGCTGTGACCTTCGGCCACCGCGTGATCGGTTGAATGCGCACACCGGCCATCGTGAGTGCATACGAACCCGGGAACGCCCCTTCTGTCAGCAGAAGGGGTCAGGGCAGAGCGATTCGATCCAGGACGCGAAGTCGACGGACTCGACTTCGAAGTCTTCAGGACCCAGGTCTCCCAGATCTGAGGAGAACACGGCGGAGCCCGGATCGTCGGCACGCAGGAGAAACCTGCGGCGCACCCAGCTGAGTACACGGTCACACCAGCATCAGTCATCAAACCATCCGCCACCTTCCACAACGCCACCAGCGGAGCTGGAAGGGTCGGCACAAGTTCGGCCCGAGCTCGCGCCACATCCGTCGGCGTGGCCGCCGTCGCCCCGGAAACCGCCTCTGTCATGTCGACGTCGCTCCTTCATCCTGTCGGACTCGCAGCCCGGGAACCCGAAGCCCCGGCTGCCGCGACAAGCACGAGAACGGACACTGTCACCAGCGCCTTTCGCAGCAGGAGGCTACGAAGAACACGCGCTGGACATGTCGCCGCCGTCGCGGGTATCACTGCGGTCCCTGACGGCAGCGAGCCGGGCAGACCACACGCGTTCGGCGATCGCGAGGCCGTGCTCCAGCGTTTCGACGAGCACCGTCCGGCTCACCGACACCACCGTCGGCTCATGCCGGGCCTCGGTGCCCCAGGCAGGACCACCTCCATCGCGTACCCGACAGACGAGGTGCACTCGGTCCCCATCGGGGAACGCGAACGCCAGCAACTGATCGGTGCACTCGCCCCACTCCAGGAACTCACACCTCGCGAACTCCGCCCCGGCTTCGGAGGCAGTTCCCGTACCGGCGTCGCCGCACATCCAGTCCTCGGCAACGCGAAACGCCTCGAGTGGCGAGACGAAGCCCGCCGACGGCGCAGTCGGCGTGCGAAAGCGGCTGAGCTCGTCCTTGAGCTTCTTGACCAGTAGTGGCGGGTAGAACACGTTGTCCCACGTGTTCACATGGAGTCCGCCGACGAAGATGTCGACGCACAGCAGCTGCGGGTCGTCTTCGACGTGGAACTCCAAACCGAATCCGGTCCGGGACCCGAACAACACGGCGATCTCCCCCGACGCTGGCTGGCGCTGCGCCCGTCACGACTCAACCTTACTGATCCACCTTCGACACAAGCACCGGCTCATCGCGGATAATGACGGGTCTGTGGGTGGGAAGTTCAGGCTCCATCAGTTGGCGGTCATCGCAATGTCCAGGAGTCGTTGGTGAAGTCCGGGGCGGGCGAACAGCGCGGAGACGTCCCAGGGGCCGGCCCAGGCGGCGTACGGGGCTGAGTACTCCTCGACGCAGAAGCCCTCGAAATCGCCTGCGGCTTCACACTCAGGCAGCCGCTGCCGGGCCGTCTCGGCCTCCGGTGTACGGAGTGGCGAGAGTTACGCCTCCGTCTCGGGCGACCACCGTCCCCGGCACTCCTTCGGCCCGGCTTCGCAAGCGGTCGAAGTCACCTATGACAGCATCGAGTCGGTACGACATCTGCGTGCCAAGACGCCGAGCCAGCCAAGTGCGATGATCTCTACAGTGCGAGGCCAGACGGAGCGTGAGCGCCGGGACTCACCCGCTCAGGCAACGCATGGGCTGTACACCCCACAGGAAGGCATTTTCTGCCTGCACACCACCGGGTCGCGTCCCCGTCTCGTCGGCTCGGCCGACAGCCGCGGAGCGGTCGGCCACGCCGGATCCCGTCTGCCGGCCGTCGACCTGGCGGTGATGTTCGCCGACGCGGACTGCGCGAGCGAACGGCGTGTCTTCCTCGGGTGACACCATCACCGACCCGGCCGGACCGGGCCACGTCCACATCGGCCGCAACCTGGACGGTGCCCGGTGGTCCTCGACGCGTTGTACGTCGATCCGGTCGGCACCCCAACCCGGGGTGCGACTTCCAGTGACCGGCCGATGTGTCGTGCTTCAGTGCCGGCTCCGTTTCGTGGGCTGCTCGCCCGGAGCTGAGGCCGGGTCGCACAGGCACCTGAGCAGATCGCTGCGTCCAGCACCGCCCGCTCTCTCGTTGCCGATCGGGGCGATGACTTGTCCGTCCGACGAACATGTCCATTGAGCGTGACGGCGGTCGCTGCCTACCTTGTCGCTGCTCGGCACGGGTCGATCAGCACGCCGAGCGACCTGAATCAGGGTTGGTCGCAGAGCTGCGCGGAGCCGGTCCGCGCAGGCCCCCGGGGCGGTTCGGCAGCGGCGTCCCCGCATGGCCGTAGAGAAGCACCCCCAGCAAAATCCGGCGGTGAACGCCGGTTCCGACAGCAGCGCGAGCCGCGCGCAAGGAGTCGTCCATGGTCCAGATCGATTCACCCGCCGACCGGATCGCGAACCAGGCTCGTGACTCCGTCGCGAAGATCGTCGCGTAGGACTCCGGCCGGAGTATCGCGGTCCCTGGTCCTCAGATCACGGCCCGGATGATCCCCACGGTGCGCGCCAGGTGCGGCTCGGCGCGGTCGGCTCGGTGGGCGACGGCCAACTCCACGCGTGCGTCGGCCCCGGTCAGTGGCAGGTAGGCGACGCCGTCGAGCGCCAGTGCGGTCACGGGTTCGGGTACGACGGCAACACCCAACCCGCCGGCCACGAGGGTGACCAGCGTCGAGGTCTCGCCGACCTCGTGGCGGATGTGCGGCTCGACGCCGGCGTCGAGCAGCAGGCCCAGGACGACGTCGTACATCACGGATCGGCGGTCGGCGGAGTGCACGATCAGGTCGGCCCCGGCGAGGTCGACGACCCGCAGCCGTTTCCGGCGGGCGAGCGGATGGTCGACCGGTACGGCGACGACCAGCCGGTCCCGGCGCAGGGTGTGCACGGTGAGGGACAGGTCGGCCGCCGGTGGCCGGAGCAGCGCGACGTCGATCGCGCCGGTGCGCAACGCCTCGACCTGGTCGGGTGCGAGCATCTCGCCGCGGAAGGAGAAGTCGACGCCGGGCAGTTCCGCCGTGAGCCGGCGGGAGAGCGCGGGCAGCAGGCTGTACGTCGCCGAGCCCACGCACCCGATCGCGAGGTGCCCGACCGAACCGGCGGCGACGAGCCGTGCCTGGTGGGCGGCTTCGTCGACATCGGCGAGGATCGCGCGTGCCCGCTCCAGGTAGGCGCGGCCGGCCTCGGTCAGGTCCACGCGCCGGGTGGTGCGGTGCAGCAGCTCGACGCCGAGCTCCGCCTCCAGCTGCCGGATCTGCTGGGAGAGCGGGGGCTGGGCCATGTGGAGCCGCTCGGCGGCACGACCGAAGTGCCGCTCCTCGGCCACCGCCACGAAGTACCGGAGATGGCGGAGATCCATATGTCGTCCATATCAATTGGCTTGGATATGCGTACTTCAGAATATCGCGGACCATGGGTAGCGTCGTTGCCATGAGTGCTTTCCTGTACGCCGCGACCCGCACGCCGTTCGGCCGCTTCAACGGCGCCCTGGCAGGTGTCCGCCCCGACGACCTCGCCGCCGCCGCGATCACCTCGACGCTCGCCCGGGTGCCCCGCTTCGACCCCGCCGCCATCGACGACGTGGTGTGGGGCAACGCCAACGGCGCCGGCGAGGAGAACCGCAACGTCGGCCGCATGGCGGCGCTCCTCGCCGGCCTCCCGGTGAGCGTCCCCGGCACCACGGTCAACCGGCTGTGCGGATCGAGCCTCGACGCGGCGATGACGGCCAGCCGCACGATCGAGTCCGGGGACGCCGAGGTGGTGCTCACCGGCGGCGTCGAGTCGATGACGCGTGCGCCGTGGGTGCTGCCGAAGTCGGCGAAGCCCTTCCCGGCCGGCGACGTCACCGCCGTCTCCACCACCCTCGGCTGGCGGCTGGTCAACCCGCGGATGCCGAAGGAGTGGACGGTCAGCCTCGGCGAGTCCAACGAGCAGCTCCGGGACCGCTTCGGCATCTCCCGCGAGCGCCAGGACGAGTTCGCCGCCCGCTCCCACCAACTCGCCCACGCCGCTTGGGAGTCGGGCTTCTACGACGACCTGGTGGTGCCGGTCGAAGGCGTCGACCTGGCCCGCGACGAGGGCATCCGGCCCGGATCCACACCCGAGGTGCTGGCGGGGCTCAAGCCGGTCTTCCGTACGGCGGATCAGGGCGGCACCATCACCGCCGGCAACGCCAGCCCGCTCAACGACGGTGCTTCCGCAGTGCTGTTGGGCAGTGAGAAGGCCGCGGCCGCGATCGGGGCCGACCCGATCGCCCGTATCGCAGGCCGCGGGGTGATGGCGCTGGAACCGCAGTCCTTCGGGTACGCCCCGGTCGAGGCCGCGAACCGTGCGCTGGCCCGGGCCGGGATCGGCTGGGACCAGGTCGGGGCGGTCGAACTCAACGAGGCGTTCGCCGTGCAGTCGCTCGCCTGCGTCGACGCCTGGAAGATCGACCCGGGCGTCGTCAACCAGAAGGGCGGCGCCATCGCGATCGGCCATCCGCTGGGCGCCTCGGGCGGCCGCATCCTCGCCACGCTGGCCAAGGTGCTGCGTGAGACGCGTCAGCGCTACGGCGTCGCCGCGATCTGCATCGGGGTCGGTCAGGGCCTGGCCGTCGTACTCGAGAACTGCGACGCCACGGGGTCGGTCCGATGAGCCGGGCGGAGATCCTCGAAAGCACCGACGCGGCGGTCGCGGGCATCGAGGACGGGGCGACCGTTCTGGTCGGCGGCTTCGGGCTGGCCGGGATGCCGTTCGACCTGATCGACGCGCTCATCCGGCAGGGCGCGAAGGACCTCACGATCGTGTCCAACAACGCCGGCAACGGTGATGTCGGACTGGCCGCGCTGCTCGCCGCGGGGCGGGTGCGCAAGGTGCTGTGCTCATTCCCCCGCCAGGCCGACTCCTGGGTCTTCGACGGCCTTTACCGCGCCGGGAAGATCGAGCTGGAGGTGGTGCCGCAGGGCAACCTGGCCGAGCGGATGCGCGCGGCCGGTGCCGGCATCGGCGCCTTCTACTGTCCGACCGCGGTCGGCACACCACTGGCCGAGGGCAAGGAGGAGCGGGAGATCGACGGCCGGAGGTACCTGCTGGAGTACCCCATCAAGGGCGACTACGCGCTGATCGGCGCGCATGTCGCGGACACCATGGGCAACCTCGTCTACCGCAAGACCGCCCGCAACTTCGGCCCGGTCATGGCCACGGCCGCGACGACGACCATCGTCCAGGTCGACGAGGTCGTGGATGCCGGCAAGCTCGACCCCGAGGCCGTCGTGACCCCGTCCATCTATGTCGACCGGATCGTCCAGGTCGAGGCCCGCCACTACACCGTCCAGGGGGCACGATGACCACCACGCCCACCGATCACCGCCTCTCGATGGACGAACTGGCCGCCGTCATCGCACGCGACATCCCGGCCGGCTCCTTCGTCAACCTCGGCATCGGGCAGCCCACCAAGATCGCCGACCATCTGCCGGACGGCTCCGGGGTGGTGCTGCACACCGAGAACGGCATGCTCAACATGGGCCCGAAGGCCGAGGGCGACGCGGTCGACCCCGACCTCACCAACGCCGGCAAGGTCCCGGTGACCGAACTGCCGGGAGCGGCGTACTTCCACCACGCCGACTCCTTCGCCATGATGCGCGGCGGACACCTCGATGTCTGCGTCCTCGGGGCCTACCAGGTCGCCTTCGACGGCGACCTCGCCAACTGGACCACCGGCAGGCCCGAGGACATCCCCGCCGTCGGGGGAGCCATGGACCTCGCCATCGGCGCCAAGGACGTCTACGTGATGATGACCCTCTTCACCCGCTCCGGTGAGCCCAAGCTGGTGCCGCGGTGCACCTACCCGCTCACCGGCGTCGGCTGCGTCAGCCGCGTCTACACGGACCACGGCGTCTTCGACGTCGGCCCCGAGGGCGTACGGATCCGGGAGACGTACGGCGTCAGCGCCGACGAACTCGGGGAGCGACTCGGCATCACGCTGCCGTAGCGCATTCCGCGCGGCCCGTGCCTGCCGACGGCCTCGGTGTCACCCCGAACGGGGCGGCAGAGGCCGTCGGCTGATGGGCGCTACTTTCCGCTGTAGGGGTTTGTCCAGCGGGTGGACTCGTCAGTGAGGGTCGCCTCGGCGAAGGTCCGGGTGGAGTGACGATGGCGAAGTCCGGGTCCGGTGATTCCAGCAGCGAGCCGAACGTGATCAGGGTGTGGGCGTCGCCGTCGAGAACCACGGCTCCGCTCATGATCTCGTCGGCGAAGGTCGTCGCCCCGCCGAGGACCCTGTTCAGGGTGGTGCGGGCCAGCCGCAACACCACGGCGGGCCGCTCGCCCCGCGGGGCGTCGCCGAGCATCGGGGTGAGCGCCCCGTTGGACAGCAGCAGCGTCCACACCTCGCCGGTGTCGGTGAACTCCCAGCGCAGCAGCAGACGTCCGGCCCCGGCCGCGCGCGGGCCGTCGACGCGTACGGCCATGGACTGGAAGATCTGCTCGGCCGTCAGGGCGGCCAGGACATCGGGCGCTTGGGGCGTCGGCGTCCCGAGGATGCCGTCGCGCAGCTCGGCGGCGCCCATCAGGTAGAAGTTGCGCCACGGCCCGGACTCGGAGCCGTGCCCGAGCCGTTCGAAGGTGTCGGCCTGCAAGGTGCGGGCCTCAGGGTGGCCGGGCTCGGCGAACAGGACGTGGGCGAGCACTTCCGCGACCCACCTCAGGTCCCCGGCCTCGTACGACGTGCGCGCCTTGGCGACCACCGCGTCGGCTCCAACCCGTGAACTCCACGTACCGGACGGCGGCTTCGGTGGGCGGATGCTGCCACAGATGGGCCGGGTTGCCGTCGAACCAGCCCATGTAGCGCTGGTAGATCCCGGTGGCGCGGGTGAACTCGGCGTGCCTGCCCATCTCGCTGCCCTGATCCCAGGTCAGCGCGCGGGCGAACCCGGCGGGCAGACCGGCGAAGGCGTGCAGGAGGGCATCGCGGACGTGCTCGGCTGCCCGCCCCCGTCGGGCAGGTGCAGGAGCTTCACGTAGTGGCTGGTGCGGTCGACAAGGGTGCCGTGGCCGATCTCTCGCCCTGGCCGACAATGAGGTCGCCCTCCCAGTGACTGGCGATCTGGGATCCGTGTCTTCGGCCGGGCGCTGGTTGATCCGGGTGCCTGGAGCGATGGAGCGGGTGGCGCCCTCATCAACGCGGCACCGGCGGCGCGGGGCGCAGCGGCCGGAACACAGCACGCCGGGCTTGCGTTTCCAGGCCGCCACGGTGCGGCAGGCAGATCGCCTGGTGGACGTTTTCGTGTGCGCGAATGACAGGCAACCGGGCCGGCTGCGTGCCCGAGGCTGGACGAAGGCCCCGGCTGGACGGGGGAGACCAGCCGGGGCCGTGTGTGGTGGAGTGCGGAGGGCGGTCGCCTCTCGGCGGGAGGCTCCATGGGGCTTCAGCCGGACGATCGTCCCCATGGGCTATGGGTGAGGCCCGGGGACACTGTCCCCTCCGCAGCCACATGTGGATGAACGTTCAACTCTCGCGGGTTGTTCCCGCCAGGCCCGGCGGTCGTTGTGAGGTGGGGAACATGCCGTGCCGGAGGCCTCAGTTGAGGTAGCCGCGGGTTGGCCCAGGGCCGCGAGGCGGTCGTGTACCGGTGCGTCGTACCCCCGGCGGGTAAGACCAAGTGGTGATGGGGGAGCATCTGCTCAGCCGTCCCCAGCCCGTGAAGGATCGTCATGCCTCCTGTCCGCCGTGCCGTACCGCCCATCCTGCTCGCCTGCCTCCTGATGACGGGCTGTTCGTCCGTCCAATTCGGCACACCGACACCCTCCAGGTCCCAGAGCCCTGCGCCCGGTGCGCCCGGCGGGTCAGGGCGGGCGATCGCGGTGGGGGCGGGCCCGCAGAAGCACTACACCGTGCAGGAGCAACCGGCCGCCGGTTCATGCCATTACCGCTCCGAGCATGGCGAGCCCCTTGAGGACCCCACCTGCACGCCGGGCGCCATATCTCCGGCGGTGACGCAGGCGAATCTGAGGTCGACGATCTGCCGCAAGGGCGGCTACACCTCCGGCGTGCGCCCCTCCGCGTATGTGACGGGCAAGGAGAAGAGGCTCAACGCCGCCTCCTACGGATACACCGGCCGCATGGGTGATGCGGAGTACGACCACTTGATCAGCCTGCAGCTCGGCGGCGACCCCAACGATCCGAGGAACCTGTGGGTGGAGCCGGCCGACCCCGGCCACAAGAAGGGTGCCGGGGTGAACAACAAGAAGGACCCGGTGGAGACGAAGCTGCACACCGCGGTCTGCAAGGGCCAGGTCACGCTCGCGGCCGCGCAGCAGGCCATCGTCACTGACTGGACCACAGCCCTGACCGTCCTTCACCTCGAGTGAAGAGGGTGCTTGAGGGCGGTGTGTGCCGTACGCCGGGATGTCCCCGACGAGTCTGTGCGGGTCGCCGGTCGGGGGATTCGACTTGGCCGGTTCCCTTGCGTCGCCTGCGCCGGGGGACAGCTCATGGGCACGGCCGGGGGCGAACGCAGTGCGTCCATCCGGTCATTGGAGCTGACGTGACGAGGGGCCGTCAGCGGGCCTGGCGCGCGATGCCGACAACCAAGCGCGGTCCATGACCTTCTCCCCGCCAGTCCCACCGTAGTCAAACGTTCAGCAAGGAATCTCTACGGCCGGCAAACAGATCTACCCGCATAGATGGCCCCGGTGCTGTCATGTTCGCGACCGCCCGGAATTCCTGCCGGGCACCGCTCCGGGAGAACCCCCCATGCCCCGAATATCCCGCTCGCTGGTCACCGCTCTTTCCTCCCTCGCCCTCGCCGCCGCCGGCCTCACCGTCGCAGCCGGCACCGCCCACGCGCAGAGCTGCAGCCAGGACTACCTCCCCCTCCCCGACTCCAGCTGCCAGCCCGGCGACTTCAACCCGGACGTCACCCAGTCCACCATCGACTCCACGATCTGCGTCTCCGGATGGACTGCGACCGTCCGGCCGTCCAGCTCCTACACCACCGCGCTGAAAAAGAAGCAGATCGTCGAGTACGGCTACACAGACACCAGCACCTCGGACTACGAGGAGGACCACTTCGTCCCCCTCGAACTCGGCGGTGCCCCCAAGAGCGAGCTCAACCTCTGGCCCGAGCCGGAGTACGGCACCACGACCGCGGCCAACAAGGACACCGTCGAGAACAAGCTCAAGAAGGCCGTCTGCGCCGGCACCGTCACCCTCGCCGACGCCCAGGACGCAATCGTCACGGACTGGACGACCGCACTGACGAACCTCGGGTTGAGCTGATCCCTGATCCCCTCTGCTCGGCGCGGGGTCGGTCTGCTCCTCCGGGAGCAGACCGACCCCTCTCGGAAGGCAGACCGAGCGCCACACACAGAGTTCGGGAGCACGGAGCACCAGCGACCGACCAGCGGGCACCCGGCAAGTCACCCAGGGGGCATAGGCAGTGGGTGGAGCTGACCGACCCCGGCCACCGCGGGGGTCCCGGGATGAACAACAAGTAGGACGCGGTGGAGACGAAGCTGGTCCAACCTGTTGATCAGATGAAGACGACCGCGGTCTGCGACGGTCAGATCACGCTCGCGGCTGCGCAGAGGCCGTCGTCACCGACTGGACCACGGCTCTGACCGTCCTTCACCTCGGCTGAAGGCGGCTGGAGGGCAGTGCGTGCCGTACGCCGGAATCTTCCCGACGGCGCTGTGTCGGTCGCCGGTGTGAGGGGCCCCGGCTGGACGGGGGAGACCAGCCGGGGCCGTGTGTGGTGGAGTACGGAGGGCGGTCGCCACTCGGCGGGAGGCTCCATGGGGCTTCAGCCGGACGATCGTCCACATGGGCGCGTCACGCACGAAGAAACCTCAGCCAGGCTCCTTGCAGCGGCTGGCGTGACGTTGAGCAACCTGGCTGAAGCAGGCTTTGCTCCTCCAGGGCTCCACTGTGATGCTTCCACAAGAGGCGTGTCAGGCATCAGTTGGCCTGTCTCCCAACGCGGAAGGCATCCGAGCATGCGACGGTACGTTCTCACTGGCACGCCAGGCGCGGGCAAGGCATCGATCCTGCGGTGCCTGGCGGAGCATGGGGTGGCGTCCCGCCAGGTGGTGTAGCGGATCAGCGCCGGAATCCGCAGGTCATCGCCGCATCGGTGCGGTTCGGGGCCGCGCATGGCGCTGACGGCAGGTCAGCCGCTGCGCGACCCGGGAGCCATGTCCCATGGCGTGGCCGACGCGCGGTTACCGGAACTCGTCGAGCAAGGTCGCTTACACCACGAAGAGGGACACGACCGAGCATGGCTACGAGGTTGTCGAGGAAGCCGCCACCGCAGTCATCGCACTAGCGCAGGCTGAGGGCGAGGACGAGCCATGGACACGGGCATCCTTCATCGATGAGGTCGCCGGTCTGCACGTACGCGCTCGCGAAGTACCTCTGGGCGGCCGGTTTCCCGTGCGCGGCAGGTGTTCTTCGTGCGCAATCTGGGATTCTGTGAGCCCACCAGCGCCCGTCGGATCAGCTACCAGGAGTCGCTGGTATGCGAG
Source organism: Streptomyces sp. NPDC048420 (assembly GCF_040651535.1). NCBI lineage: Bacteria > Bacillati > Actinomycetota > Actinomycetes > Kitasatosporales > Streptomycetaceae > Streptomyces > Streptomyces sp. NPDC048420. The sequence continues at coordinate 16,242 of NZ_JBEZKG010000031.1, forward strand.
AAGTTCCACGAACAGAGCTCCCGCGCGTTCGGCTTCGACCTCATCGACATCCCTGCCGGCGACCTGGCTGATCGTGTGGCCGCGGTCAGCTCGGTAATCTCACCTCCGCCGAGCGTCGGCTGCTGGTTTGACATCCGATGTATTCGGGGGATCCTCGCTGTCCTCTACTGGTTGCCTGGCCGCGGTCGACGTGCGCAAACCTCCTTTCTTGGCCCGCCAGAGACACCCTTCTTGCGCCGGTTGAAGCTGCGTGAGTTGGTGCTGCAGCCCTCTAGACATCCGATCTATGTCGCGGCAAAGATGACGTGCACCCCGGAAGAACTCGTCCATCGCTGGGAGATCTTGCCGTGACCCATGCATCCCACCCGCAGCGAAGAAGCGTCCTGAAGCTCGGCAGCGCCCTCGCCCTCGCCCCCCTGATCACTCAGCTGGCCGACGGCACCCCTGCGGGGTTGGCCTTCGCCGGCACTTCGGCCGCGTCGGAGGCCGGACGGTGGCCGACCCTGTCGCGCAAGTCGCTGTCGTACTCGGTCCCCGCCCTGGACTGGCAGTCGCAGGCCCTGCCGATCGGCAACGGCCGTCTCGGCGCCATGCTGTTCGCCGACCCCGACCAGGAGCGCATCCAGTTCAACGAGCAGAGTCTGTGGGGCGGGGTCAACAACTACGACAACGCGCTCGCGGGCAAGCCCGACAGTGTGTTCGACACCGGTATGACCGGCTTCGGCTCGTACCGGAACTTCGGCGACGTCGTCGTCACGTTCGCCGATCGTGCGAAGGTCACGGCCCCCGGGGGTCCGTACCGCACCTCCGCGTCGGAGGGCGTGGAGAAGTCGTACGACGGCAACGCGAGCACCAAGTGGTGCATCGACGGGCCCGGTTCGAGGGTGCAGTGGCAGGTCGAGCTCCCCGAGCCCGTCGCGGTCGCCTCCTACCGTCTGACGAGTGCCAACGATGTGCCGCAGCGCGACCCGCAGGAGTGGACGCTGTCCGGTTCCGTCGACGGCGCCGACTGGACCACGCTGGACAGCCGCACTTTGGCGGCGCCCTTCGAGAGCCGTTTCCAGACGAAGGAGTTCACCTGTGCCACCAGCGGGTCGTACCGCTTCTACCGGTTCGACTTCGTCCCCAAGGCAGGGGTCAGCCACTTCCAGGTGGGCGAGATCGGTCTGACCGGCGTCGACCTCGGCGGCGCCGCGCTGTACCTGTCGTCGCCGAGCGGGCACTCCCGGGGATCGGATGCCGGGGCCGGATCCCGGGCCACTGACATCTCGTGTTCGGTGGACCGCGATCCGGCCACGGTCTGGCGCATCGACGACGCCGCACCCGCGGTCGTCTGGCAGTCAGACCTGCCCCGCGCGGTCGCCGTCACCTCGTACACGCTGACGGCGGCCCCGGACCGTCCGCAGGACGACCCCGGGCGATGGACGCTCGAGGCGTCGCAGGACGGGCAGGCCTGGGTGACCCTCGACACGCAGAGCGCCGGCGCGCCCTTCGCCGGCCGTGGCGAGAGCCGGACGTTCCGGATCACCAACAGCACCGCCTACCGCGCCTATCGGCTCACGTTCACCCCGGGTGAGTCGTCAACGTGCTTCCAGATCGCCGAAGTCGTACTGGAAGGCAGGGGGTTCGACACGCGCACGCAGCGCACGTTCGTCGACTACCAGCGCGCCCTGGACTTCCTGACGGGTGTTCATGTCACCCGCTTCGGCACGCCAGGGCGGCGCGTCCGTCGGGAGGCCTTCGCCAGCCGGTCCGCCGACGCCCTGGTCTTCCGGTACACGTCGGACACCGACCAGGGACTCTCCGGCACCATCTCTTTGACATCCGGACAACAGGGGGCTCCGACGACCGTCGACGCCGACGCCCGGCGGATCGCGTTCAGCGGAGTCATGGGCAACGGCCTCAAGCACGCCTGCACCGTCCAGGTCGTGCACACCGACGGCGACCTCCGCGTCGACGGATCGGCCCTCCGTTTCAGGGGCTGTACAAGCCTGACCCTGCTGCTCGACGCCCGCACCGACTACAAGCTCGACGCCGCCGCCGGATGGCGCGGAACCGATCCCGAACTGGTCATCGACAGAACACTCGACAAGGCGGCCGCCCGGTCCTACAGGGAACTGCGCGAGGAGCACACCACCGAGACACATGCGCTCATGAACCGTGTCTCCGTCGGCTGGGGCACCTCCGACGACGCCGTCATCGCCCTGCCCACCAACGCCCGGCTCGCGCGTTACGCGTCGGGCGGAGAGGACCCCACCCTCGAACAGGCGATGTTCGACTACGGCCGCTACCTGCTGATCAGTTCCTCGCGCCCGAAGGGCCTGCCGGCCAACCTCCAGGGCCTGTGGAACGACAGCAACTCACCGGCCTGGGCCTCCGACTACCACACCAACATCAACATCCAGATGAACTACTGGGGTGCCGAGACGACGAACCTGCCGGAGTGCCACGAAGCACTCGTCGAGTTCATCGAGCAGGTGGCGGTGCCCAGCCGCGTGGCGACGCACAACGCGTTCGGAAAGGACACGCGAGGCTGGACCGCCCGCACCAGCCAGAGCATCTTCGGCGGCAACGCGTGGGAGTGGAACACCGTCGCGAGTGCCTGGTACGCACAACACCTCTACGAACACTGGGCGTTCACCCAGGACATGAAGTATCTCCGTACCGTCGCGTACCCGATGATCAAGGAGATCTGCGAGTTCTGGGAGGACCACCTCAAGGAGCGCGAGGACGGACTCCTCGTCGCTCCGAACGGCTGGTCCCCCGAGCACGGGCCGCGCGAGGACGGCGTCATGTACGACCAGCAGATCATCTGGGACCTGTTCCAGAACTACCTCGACTGCGAGGCGGTGCTCGAGGCCGATCCCGCCTACCGTGCCAGGGTCGCGGACCTGCAGGCGCGACTCGCGCCGAACAAGATCGGCAGGTGGGGGCAGTTGCAGGAGTGGCAGGAGGACATCGACAGCCCCACCGACATCCACCGCCACACCTCACACCTCTTCGCGGTCTACCCGGGCCGCCAGATCACACCGAAGACACCCGACTTCGCGGCCGCCGCCCTCGTCTCGCTCAAGGCCCGGTGCGGCGAGAAGGAAGGTGTTCCGTTCACGGCCGCGACGGTGTCGGGCGACAGCCGCCGCTCATGGACCTGGCCCTGGCGGGCGGCCCTCTTCGCCCGCCTCGGTGACGGGCAACGCGCCCAGATCATGCTGCGCGGACTGCTGACCTACAACACGCTGCCCAACCTGTTCTGCAACCACCCGCCCTTCCAGATGGACGGCAACTTCGGCATCACCGGCGCCGTGACGGAGATGCTCCTCCAGAGCCATGACGGCGTCATCCACCTGCTGCCCGCCCTGCCCGACGCCTGGAAGGCCAAGGGTTCCTTCACCGGGCTCCGCGCCCGCGGCGGCTACGAGGTCAGCTGTGAATGGCGGGACGGGAAGGTCACGTCCTACAAGATCGTGGCCGACCGGGCACGGAACCAGCGGAACATCACTGTGCGGGTGAACGGCGCCGACAGGAAGGTGAAGCCGATCAAGTCCTGAAGGCCGCAATGCGGAGACGGCGGCCGCGGGGGCGTGACGGCGAACACTGATCCGTTCTCGGCCCGTCGCCGTCCGTCGCCGTCCGTCGCCGTCCGTCGCCGTCCGTCGCCGTCCGTCGCCGTCCGTCGCCGTCCGTCGCCGGCACGGCCGGTCTCGCGACCGCGTCGTGCCGAGCGGTGAGCGGTCACATCGGGGACAGTGGACTCGACCAGCCGCTACGTGTCCTCGATCACGACGATGTCCAGGACCCGCGGCCCGTGCACGCCTTCCACCCGGTCCAGTTCGATGTCGCTGGTGGCCGAGGGCCCGGAGACGAACGTCAGCGGCCGGTACGGGTCCAGTCGTTGCAGCGCCTCGGGGACGTCGGGGGCTATCTGGCTCGCCCGGACCACGCAGATGTGCTGGTCCGGCAGCAGGGTCAGGGCCCGGCGGCCCTGGCCGGGGCCGTGGTCGAGGGTCACGGTTCCGGTGACGGCGATGGCGGTGGCGACGGTGGTGATCACGGCGTCCGCCGCGTCGAGCCGGCTCACCGTCAGCGGCGGGACGTCCGCCAGCCGCGACCAGGGCCCCTCGGGGACGAGGTCCTTGGGGAACTCCGGCGGCAGGACCACGGACCGCGCTCCGGTACGTGCCAGCGCGCGCCCGACGGCGGCCGCGGCGCCGGCCATCGGCACACGGACCACGGTGGCCCGGTACTCGGCGGCGCGTTCGGTGAACAGCCCGACGATGTCCGGCCCCGCGTGGTCCGCGCGACCTCCGTGCGGGACCGGTACGTCATCGGGACTCTCGGCGCCCGGCACATCTCCCAGAGCCGTCCGCACTGCGCTGAGGACTGTCTCGCGGCCGCTCATCGTGCTTCCTTCCCTTCCGCCGTCGTACGGCCTTCGTCTTGTCCGGTTGTTCTCGTACGGCGCCACCAGGCACGCATCGATTCCCGGGCCGGTGCGGGTGCGTCCCGGGTGGCGGACCAGCGGGCGAGGGGACCCGGCAGGAAGCCGATCCGGCCCTCGCGGGCCACCAGGCGGGCGCCGAAAGCTGCGAGCCTCTGGGCGGCCGCCAGGCGTTTGGGGGAGGACAGCACCGTCGCCGCGGCCTTCATGGCCAGCGCCTCGGTGGTGGGCAGCTGCCGCTTCCGGCGCTTCGCCTCAACGACCTCGGCGCGCAGATGAGCCAGCACCTCAGGGATGTTGATCTTCACGGGGCACGCGTCGTAGCAGGCCCCGCACAGGGTCGAGGCGAAGGGCAGCGAGGCGGCGTTCTCGACGCCGACGAGCTGCGGGGTCAGGACGGCGCCGATCGGCCCGGGGTAGACGGAGCCGTAGGCGTGGCCGCCGGTGCGCTCGTACACCGGGCAGACGTTCAGGCAGGCCGAGCAGCGGATGCAGTTCAGCGCCTGGCGGCCCACCTCGTCCGCCAGGGTGGCGGTGCGGCCGTTGTCGAGGAGCACCAGGTGGAAGTTCTGGGGGCCGTCGCCCTCGGTGACGCCGGTCCACAGGGAGGTGTACGGGTTCATGCGCTCGCCCGTGGACGAGCGGGGCAGCAACTGGAGGAAGACGTCCAGGTCGGCGAAGGACGGCAGCACCTTCTCTATGCCCATGACGGTGATCAGTGTCTCAGGCAGCGTCAGGCACATCCGCCCGTTGCCCTCCGACTCCACGACCACCACCGTGCCGGTGTCGGCGGCGGCGAAGTTGGCACCGGAGACGGCCACCTTGGCCCGCAGGAACTTCTCCCTCAGATGGAGCCGGGCCGCTTCGGCGAGGTCACGCGGGTCGTCGGTGAGGGTGTCGGGGGCGGGCCTGCCCCACTCGCCCATCTCCCGCCGGAAGATCTCCCGGATCTCGGAGCGGCCCCGGTGGATGGCCGGCACCAGGATGTGGGAGGGGCGGTCGCCGCCCAACTGCACGATGAGTTCCGCGAGATCGGTCTCGTACGCGCGGATGCCGGCGTCGGCGAGTGCCTCGTTGAGGCCGATCTCCTGAGTGGCCATCGACTTGACCTTGACGACCTCCCTCTCGCCGGTCGCCGCCACCAGGCCGGTGACGATGCGGTTGGCCTCGGCGGCGTCCGCCGCCCAGTGCACGGTTCCGCCCGCGACGGTCACCGCCTTCTCCAGCCGCAGGAGATGGTGGTCGAGGTGGCGCAGCGTGTGGCGCTTGATCGTCGCGGCCGTTTCCCGCAGCTCCTCCCAGTCCTCCAGTTCGGCGGCGACCGCGAGGCGCTTGTCGCGGATGGTGCCGGTGGCCCGGCGCAGGTTCGCCCGCAGCCGGGTGTCGGCGAGCGCCTCGCGCGCGGCCTCGGGGAACGCCGGTGTGCCCAGCCATACGACGTTGTCGGCGCCGCTCACCGTGTGTCCCCTTCCGTGGCGGCCAGGATCTCGGCCAGGTGCAGGGTCCCGACGCCGGTGCGGAGCCGGGACAGGCCGCCGCCGATGTGCGTGAGGCAGGAGTTGTCGCCCGCGGTCAGGAACTCGGCGCCGGTGTCCAGGACATGGCGCATCTTGTCGGCCAGCATGGCGTTGGAGACGTCGGCGTTCTTCAGCGCGAACGTGCCGCCGAAGCCGCAGCAGGAGTCGGCGGCGGGCAGTTCGACGAGGTCGATGCCCTTCACCGCACGCAGCAGCCTGAGCGGCCGGTCGCCGACGCGCAGCATGCGCAGTGAGTGGCAGGTGGGGTGGTAGGTGACGCGGTGCGGGAAGTACGCGCCGACGTCGGTGACGCCGAGCACGTCGACGAGGAGTTCCGACAGTTCGTACACCGTGGGCGCCACCTGCTCGACCGCCTCGGTGAGGGCGGAGTCCCCGTACTGGGCGGCGACCGTCCGGTGGTGGTCGCGCACCATGCCGGCGCAGGATCCGGAGGGGGCGACGACGGCGTCGTAGCCCGCGAAGGCCTCGGTGAAGCGGCGCACCATGGGCAGGGTCTCGGGGCGGTAGCCGGTGTTGAAGTGCATCTGGCCGCAGCAGGTCTGAGCCTGCGGGAACTCCACGGTGTGGCCGAGGCGTTCCAGGAGTGCGGTCACCGCCTGGCCGGTGCGGGGGAACATGGTGTCGTTGAAACAGGTGATGAAGAGAGCTATGCGCATGGGGCTTCCTGGGGTTGGCCCGGCAATCCGGTGACGGTCAGGCCGTAGGTCCGTGCGGCGGTGCCGGTGAAGACCTCGTGGCGTTCTGCGGGGGCGAGCCAGGCCGTCAGCTTCTGTGCCGTGTCGACCACTTGGCCGTAGGAGGCGGCGAGCCGGCAGACCGGCCAGTCGGAGCCGAACATCAGGCGTTCGGGGCCGAAGGCATCCAGGACCGTGTCGGTGTACGGCCTGAGGTCCTCGACGGTCCATGTGCCCCAGTCCGCCTCGGTGACCAGGCCGGACAGTTTGCAGACCGTGTTGGGGAGGGCGGCGAACCATCGGATCTCCTCGGCCCATGGGTCGAGGGCACCGGACACGACGGGCGGCTTGCCCGCGTGGTCCAGGACGAACGTGAGTTCCGGCAGGCGCGCGGCGGCCTCGACCGCGGCCGTGAGCTGATGGGGCTTCACCACCAGGTCGTAGACGAGTCCCGCTTCGGCGACCGCGGTCAGGCCACGCAGCACCTCGGGGCGCACCAGCCAACCGGGGTCCGGTTCGCCCTGCACCTGATGGCGGATGCCGACCAGGTACTCGCCACCGAAGCCCGCGCGCAGCCACGCGAGAGCATCGGCGACATCAGGGGCGGTCAGGTCGGTCCAGCCGACCACACCGGCGATCAGATCGCTGGACGCGGCGAGGGCCAGGAACTCCGGGGTCTCCTCCGGGACGGTGATCGTCTGCACCAGCACGGTGGCCGAGACACCGGCGGCACGGGCCTCCGGCGCCAGGTCGGTGAGGGTGAAGTCACGGCGTAGCGGGGAGAGTTCGGGACCGGTGATCCAGTCCTGGTCGCGTACCGAGAGCTGCCACACATGATGGTGGGCGTCGATGATGCCCGGCCAGGGATGCGGCACGGTCACAGCGTCCACTCGCCGGCCCCGGTGCATGTGGGGTCCTTCGACGGCGTCGATACGGGGACGGGGGTGCCGTCGGCGAGCAGCCCCTCGGCGCGCAGCTCGTCCCACAGGGCGTCCGGGATCGGGCGGCGCAGCTGCTCGACGGTGTCGTGTACCTCTTCGGTGGAGCGGGCGCCGGTCAGGACGCTCGCGACCGCGGAGTGGCCGAAGGGGAAGCGCAGGGCGGCGGCGCGCAGCGGAACGCCATGGCGTTCGGTCACCTCCAGCAGGCGCAGCGCGCGGTCGAGCACCGGCTGGGGCGCCGGGGCGTAGTCGTACGTGGCGCCGGGTCGCGGAGCGGTGAGCAGGCCGGAGTTGAAGACCCCGCCGATGACCACGCTCCGGCCGCGGGCGGCGGCCTCCGGCAGCAGTTCGGCAAGGCCGTCCTGGTCCAGGAGGGTGTAGCGGCCGGCCAGCAGCACCACGTCGATGTCGGTCTCGCGCAGGAAGCGGGTGGGCAGCGCGGACTGGTTCATGCCGATGCCGATGGCCCCGACCACGCCTTCGCTGCGCAGGCGTTCCAACGCCGGGTACGCCTCACGCAGCGCCTGCTCGGCGTGGTCGTCCGGGTCGTGCAGCAGCGCCACGTCGATCCGGTCGAGGCCGAGGCGGTCCAGGCTCGCCTCCAGCGAGCGCGACACCCCGTCGGCGCTGAAGTCCCAGACGCGACGGTGGGTCGCGGAGACGGCGAAGCCGTTCGCGAGATCGTCGCCGCAGTCGCCCTCCGGGTCGGGTACGAGCAGCCGGCCCACCTTGGTGGAGACGGTGTACGTGTCCCGGGGGCGGTTGCGCAGTGCCGTGCCGAGCCGCCGTTCCGACAGGCCCAGCCCGTAGTGGGGTGCGGTGTCGAAGGCGCGGACTCCGGCGTCCCAGGCCGCCGCCACGGTGGCGAGGGCGGCCTCCTCGGTGACCGGATGGTAGAGGTTGCCGAGACCGGCACAGCCGAGCGCGAGTTGCGTGATCCCGACCGCGCTGCCGCCCAGCGTGGTGGTCCTCACGACCGGTCCGCCGGGCGCAGCCGCAGCCCCTGCATGCCGCCGTCCACCGCGAGTGCGGTGCCGGTGACGGACGCCGCTGCGGGACCGGCGAGGTAGACGATGGCGGCCGCCACCTCGTCGGCGGTGACCAGACGGCCCAGGGGCTGGCGGGCGTTGAGCGCGGCACGCTCCGCTTCCGGGTCGTCGGCGGCGTCCAGCAGCCGACCCACCCACGGGGTGTCGGCGGTGCCGGGGTTGACGCAGTTGACGCGGATGCCCTCGCGGACGTGGTCGGCGGCCATGGCCAGGGTGAGGGAGAGCACGGCGCCCTTGCTGGCGGAGTACAGGGCGCGCTGCGGGAGCCCCGCGGTGGCCGCGATGGAGCAGGTGTTGACGACGGCCGCAGTGCCCGGACGGGCGGTGGCGGCGCGGCGCAGATGGGGCAGCGCGGCCCGGGTGGTGCGGACCATGCCGAGGACGTTGACGTCCAGGACGCGGTGCCACTGCTCGTCGGGGTTGTCCTCGACGGTACCGATGGCACCGATGCCGGCGTTGTTGACGAGGATGTCGATGCCGCCCAGCGCGCCGGCCGCGGCCTCCACGGCGGCGCGTACCGAGGTGTCGTCGCTGACATCGGCCTTGAGACCGAGCAACGGCTGTGGCACACCGGCGGGTTCGAGATCCAGGACGGCCACCGCTGCGCCCTGCGCGGCCAGCGTGCGGGCGGTGGCGAGCCCGATTCCGGCAGCACCGCCGGTGACGACGGCTCTGAGACCTGACAGATCGGTCATGCCGCATCCTCCTGCCCGGCGCGGTCGGCCACCCAGAACGTCCCGTCGGGGTAGCGGTATTCGGCGATGGACTCCTCGCGCATGGTGGCGGAGAAACCGGGGGCGAGCGGAGCGGTGTAGTGGCCGTCGCGCATCACGACGGGTGTGGTGAAGTGCTGGTGAAGGTGGTCGACGAACTCGATGACCCGGTTCTCGGTGGTGCCGGACAGGGCCAGGTAGTCGAACATCGACAGGTGCTGCACCAGTTCGCACAGCCCCACCCCGCCGGCGTGCGGGCACACCGGCACCCCGAACTTGGCGGCGAGCAGCAGGATGGCGAGGTTCTCGTTGACCCCACCCACCCGGGCGGCGTCGATCTGGAGGACGTCGAGGGCGCCGGCCTGCAGGAGCTGCTTGAAGACGATGCGGTTCTGGACGTGCTCGCCGGTGGCGACCTTGACCGGCGCGACCGCCTTGCGGATCGTGGCGTGGCCGAGGATGTCGTCGGGGCTGGTGGGCTCCTCGATCCAGTACGGGTCGAACTCGGCGAGGCTGTTGGTCCACTCGATCGCCTGGTCGACGTTCCAGCGCTGGTTGGCGTCGATGGCGATGCGGATGCCGTCGCCGACGGCGGCACGGGCGGTGCGCATTCGCCGGATGTCGTCGTCGAGGTCGGCGCCGACCTTGAGCTTGATCTGGGTGAAGCCGTCGGCGACGGCCTGCTTGGCCAGCCGGGTGAGCTTGTCGTCGGAGTAGCCGAGCCAGCCGGGGGAGGTGGTGTAGCCGGGATAGCCGCGCTCCAGCAGGATCGTCTCGCGCTCGGCCAGCCCCGTCCGGCCCTCGCGCAGCAGCCCCAGGGCGTCCTCGGGGGTGAGGGCGTCGGCGATGTAGCGGAAGTCGACCTGGGAGACCAGCCACTCGGGATCGGCGTGGGCGAGCAGCTGCCACAGCGGCTTGCCCTCCCGCTTGGCGGCGAGATCCCACACGGCGTTCACGACGGCGCCGATCGCCATGTGCATCACCCCCTTCTCGGGGCCGAGCCAGCGAAGCTGGCTGTCCCCGATCAGGTCGCGGCTGAGCGAGCCCGGGTCGGCACACAGCTCCGCCACGTCACGGCCCACCACATGCGGCCGCAGTGCGTTGATCGCTGCCGTCTGGACGTCGTTGCCGCGGCCGATGGTGAAGGTGAAGCCGTGGCCTTCGAGCCCGTCGCCGGCGTCGGTGCGCAGGACGACGTAGGCGGCGGAGTAGTCGGGGTCCGGGTTCATCGCGTCCGAGCCGTCCAGTTCCCGTGAGGTGGGGAAACGGACGTCATAGGTGTCGACCGCGGTGATCCGGGCGGAGGTTGCAGTCAAGGGGATGCCTTTCACGCTTGGCCGAAGGTCTGACGCTGGCCGCCGAGTCCGTCCACGGACAGCTCGACGGTGTCGCCGGAACGCAGATACGGGGTGCCGGGAAGGCCGAGGGCCACACCCGCGGGTGTACCGGTGTTGATCACATCGCCCGGCTCCAGAACCATGTACTGGCTCAGATAGGCCACGATGTGGTCGACCGGGAAGATCATGTCGCTGGTGTGGCCGTCCTGCCGCTTCACGCCGTTGACGCTCAGGTGCAGTCCGAGGTTCTGCGGGTCGCCGACCTCGTCGGCGGTGACCAACCAGGGGCCGAGGGGATTGAAGGTCTCGCAGGATTTGCCCAGGTCCCACTGCGGCGAGTACTCCAGCTGGAACTCGCGCTCCGAGACATCGTGGCTGATCGCGTAGCCGGCGATCACGGCCCGCGCGGCGGCGGGGCCGTCGAGGTAGCGTGCGCGGCGGCCGATGACCACCGCCAGTTCGACCTCCCAGTCCGTCTTCACCGAGCCTCGCGGGACCAGCACCTCGTCGTACGGGCCCACGACCGTGCCCGGGTCCTTCATGAACACCACCGGACGCGGCGGGATCGGCGCTCCGGTCTCGGCGGCGTGGTCGCGGTAGTTCAGGCCGACGCAGACGATCTTGCCGGGACGGGCGACAGGTGCGCCGATCCGCAGACCGTCCGCGTCCAGTTCGGGCAGCTCGCCCGCCCCGACCGCCGCACGGGCCCGGTCGACACCGTCCCCGGCAAGGAAGGCGCCGTCGATGTCGGAGGCCACGGAGGACAGATCCAGCAGACGGCCGTCCTCGGTGCGGACAGCGGGCCGCTCCTCGCCGGGTGCGCCGACTCGTAGCAGTTTCACTGGGCAACTCCCTTGCCATGGGTGGTTCGTGAGGGGGTGAGGGACCGCAGTCATCGGAGGAATCGCGGCAGGGTGACTGTAAACGTAGAAGGGCCCACTGACAAAGGAAACCTCGGATGTATTTCGTCATGGCTGGCGGCTGCACCTCTCACGCTTGGGTGATATGGGCAAATTTGTACGGGAATGGAGTCTGAGGTCGACTCCTTCCCCCCGATGAATCCAAGGAGCATTCACGCGCTCATCCTCCCTGATGAGAGCAGGTCGGGCAGGGCGGATCGCCTGGTCTCGCGGGGGTGGGCACCCCCTCGTGCGCCTCCTCTCCGGCCATCGCGGAGTGGTCGGCGGTGGCGTCGTTGCCGAATCGTGAGTTGTTGTCGCTTGGCGCCACGAACTCCCTGGTGTCGATATAAACCCAGGTGAGAAGAGGTTTCGGGAGGCGATCAAGAGCGCCTGCGCGGACCCCCGGCACCCCGCAGGCCGATGTCACAGAAATCTGCGGCAGTGGACTCTTGTCAACGTCGGCAATGCCGTCGTAACGTCCTCGACGTCCGATATACATCGGAGGAATGGCTTGCACGTTCCGGTGAGCAACCGGTGCGGCGTGCGGTCGTTCGGCCTCCACGTCCGTCTGGCTGCCACTCCCTCACGCCCCTGTCTGCTGTGGTCCGCACGTCCTTGTGCCGGATCCGCAGGCTGTCCGGCCGGCGGCCTCGTCCTTCCCCCGCAGGCGAATACGCCCCCTTCACCCTCACTCGGCGGCTCCCCGCCCTGCCTGAAGAGAGAACACGGTCATGAAGCTCGCTCGCCCCCGCTCCACCGCCGCAGGCGTCCTCGCCGTCCTGGCGGCGATGACGCTCGTCACCGCGTGCAACCGCGACAGTTCCGACTCGGCCGGCGCGAGCAGTGCCGCACCGGCCATCGGTATCGACCTGCCGCGCTCGGACTCCGACTTCTGGAACTCCTACGCCGAGTACGTGAAGAAGGACATCAAGTCCGACGGCATCAACGCCCTGCCGCTGAGCAACTCGCAGAACGACGTCACCAAGCTGGTCGCGAACGTGCAGGTGTTCCAGAACACCGGTGCCAAGGCCGTCGTCATGGCGCCCCAGGACACCGGCGCCATCGCCTCCACCCTCGACACCCTCGCGTCGAAGAAGATCCCGGTCGTCAGCGTCGACACCCGTCCCGACAAGGGCGACGTCTACATGGTCGTACGCGCCGACAACAAGGCGTACGGCACCAAGGCCTGCGAGTACCTCGGCAAGCAGCTGAACGGCGAGGGCAAGGTCGCCGAGCTGCAGGGCGCCCTGGACTCCATCAACGGCCGCGACCGCTCCGAGGCTTTCGCCGCCTGCATGAAGACGAAGTTCCCCAAGATCAAGATCTTCGAGCTGCCGACCGACTGGAAGGGCGACGTCGCCTCCGCCAAGCTCCAGTCGCTGCTGGCCCAGCACCCGGACCTGAACGGCATCTACATGCAGGCCGGCGGTGTCTTCCTGCAGCCGACCCTGGCACTGCTTGAGCAGAAGAAGCTGCTCAAGCCGGCGGGCCAGAAGGGCCACATCGCGATCATCTCCAACGACGGCATCCCGCAGGAGTTCGACGCCATCCGCAAGGGCCAGATCGACGCCACCATCTCCCAGCCCGCCGACCTCTACGCCAAGTACGCGCTGTACTACGCCAAGGCCGCGGCCGAGGGCAAGACCTTCAAGCCGGGCAAGACCGACCACGACTCCACCATCGTCGAGATCCCGAACGGCCTGGAGGACCAGCTGCCCGCCCCGCTGGTGACCAAGGACAACGTGGACGACAAGGCCCTGTGGGGCAACAACGTCGGCTGATCACCGGCAGCTCAAGCCCGCGGTGGGGAGGGACCGGCACCTGCCTCCGTCCCCACCGCGCCCTTCCCCGCTCCCCGCATCCGACGTCAAAGGACGGAATCCCCATGGCGGATACCGCGACCGGTCCCGGGCATCCGGCCCCGGTGGCCGAGGCGACCGGCATCAGCAAACGGTTCGGCGCGACCGTCGCCCTGCGCGACGCACGTATCAGCATCGCCTCGGGTGAGTCGCACGCCCTGGTCGGCCGCAACGGCGCCGGCAAGTCGACGCTCGTCTCCATCCTCACCGGTCTCCAGCAGCCCGACACCGGGACCCTGCGCTTCTCGGGGGAGTCGGCGCCCGCCTTCGGCGACATCGACGCCTGGCGTTCCCGCGTCGCGTGTGTCTACCAGCGTTCCACGATCATCGGTGACCTGACCGTCGCGGAGAACCTCTTCCTGAACCGGCAGAGCGCCGGCGCGGTGCAGCCCATCCGCTGGAAGCAACTGCGGCTGCGCGCAGAGGAGTTGCTCGGCGAGTACGGCGTTGCCGTCGACCCCGCCGCACGCGCGAAGGACCTCACCGTCGAGCAGCGGCAGTTCGTCGAGATCGCCAGGGCGCTGTCCTTCGGCGCCCGCTTCATCATCCTCGACGAACCGACCGCCAAGCTCGACGCCCGCGGCATCGGCCGCCTCTTCGACAAGCTGCGCGACCTGCAGGACCAGGGCGTCGCCTTCCTCTTCATCTCCCACCACCTGCAAGAGGTGTACGACCTCTGCAGCACGGTCACCGTCTACCGCGACGCGGCCCACATCCTGACCGCGCCCGTGGCCGAGCTCGGTCACCAGGCGCTGGTGGAGGCCATGACCGGCGAGTCCGCCTCCGTCGCGGCGGTCGGCGAGAGCGGGTCCCCGGCCGCACGGGCCGGCTCCGCCGAGGTGCTGGAGATCAGCGGTCTGACACTTCCCGGCGCCTGCGAGGAGCTGTCCCTCTCGGTGCGCGCGGGCGAGGTGATCGGGCTCGCCGGTGCCGCGGCCAGCGGCAACGTCCAGGTGGGCGAGGCCGTCGCCGGTCTGCACCGGGCCCAGGACGGCAGTATCTCGGTCGGCGGCAGGAGCGTGCGCACCGGCAGCGTGCCGTCCGCCCTGGCCGCCGGAGTCGGCCTGGTCCCCGAGGACCGCCACCTCCAGGGACTGGTCAACAACCGCAGCGTGGCGGAGAACGCCACCCTGACCGTCACCGACCAGCTCGGCCCGTGGGGCACGGTCCTGCCCGCGCGGACCAGAGCCTTCGCCCAGCGCATGATCGAGGACCTCGACATCAAGACCCCGGGCGCCGCCACCCCGGTCTCCGCCCTCTCCGGCGGCAACCAGCAGAAGGTCGTCGTCGCCCGCGCCCTGGCCACCGACCCTCACGTCCTGGTGGCCATCCGCCCCACCAACGGCGTCGACGTCAAGTCCAAGGAGTTCCTGCTCGGCAGGATCCGGCAGGTCGCCGACGCAGGCAAGGCCGCACTGATCGTCTCCGACGAACTCGACGACCTCAAAGTGTGTGACCGGGTCGTCGTCATGTTCCACGGCCGGGTGGTCGCCGAGTTCGACCGCGGCTGGAAGGACGAACACGTCGTCGCCGCCATGGAGGGCGTCGGCACCCCTCTCGCATCCGCCGTATCCGGCACCGACGAGCACGGAAGGTAGTCATGTCCGCCACCACAGATCTCACCGAGCCCGCAGCGAGTGCGGCGGAGCCGGCCGCAGCGGACACCGCCCGCATCCGCGTCGACCTCGGCCGCTTCCGTGAGCTGTCCCTGGTCCCGGCCATCCTCGTCCTGATGGTGATCGGGTTCATCGTCTCGCCGGCCTTCCTCACCGCCGACAACCTCATCGGCGTCGCCCAGCAGTCCACCGAGCTGAGCCTGCTCGTCCTCGCGACCACCTTCATCCTCATCTGCGGACGGATGGACCTGTCCCTGGAGTCGACCATCGGCGTGGCCCCGGTCATCGCCGTGTGGCTCGTACTGCCTTCCAGCGGCGGGCGATTCACGGGCCTCGGGATGTTTCCCGAATGGACGGCGGTCCCTCTCTGCCTCCTGGTCGGCGCGGCGATCGGCGCCTTGAACGGCTTCCTCATCCTCAGACTGCGGCTCAACGGCTTCATCGTCACCCTCGGCGGCCTGACCATGCTGCGCGGACTGCAGGTTGCCCTCTCCGAGGGCCAGTCCATCGTGGAACTGCCGTCCTCCTTCACGTACCTGGGCAAGGCCTCATGGCTGGGCGTCCCGGCCTCCATCTGGATCTGCGCGCTGCTGTTCGCAGTGGGCGGCAGCGCGCTGGCGTGGCTGCGGCACGGCCGCGCGCTGTACGCGATCGGCGGCAACGCCGAGGCGGCCCGCACCGCGGGCATCCGCGTCGACCGGATCGTCTGGGTGGTGCTGATCCTCGGCAGCCTGCTCGCCGCGTTCGCCGGCATCCTCTACACCGGCCACTACGGTTCCATCTCCGCCACCCAGGGCAGCGGCTGGATCTTCCAGGTCTTCGCCGCGACCGTCATCGGCGGGGTCAGCCTCAACGGCGGCAAGGGGTCCGTGTTCGGCGCCCTCACCGGTGTCCTCACCCTCCAACTGGTCATCAACGTCATGACCCTGGCGGGCGTACCGCCCCTGTGGAACCAGTTCCTCAACGGTGCGATCATCATCGTCGCCCTGATCATCTCCCGCTTCGCCTCCGGCGAGAAGCAGGAGTAAAGGCCGGCTCCTGGCGGCTCCGCTCTTCGTTCGGACGCGGACTGGGCGGAGCCGCCGGGGCCCTACCCACCCCCACAGAGAGGCACCTCGTGGCACTGACCGACGAGGCGATGGACAAGATCAAGGCGATGATCGTCGCCGGCGAACTCGCGCCCGGCTCCCGCCTGCCCAAGGAAGACGTCCTCGCCCGACAGCTCGGCCTCTCCCGCAACTCGCTGCGCGAAGCCGTGCGGGCCCTGACCGCCATGCGGATACTGGTCAGCCGACAGGGCGACGGCACCTATGTCTCCAGCCTGGAGCCCCACCTTCTCCTCGAGACGCTGTCCTTCGCAGCGGACGTCTCCCAGGGGCGTGCCGCCCTGCAGTTGCTCCAGGTCCGCAGGCTGCTCGAACCCCAGGCGACCGGACTGGCCGCGGCCATGCTGCAACCGCACGACCTCCAAGAACTGCGCGACCTCCTCGACCGATGCCGCTCCGCCGCGACCGTGGAGGACTTCGTCGCCCACGACATCGCCTTCCACCTGCGCATCGTCGAAGCGGTCGGCAACCCGGTCCTCTCCATGCTCCTGGAGGTGCTCTCCACGCGCACCCAGCGGGTACGCATCGTCCGAGGCAGCCGCACCCGTGATGCGCTGGACAGCGCCCACCAGGACCACGAGGCGATCCTCCGCGCGCTCCAGGCACGCGACGCGCTGCTCGCGGTCTCCGCCGCGACTGTGCACATCACCGCCGTCGAGCAGTGGCTGGCGACGAGCTGCGACGACGACACTCTCCGCCCGATCGACGGCTGACGGCCCCCGCCGCTTTGGTCATGTGGGCGTCGGTCGAGCGCGGACATGGCAGCGCTGCATCGAGCGTCGCTGGTGCCGTCTGGGCGCCGCAGGGTCATCGCGGGTGCAGCGGCAGCCGAGACGCTCAGGAAGGTGCTGCATGCCGGCGCGGTGCCGGCGCCGGTTCGGATCACAGTTCATGGCGGCGACCCCAGTGTCCGGGACCTGCTCGGTGAGGTCCTGCGCGGGCCCGTGCGGATGACCGCGCAGGTCTCGCCCGGTCCGGGCGTTCGCAGGGCGAAGCGGGGCAGCCGGACGCCGAACTCGGCGGTGAGGGCAGCGCGGCGTACTCCGCTGCGAGGCGCTCGGGGGACGCAGGGGGTGAAGCCCAGCCGGCGAGGCCGCAGGGCCTCCTCGTCCGCCTCGCTCAACTGGTCCTCGCAGGCCGCGGCGTCTGCCCACTCCGCGCTCCACCGCGCCAGGCAGGACCGCCAGTCGAGAATCTGGGCCGGCCCTCGAATCTGCCCGGCATCCTGACCGTGACGGTCGACGGCGACACGTTCGAGGACTGCCCCCGCCTGTCTGTCGGCCATATCCGCGAGCAGGATCGGATCGAGATCCGGTTTCTGAGGGCGGCACCCTCCGCCGCGCCCTCCCTGTCGGCGCCGTCGTCCAACTCGCCGGTCTGTTCCGCAGTGTGCTCGCCGATCTGCCCACCCACCTCGGTGGCGTAGGCAGGCACGCGCAGATGGGCCCCGCCGCCCTGCCGCGCTTCACCGACAAGGCACCAGCCGCCACCTCGGTCGTCGACGTCTGACAGTAGCGCCGGGAAGAGGCTCTGACCTCGGCGAACAGAACGCCGTCCGCGCACAAAGATGCGTCAACCCGTCGTTGACCAGCGATCCGTGGCGGGCCAGTGTGGTGGAGCCGAATCGGATTCCGTGCCGAACCGGATTCCGATCGCCCCTTTCCGGTCACCGAACCGCGTGCAGGAGGCCGTGATGCCCCAGACAGACACCCGTGAACCCATCGAGTCGGACGCGCCGACGAGCAGCGGAGAACTGCTCTTCCAGCGCTGCCTCTGGTGCGGCACGCCGGCCTATCGCCGTTCGTTCTGCCGCGCCTGCGGGTCCACCGCCTTCAGGCGGGAGCGCAGCTCGGGGGCCGGGGTCCTCGTGCGTCGCGTCGGCCAGGTTCCGCTCAACACCTGGTTCGCCGCGATGGACGAGGGATTCACCCTGACCTGCCAGGTCACCAGGGTGGAGCCGGTCGTGGTCGCGGTCGGGGCGAGAGTGCGTGTCGTACGGACCGTCCCTCCGCTCGCCCAGGGGTTTCCCCTCGTCGAACTCACCCATCGCGCAACGTCCTCGGACCGCTGGTAGCGAGCGGGAAGAGGTCCGGCCATTTCACGCTCGCACCGGCGGCACGATCAGAGAGGAGGGTGCGTGGGCACCCACTACGGAACAGACGCCGCACTGAACGGTCTGCGGATCGCCGACTTCTCCCGGGTTCTCGCGGGACCGTACGCCACCATGCTCCTCGCCGACCTCGGCGCAGACGTGGTGAAGGTGGAGCGGCCGGCGACCGGGGACGACACCCGGGCCTGGCACCCCCCGGCGGACCGCGACGGCACGTCGACCTACTTCCTGAGCGTCAACCGCAACAAGAGGTCCGTCGTCCTGGACCTGACGACCGACACCGGCCTCGAACAGGCCCGTGCCCTGATCGCCGAGTCCGACGTCCTGGTGGAGAACTTCCGCCCCGGCACCATGGAACGGCTGGGCCTCGGCCACCAAAAGCTCCGCGCCGAGCGCCCGGAGCTCATCTACTGCTCGATCAGTGGGTTCGGCAGCGGCGCGGGAGCCGCGATCCCCGGATACGACCTGCTCGTGCAGGCGGTCGGCGGCCTGATGAGCGTGACCGGGTACGCCGCCGGCGAGCCGGTCAAGGCCGGCGTGGCCCTCGTCGACGTGATCACCGGACTGCACGCCTCGCTCGGGATCATGGCGGCCCTACGGCACCGGGACGCCACCGGCGAGGGACAGCTCGTGGAGGTGAACCTGCTCGGCTCGCTGCTGTCGGCCATGGTCAACCAGGCGTCCGCGTACGCCGTGGCCGGTGTCGTCCCGGGGCGCATGGGCAACGAGCACCCCAGCATCGCCCCGTACGAGACCCTCCCGACCGCGGACCGCCCGCTCGCCCTCGCGGTGGGCACCGACCGGCAGTTCGCCGCGCTCGCGGCGGCAGTGGGAGAGCCCGGTCTCGCTCTCGACGACCGTTTCCGCACCAACGCCGACCGGGTCGCCCACCGCGCCGAACTGCGGGACATCCTGACCAAGCGGCTCAGCACCGCGGGTGCCGACCACTGGTCGACCGTCCTGCTGGCCGCCGGTGTCCCCGCCGGACCGGTCAACACGCTCGACGACGCCTTCGCCTTCGCCCACAGGCTCGGCCTTCCCGGCATCGTCGAGATCCCCGCCGCACCCGGCGACGGAGAAGAAGGCAGGCCCTCCCGCCAGGTCGCGCATCCCATCGCGCTGGACCGGACCCCGGCCCGGTACCGCCTGCCCCCGCCGCGCCTGGGCCAGCACACCGCGCAGATCCTGCACGGCTCGTCCGACCACGCCTCAACCTGACCCCCGAATTCCCTACCGATGACAAAGGAGCCCCACATGAGCGGCACGCCACTGAAGGACCCCCTCGAACTGCTCGACATCGCCTCCGTCCTCACCGACGAGGAGCGCGAGATCCAGGCCACCGTCGCCAGGTTCCTCGCCGACCGGGTCCGCCCGCACCTCGCCGAGTGGTTCGAGAACGCCCACTTCGCTCGCGAACTCGCGCCCGAACTCGGCAAGTTGGGCGTGCTCGGCATGCACCTCGAAGGGTACGGCTGCGCCGGCACCAACGCCGTCAGCTACGGACTGGCCTGCATGGAACTGGAGGCGGCGGACTCCGGTTTCCGCAGCTTCGTCTCCGTGCAGGGCTCACTGTCGATGTTCTCCATCTGGAAGTGGGGCTCGGAGGAGCAGAAGCAGGAGTGGCTGCCCCGGCTCGCCGCCGGTGAGGCGATCGGCTGCTTCGGCCTGACCGAACCCGACTTCGGCAGCAACCCCTCCGGGATGCGCACCAGGGCCGTCCGGGACGGCGACGACTGGATCCTCAACGGATCGAAGATGTGGATCACCAACGGCGGTATCGCCGACGTGGCCACCGTCTGGGCGCAGACCGAGGACGGCATCCGCGGCTTCCTCGTGCCCCGTGGCACCCCCGGTTTCACCACCCAGGACATCAAGCAGAAGATGTCGCTGCGCGCCTCGATCACCTCGGAGCTGTACTTCGACGACGTACGGCTGCCCGACGCGGCGCGACTGCCGCTCGCGCAGGGGCTCCGCGGACCGCTGTCCTGCCTGAACGAGGCCCGCTTCGGCATCCTGTTCGGCGCCGTCGGCGCGGCCCGCGACTCGCTGCAGGCGGCCGTCGAATACGCCGACTCCCGGGTCCAGTTCGACAAGCCGATCAGTGCCTTCCAGCTCACCCAGAAGAAGTTCGCCGACATGAGCGTGTCCGTGGGCAACGCCGCGCTGCTCGCCGTGCACCTGGGCCGGCTCAAGGACCAGCACCGCATCCGGCCGGAGCAGATCAGCGTCGGCAAGCTCAACAACGTCCGGGAGGCGATCGCCATCGCGCGGGAGTGCCGCACCGTCCTCGGAGCCAACGGCATCTCACTGGAGTACTCGCCGCTGCGTCACGCCAACAACCTGGAGTCCGTCCTCACCTACGAAGGCACCAGCGAGATGCACACGCTGGTCGTCGGTCAGGCGGTCACCGGCTACCCGGCGTTCCGCTGAGCACCGGCGACCGGAGGAAGAGGAACGTGAACATCGTCGTACTCGTCAAGCAGGTCCCGGACACCGCGGCGGAGCGCGCCCTGTCCGAAGGCGACCACACCGTTGACCGCGAGGGCGCCGATCCCGTCCTGGACGAGATCAACGAGCGTGCCGCGGAAGAGGCTCTGACCCTGAAGGAGGCCGAGGGCGGCGAGGTCACCGTCGTGACCATGGGACCCGGCTCCGCGCTCGACGCCGTCCGCAAGGTCCTGGCGATGGGCGCCGACCGCGGCATCCACATCTGCGACGACCGACTCCACGGAGCCGATGTGGTGACCACCGCGAAGGTCCTGGCAGCCGCCGTGCGGACCGTGCCGGACGTCGACCTGGTGCTGGCGGGCAACGCGACGACCGACGGACAGACGAGCGCGGTCCCCGCCGTCGTCGCGGACCTGCTCGGCCTGCCCCAGCTGACGCACGCGCGGGAGCTGACCGTTCAGGCGGGGCGGGTACGCGCGGAGCGCGAGACCGAGAGCGGCGAGGCGACGCTCGACGCGCCGCTGCCCGCGCTGGTGAGCGTCACCGAGAAGATCAACGAGCCGCGCTATCCCTCCTTCAAGGGGATCATGGCCGCGAAGAAGAAGCCGGTGCGGACCGTCGACCTCGACGACCTGTTCCCCGGCGCGGACGACACGGGGTTCCTCGTGACCCGCACCCGCGTGGTGAACGCCGTGCCGAGGCCGGCGCGGACCGCGGGACTCCGTATCACGGACGACGGCTCGGGTGGGCGTGAGCTCGCCGCATACCTGATCGCCCAGAAGCTCGTCTGAACCGTTCCGACCAAGAAGCAGGCACCGATGCCCGATGTCCTCGTCCTCGTCGACCACGACGGGGAACGCGTCCACAAGTCCACGTATGAACTCCTGGCCGCCGCAAGGCAGTTGGGCGATCCGGCCGCCGTCGTCGTGGGAACCCCCGGTACGACGGCCCGCCTCGGGGAGTCCCTCGCCCGTCATGGAGCCGTGAACGTCTACGCGGCCGAGTCCGCCGAAGCGGGCGACTTTCTCGGCACGCCCGCCGTCGACGCCCTGGAACTCGCGGTCCGGGAGGCCGCTCCCGCCGCCGTACTCGTGTCCGCGACGACGGACGGCAAGGAGGTGGCCGGCCGTCTCGCCGCACGACTGGACGCCGGGCTGCTGATCGACGCGGTCGGCCTGGACTCGGCCGGCACCGTCACCCAGATCGTGTTCGGCGGGTCCTGCACCGTGAGTTCGGAGGTCACCCATGGCGTACCGGTGATCGCCGTACGACCGGGGTCCTTCGAACCGGCGGAGCATCCGGTGGAAGCGCGGGATCGGGTGCTCGCTCCTTTGCCGATCGACCCCGCGGCGTCCGCCCGCATCACCGCCCGCCGTGCCGTGCTCGCGGGCGACCGTCCCGCGCTCACGGAGGCGGCCGTCGTGGTGTCCGGCGGACGCGGCGTCGGGGGAGCGGACGGCTTCAAGGTGGTGGAGGAACTGGCCGACGTCCTGGGCGGAGCGGTGGGCGCCTCCCGTGCCGCGGTCGACGCCGGCTACTACCCGCACCAGTACCAGGTCGGACAGACCGGCAAGTCCGTCTCTCCCCAGCTGTACATCGCCCTCGGCATCTCCGGGGCCATCCAGCACCTGGCCGGGATGCAGACGTCCAAGACGATCGTCGCGGTCAACAAGGACCCGGAGGCACCCGTCTTCGGCCTGACCGACTTCGGCGTGGTGGGCGACCTGTTCACGGTGGCTCCCCAGCTCACGGAGGAAGTGGCCGCCCGCCGCGCTGTGGGCTGACGTCACCCTGGAAATGCCGCGAAGTCCGAGCAATCCCCTGCTCGGACTTCGCTTTTGCCCGCCAACTCCTTGGCGGCCTGAGGGACACTCAGGCGGCCTCGTAACTGAAGAACCCCTGTCCCGACTTACGGCCCAGCAGACCCGACTCGACCATGCGGCGCAGCAGCGGGGGAGGGGCGTACAGCGGCTCCCGGTACTCCTCGTACAGCGCCTCTCCTATCGCCGCCACGGTGTCGAGGCCGATGAGGTCGGTGAGGCGCAGCGGGCCCATGGGGTGGGCGCAGCCGGCCGTCATCCCCGTGTCGATGTCCTCCGCGGTCGCGGTACCGGTGGCAACCATCCGGACCGCGGCCAACAGGTACGGAACCAGCAGGGAGTTCACCACGAAGCCCGCGCGGTCCTGCGCGACGATCGTCTTCTTGCCCAGGATCTCGCCCGCGAAGGAACGCACCCGCAGCTCCGTGGCCTTGGAGGTGTGCAGCGAGGGGATGACCTCGACCAGCGGCATGACGGGGACCGGGTTGAAGAAGTGCAGCCCGACCACCGTGTCGGGCCTGCCTGCCGCGGCCGCGAGCCGGGCGATGGGGATCGAGGAGGTGTTGCTCGCCAGCACGGCCGCCGGGTCCGTGACCACCTCGCCCAGTCGGCGGAACAGCGCCGTCTTGGCCTCTTCGTCCTCGACGGCGGCCTCGATGACCAGATCCGCGCCCGACAGGCGGGCGAGATCGCCGGTGACCGAGATCCCGGCCAGGGCGTGCGCGCGGTCCCCGGCCACGATGGCGCCGCGTTTCTCCGCCTTGAGCAGGGAGTCCGCCACGCCGGCCAGACCGGCCCGGGCCCTGTCCTCGGTCACGTCGCACAACGTGACGCGCAGCCCGGCCCGGGCGCAGACCTCGGTGATGCCCCGGCCCATCTGACCCGCGCCTACGACGCCCACGTGCTTGATCGATGTCATGTGCTGCTCCGCCTGTCCCTCCGGTGTGTGCTGCCGTGTTGAGCGTAGGCCGGTCGCACCCCCTCTGACCTGCTTGAACGGTGCGCCATCCACGTACAAACATGCGTTGGTTCGGGACCGAAAGCCTCAGACTTCGGTGACCGTCGCGGCGGCGGCCTCGCGCAGCCGGCGGATCACTCCGCGGACCGCGGGCGAGGTCTCGCCCCTGCGGTAGGCGCCGACGAGCCGGGTGGTCAGCGACACGTCGGCCAGCGGCCGGTACGCCACCCCCGGGATGTTCACGCGGCGCAGTGAATCCGGAACCAGGGCCACCGCGAGGCCGCCGCCCACCAGGGTCAGCGCCGCGATGAAGTCCCGCACCGGAGGAGCGCACCGCGCATGGAAACCGCCCTGCGCGGCCACCTCCAGGATCTGGTCCTGACAGCCGTGTTCCTCGTCGAAATGCGGGGCCACGAAGCACTCGTCGCGCAACTTCGCCGCCGGTACGGCCTCGTAGGCGGCCAGTGGAGCGGCGGCGGGCAGTGCCAGAACGACGTCCTCGGTGAGCAGGCACGTGGCCGTGACCTCGGGTGGGTACCGCGGCCTCCAGCGCAGGAAGCCGACGTCGACGTCCCCGCAGGCCAGCGCCTCCAGTTGGGCGGGTGTCTCCAACTCGCGCACCTGCACTGTCAGTTCGGCCGCGCAGCGGTTGAGCACGTCGGTCAGGACTCCGGAGAACGCGGCGGAGGCGACGTATGCGATCTGGGCGTGTCCGAGCTCCCCGCGACCGGCACGCCGGCCCACCGCCTCGGCCCGTGCGGCCTGTTCGAGGGTCAGCCTCGCCTCCTCGAGAAACAACCGCCCGGCGCTGGTCAGCGCCGGGCGGGTGCGTCGTCCGCGGTCGATGAGCCGTACCCCCAGGTGCGACTCCAATGCTCTGATCTGGGCGCTGAGCGCCGAGGGGGCCAGGTGCAGACGGTCCGAGGCCCGCGCGAAGTGCAGTTCCTCCGCGACGACGACGAACGATTCCAGCCAGCGCAGTTCCATCGGATCCTCCGGTCCTGCCGCACACCCCGCGGCGGCGTCAGGGCAGAACAGGACCGCCGCGGGGTGAGTAGGGGAGATCTGGGCCCGTGGTTCAGGGGAGGACCACGTAGTTGCTGAATCCGCCGTCGAGGTCCCTCGCGCGTCCCGAGATCGCCTCGTTGACCTCGGCCAGCGGGAAGGGCTTGGTGATCAGGTAGGACAGGTCCAGCGCCCCGGTGGCCACCATGTCGGCGACTTCCTGGCCCTGCGCGGTGGTGAACCAGTTCGAGCCGATCAGCTGGACCTGCTCGTCCATGAGCCACTTGACGTCCACGGGGAGCTGGTCGGCGACGCCTCCGACGTTGACCACCCTGCCGCCGCGGCGCACGCCCTGCATGGAGTCCAGCATCGTCTCCACCGGGGCCTTGGCACCCAGCGCGCTGATGACGAAGTCCGCCCCCTCGCCGCCGGTGCGGGACTTGGCCCACTCGCCGGTCGAGCCCTCGCCCAGCCGCATGACCTCGATCCGGTCGGGCGCCAACTCCTTGACACGCTTGAGGAGTTCCTCGTTGCGGCCGGTCCCGAGGACCCGGGAGACACCCGAGGCCAGCGCGAGGAGCGTGGAGGCGACACCGAGGGTGCCGGTGATGCCGTCGATCAGCGCGACCTGGCCCGGGGCGGCCGCCGCGTTCTTGAGGGCGCCGTAGGACGTGCCGATGTAACCGAGCTTGCCGGCCTGCTCGAACGTCATGGTGTCGGGGATGTTGACGATCGAGTACTGCGGCGCCGTCATGTACTCGCTGAAGCCGCCGTACGGATAGAGGTCGAAGATCCGCTGACCGTCACGGGAGGTACTGAAGTAGCCGTTCAGGGTGAAGTAGCGGCACCGGCTGAGCTCGCCGCCGCGGCACACCTGGCAGCTGCCGCAGGACCGCAGCGGGCTGACGTAGACCCGGTCGCCGGGCTTGGTGTTGAGCACCGCCTCGCCGACCGCCTCGACCACACCCGCGGGGTCCAGACCGAAGATCGCGGGCAGCTTGGGCAACGGCTGGTGCGGGTACCAGGTGGGCCAGTTCGTGATCACGTTGGCCATGTTCGGCACGATTCCGCATGCCTTGACCCGCACCAGCACGTCGGTCGCCCGCGGCGTGGGCACGTCGACCGTGTCCACGGTCATCGGCTCACCGAGCGTGTGCAGTCGGGCAGCGAGCATTTTCGCCATTGAAATACTCCTGAATTGATAAGCCGTTCGGCGCCGAGAACTACGAATTCGGGAACGGGCTGGGGTAGTTGTCCTCGAGGTCGATGTCGAGCAGGCCCATGATGCGGACGCCGGAGTTGTACCAGGCGATGGACAGCGACAGTTCGACCATCTGCCGGTCCGACAGGTGGACGGCGGCGGCACGCCAGGTCTCCTCGGAGACGTCGACCCGGAGCGTGGACTCCTTCGCGAGGCGCATGACCGCCTTCTCCGTGTCGTCGAACAGGTCGGACGACTCGAAGTCGGCGACCGCCGCGAGCTGTTCCGCGGTGAGCCCGGCCTTGAGACCGTGCGACTGGTGGTGCGCGACCTCGTACGCGGACCTGGTGGCGTGGCCCACCGTCAGGATCGCCAGTTCCCGCAGCCGGGGGCTGAGGTCGGCCGCGCGCAGCGAGTTGGCGTAGGTCAGGAAGGCGTCCAGATGCGTCGGCGCGTTGGTGAGGGCCAGGAAGATGTTCGCCGTCGGGACCTTGCGTTCGGTCTCCAGCCGGTCGTACAGCGGCTTCAGCGATTCGTCCGCGTCCTCGCGGCGAACGTAGGGAACTCGTGCCATGGCGTGTCCTTACGAGAGGGGAAGGTCAGGGGAGGGGCTGTTCGAGCAGGAACCGCTCCAGCGACATGGGCTTCGGCGGCTCGGCCGGCGGGATCTGCGGTGCGCCGGCGAAGGGCGACGCCTCGAAGTACCACTTCTCCAGCGCCGGAAGCCCCCAGCGGACGTTCGTGCTCAGCGACGCCGCGTCCCAGCGCACGGGCTCGACCTCGGTGTCGATGGTCTGGTAGTGGCTGTTGAAGACCTCCACCCGGTGGCCGTCGGGGTCGCGCAGGTAGGCGAAGAGCATGCCTCCCGGACCGTGCCGTCCCGGACCGCGCTCCACGCCTTCGCCGTAGCCGAGGATGCCCGCCCAGTCGCAGGCGGTGAAGATGTCGTGGCTCTCGGAGACGGTGTAGGCGAAGTGGTGCAGGGCGGGCCCGGTGTTCTCGACGATCGCGAGGTCCAGGCAGGTCCCCTTGCGGTACATGAACGCGCTCAGCAGCTTGTCGCCGTGCTCCAGGTACTCCGAGTTGCGGAAGCCGAGCTCGCTGTAGAAGGCGCACAGCTCGTAGGCGTCGGGCGCGAAGATCTGGTAGTGGTCGAGCCGTTGGGCGTGGGCGCCCTTGTGGTGCTCGAAGTCGATGTGCAGCCGCGGCCGGGTCTCCATGTGCGCGCACAGTTCGAGGGGCGTGCCGATGGGGTCGCTGACGTGCAGGGTGCGGCCCTGGTACGGGACGTCGACCCACTCGGCGGGCAGTCCCCGCTCACGGAACCAGTCGTACGCGAGGTCGAGGTCCTCGTCGAAGAAGACGCGGAACCCGATCCTCCGGCAGGTTCCCGCCCGCTCCTCGTCGAGTTCCAGGACGAGGCTGTGATGGCAGGCTTCGCCCAGGCCACGGAGGTAGCAGGTGCGCTCGTCCTCGTCACTGACGACGAGACCGAGGGCGTTCGTGTAGAACTTGCGGCTCTCGGCCAGGTCGGCGACGGTGAGCCGGACGTGGCTGGAGCGGGTGATGTTGAAACTCGGGCGCAGATTGACGGGTGGCAGCATGCTGGTCTCCGTGCTCCGATCGGCTCTATATTTCGATGACTGTAATACTTTGAGACCGTTTTACGGCTTGGTCGTGAAAGGCGTTGATTCGCCGTCGGTGACGGCGAAGGTGAAGGCCGACCATCCGCTGAATTCCGCGGACTCGCCGAGTGACTCCTCGATACGCAGCACCTCGTTCCACTTGGCCATGCGCTCGGAGCGGGTGAACGAGCCCACCTTCAGCTGGCCCGCGTCCCATCCGACGCTCAGGTGCGCGATGGTGACGTCCTCGGTCTCACCGGACCGGGCCGAGACGATGGTGCCGAAGCCGGCTTCCTTCCCGGCGCGCAGGGCCTGGAACGCCTCCGTGACCGTGCCGGCCTGGTTGGGCTTGACGAGGACGGCGTTGGCCGCCCCACTGGTGGCGGCGGCTTCCACCCGCTTGGCGTTCGTGACCAGGTAGTCGTCGCCGATCACCTGGCAGCGGTGGCCGTAGCGGCGGGTGAACTCCACCATGCCGTCGGTGTCGTCCTCGCCCACCGGGTCCTCCACGGACAGGATCGGATACTGCTCGATCCAGCCGCCCAGCATGTCGATCAGCGCGGCGGTGTCCAGCGTGCGGTCGTCCAGGGCCAGGGTGTACCGCCCGCCGCCGCCGAACTGCGAGGCCGCGACGTCCAGGGAGATGCCGACCTGGGTCGAGAGTGCGAACCCCGCGGTCTCGATCGCCAGGGTCAGTGTCTCCAGCGCCTCCTCGTTGGAGTCGAACGCGGGCCAGAAGCCGCCCTCGTCGGCCACGCCCTGCGCCTTGCCCGCCTTCCGCATCAGACCGCCGGCCGCCCGGTAGATCTCCGCCGTCCAGTCCAGGGCCTCGGCGAAACTCCCCGCCGCGGGACAGACCACCATGAAGTCCTGTACGTCGACACGGCGGTCCGCGTGGGCGCCGCCGCCGAAGATCTGGATCTCCGGCAGCGGAATCCGCACCGGACGCCCGCCCGACAGGTGCTGCCACAGCGGTACGCCCGCCGACGCGGCGGCGGCGTGCAGGACCGCCATGGAGGTGGCCACGATCGCGTTGCCGCCGAGGCGGCCGCGGTCTGGCGTGCCGTCGAGATTCACGAGGAGGCGGTCGACGGCCTCCTGGTCGGCCGCGTCCCGGCCCAGGAGGGCCGGTGCGATCTCACGGTTCACCGAACCCACCGCGCGGCGGACGTCGAGACCGGCGAAGCGGTGTCCGCCGTCGCGCAGGTCGAGTGCTTCGCCCGAACCCGTCGAGGCCCCGGCCGGCGCGATGGCCCGGCCGACCGCGCCGTCCGCGAGGTGCACTTCGGTCTCCACGGTCGGTCGCCCACGTGAGTCCCACACTCTGCGGGCGTGGAGCCTGGAGATCCGCGCGTCTGTCATGGCGGTGCAACCTTTCGGAGTTCGGACGATCGGGGTGCTGAGCGGCGTCCGTGTCTGTCATCGGCGCGCGCACGCCCCCATCCCGGGGTGGGTGTTCGCAGTTCCTCGCCGATGAGCGGGCGTGCGGCGCCTGGCTCGACTGCGAAGGGGGAGGGTGAGCGATGCTCATACTCTGCGGCTCTCGCTGTGCTAACGATAGCGCAATCGTGCGAAGCCTCGGCGGTCCTGTCAAGGGGTCGGGTGCGTTTCAAAGGGCAGGACGCGTTGCTTTTTTCCGCTCTCTTGGCTCGCCGGAGCCTCAGTGCTATCGTTCGCATTATCGAGTTGCCCGACGAAAACTCCGGCGGACCCGCGCTCCTGGACGGTCGGACAGCACAGGCGGCGCGGGTTCGCCGGGCTCGGTCATGGTCGGCAGGAGGCCGCGCAGCGGAACGTACTGAGCGGCGCCGAGAACTGAAAGGCGCCCGGAGCGCGATGCTCCGGGCGCCTTTCACGTCTGCGGGGCGGGGGTGTCCGTCCCTCCTTCAGGCGGAGTTGGACGGCACTCCTACGCCGGGCCGGGCGGTGCCGTGCTGCCGCGCAGGATCAGGGAGCCGGGGGAGACCGAGGTGTACGGGCCGTCGTTGTCCGGCTTCGTCTTGAGGCGGCGCAGCAGCCACAAGGCGCAGCCGGTGGCCATTTCCTGGATCGGCAGGCCGATCGTGGTGAGCCCGGGGCCCCACCAGGAGAACCCGGGCTCGTCTCCGAAGCCGACCACCGACAGCTCCGCGGGCACCTTCACGCCCTGCCGGGACAGCTCCTCCAGCACCCCCAGGGTGAGCTGGACCGACCCCAGGACGAGCGCGGTGGGCGCGTCCGGCCCCTTCAGCAGTCGACGCACCGACTCGCGACCGTGGTCCACCGACGCCGGCGGCCCCAGCTCCGTGCGCCCGGCCTCGGCGGGCAGGCCGCCCTCGCGCAGGGCGCTGCGGAATCCGCGCAGACGCTCCGCGCCGGTGGGCAGTTCCTCGGGACCGCCGAGATAGGCGATACGGGTGTGGCCCTGGGCGACCAGATGGGCCGTGGCCCGGCGCAGCGCCTCCTGGTCGTCCACGCCGAACCACTGGGTGCCGAGCGACGGGTTCCTGCGCAGCAGCTGTAGGTGCGGTACGGCGCGCAGGAGTTTGACGGACTCGTTGTGCGGGCGCGCTGTGGGCACGATGATGACGCCCGCCACACGGTTCGCGGACAGCTCCCGCAGATGACGCAGCTCCACCATCCGGTCGTCGTCGGTCTCCGAGAGCATCAGCTGGAAGCCCTCGGCCTCCATGTTCTTGGACAGCTCGTGCGCGATCGTCGAGTAGAAGCTGTTGCGGATGTCCGGGATCACCAGCGCGACCACGTTGCTGGAGGCTCCGCGCATCATCCGTGCCGCGCGGTTGCCGACGTAACCCATGTCGGAAGCGGTCTGCCGGACCCGGAACTTGGTCTCCTCGCTGATGCGCGCGTCGTCGGCGAGCGCCCGGCCGACCGTCGAGACGGAGATCCCGAGGCGTTCGGCGATGTCCCTGGTCGTGACCACGAAAGGGGCCTCCTCGGCTGACTGGTCCCGTGCCGTTTCGCATGCCAACGATAGCGCTCACGTTCTGCGCCATGGTCGGCGAAGCGAGGCGCCGGGCTGATCATGATGGCTATGCTAACGTTAGCACTGCTGGTAGGGCCGTGCAGCCGCCCGCGGCTGCCTAGTTGCGGAGGTTGTCCGTGCGGATCGTCAGGTATGCCGTCGACGGCGTGTGTCACTACGGAGAACTGGAAGCCGGTGACGTCAGGATCGCCAGATTCGAGGGAGATCCCTTTACCGGGGCGGCTCCCACGGGGCACGTCGACGAAGTAAGCGACGTGGTCGTCCTCTCGCCTGTCGAGCGGCCCAGGATCTTCGGATTCGCCTACAACTACGCCTCACATGTCGACGAGACCGACCGTGAGATTCCGGAAGTTCCCGTGTGCTTCATGAAACCGAGTACGGCGGTAGTGGGGCCCGGTGAGGCCATCGTCTATCCCGCGGACGGCGAACTGATCCATTTCGAGGGCGAGTTGGTCGTCGTCATGGGAAAGGAAGCCCGCCATGTGAAGCCCTCCGAGGCCCATGAGTACATTCTCGGCTATACGTGTGGCAATGACGTCAGCGACCGCATCGTCCAGCGCAAGGAAAGCCAGTTCGGAACGCTTCTCATCGGGAAGGGGCAGGACACCTTCGCTCCCCTCGGGCCCGTCATCGCGACCGAACTCGACCCCTCTGCACTGTCCTTGACGACCCGTGTGAACGGCACCGTCGTACAGTCGGCGAGCACAGCCGACCTGCTGCTCCCGGTGCCCGGCATCGTCAGCTACCTCAGCCGCTACCTGACCCTGCTGCCCGGAGACGTGATCATGACCGGCACCCCTTCCGGAGTGGGACCGATCCGTCCCGGAGACGAGGTGGAGGTCGAGATCGAGGGCATCGGAGTCCTGCGTAATCCGGTCGTCGCCGAGAGCCGTTGAATCAGGGCGCCGACCAGGTGACATGCAAAGGGGCCTGCCCACCGCTCGGCGGTGGGCAGGCCCCTTTGCATGTCGGCGGTGCGCCCCGGGCCCTGTCGGTTGGATCATCCCGGCGTCGCGGGCCGTGGCGCGCACATCTGTGGCGTTGTCGCCGGTCGCCGACCCCCGCGCGTCGACTCCCTCCTCCGCCTTGCAGCTGCACGCACCACGGCCCGCTCGGGTCGGCCGAGAGGAACCGGTCCTCACGGCCGAGCTGATGCAGACGACAGGGCTAGCGGGCCGCGTTGTTGAACTGCGCGGGACGGACGAAGGCCAGCGCGGCGACGCCGACCAGCGGCAGGACCGTGACCTGTAGCAGACCTGCCCGGCTCCAGCCGAAGGAGTCCACCAGGGCGGCGAAGAGCAGTCCTGAGAAGGCTGCCGGCCCGTAGTAACTGGTGACGAAGAGGCCGGAGGCGCGTCCGATCTGCGCGGGGCGGACGGCCCGCTGCATCACGCTGTTGGTGTTGGGATAGATGAAGCCCAGCCCGAAGGCGCCCATGAGGAAGGCGAACACGCACTGGACGCCGACTCCCGCATGCGACTCGTAGATGCACACGCTGATGGCGGCGACGGCGACCAGGCTGAGGATCAGCAGGTTGCGCTGGTTCACGCGGTCGCCGAGCCAGCCGCCGAGCACCGCCGTCATCCCGCCGAAGCCGAGCAGGCTCATGGCCAGGGCGGCCTGCTCGGCGGAGTAGTGGAGCGAGGTGATGAGGTACGTCGGGTAGAGGCCGAGGAACCCGTAGATGGCCACACCGCTGACGACTGAGTGGACGGCCAGAGCGATCGTGTTGCGGTTGAAGGGGGAGGCCGGCATGTACTCGTACGTCGCGGTCGACACGGTCTTCTCGACGGAGTGCTCGGTGAGACCGGCCTTCACGAGGAAGGCGGAGGCGGCGGCGATCAGCAGCCCGGCCGTGCCGAACAGGTAGAACGGCGAGTGCCAGGTGCCGTGCACGCTCATGAGGTGAACCCCGATCAGCGGGGCGACGAACACGCCGACCGAGTAGCCCACGCCGATGAGGCCGAAGGCGAGGCCGCGCCGGTGGGCGAAGAAGGCGCCCATCGCCGCGAAGATGGCGGCCGACTGCATGCCCTCGCCGAAGCCCGAGACGACCCGGTACAACGTCATGTCGGCGAAACCGGTCGCCAGCGGTGTGGCCATCGTGCCCACGGAGTAGATCGCGATGCTGGCCAGCAGCACCGTCTTGCGGCGGAAACGGTCCAGCAGGTAACCCGCGGGCAGTCCGGCCAGGGCCATGCCCAGGGTGAAGTTCGTCGCCAGCAGGCCGCCCTGCTCCAGGGAGAACCCGTACTCAGCCCGGATGTTGGGCAGCAGCGGGGGGAAGACCTGGCGGTCCATCGCGTTGACCATGTAGGAGAGGACGATCAGCAGGAAGCCCACGCCGATCATGACCCGGGAAAGCGGGGGACGGCTGATTTCCTGTGCGTCGGCGACGGGCACCGCACTGCTGTCGACTTGCGCTGCGTGAGTCATAGCGGCTCCTGAGGAGAAACGGGCCACGGCAGGCCGCGGCGGATGCGCCGCCGGCACGGGGGCGAGCGGGCGGCAACGGGAAGCGGTGAGCTGAACACGGACTCGATCGAGTCGGCGGTGGCGAAGCGGCCGCCGACTGGCGGAATGGGGGCGACGGGCTGACGCGCGGGTCGGATGCCGCATGCGGAATTCAGCCGTATATCGCCCGTCGGGGACGTCCGTGGCTATGGCGTCTTCGACAGCCGGAACTCGGGCGGACCCTTATCGGACCGCACGGTCGGCGTTGGCAGAAACCATGAAGGGAAGAATCCGGGCGCGTCAAGACATGAACGGCGTATTTCTACGACGGACATCGCACTCTTGACGTGTCGAAGTGCCCGAGTGCTATCGTTAGCATCACGTGGCTGTGACAAAGTGATTCGACGTGCCCCGGCATCCCGTGACCCGTCCCAGGGGCCTACCGCTGTACCCGAACCGACCACAAGTCGGCGAGCGCCGGCCCACCCGAGCCCGGCGACCCTCTTCCCGCTTCGCCCACGGCGGCCGAAGGCCCGATCGGACGGTACCGTCGGCCGCCCCCCCAGATGACCAAACCTGCTGATCGACGCGACCGGGCGGGACGCCCGGTCGCCCCCCGCGACCGCACGACTCCGCCGTCGCACGACTTCTCGAGGACGATCTGCCATGAACCCACCGAGCCGCCCAGGAACCGTGCTGCTCACCGACCACGCGTGGCCCGACGACTCCGTCGAGCGCTCGGTCATCGAGCAGGCGGGCCACACCCTGGTGACCGGCCCTGCCGAGCCCGCCTCCGCCGAGGTGATCGAGGAACTGGTCGCCGAGCACCGGCCCGACGCGATCCTGACCTGCTGGGCACCCGTCTCCGCCACCGCGATCGGCACCGTGCCGGATCTCCGTATCGTGGCCAGGCTCGGGGTCGGTCTCGACAACATCGCCGTGGACACCGCCACCGCGCGGGGCGTGTGGGTGACCAACGTGCCGGACTACTGCGTCGAGGAGGTCTCCGACCACGCCGTCGGCATGGTGCTGGCCTGGACGCGCGGCCTGGCCGTGTTCGACCGGGAGGTCCGCGCGGGCCACTGGAACCCCGCGAGCGCCCGACTTCGCCGTCTGTCCACGCTGACCTGCGGCATCGTCGGTTTCGGACGGATCGGACGAGCCACCGCGCGCAAGCTCGGCGCGTTCGGCAGCCGGATCCTCGCCCACGACCCGTACCCACCGCGGGACGCCCCCGGAGTGGAGATGGTCGGGCTGGAGGAACTGCTGCGCCGCAGTGACGTGGTGATCCTCCATGTGCCCCTCACGCCGGGCACGCACCACATCATCGGTGCCGAGCAACTGGCCTGGATGCGGCCGGGCGGCCTGCTGGTCAACGTCAGCCGCGGTGGGCTGGTGGACACCGACGCCGTCACCAAGGCGCTGGAGAGCGGACACCTGGACGGCGCCGCCTTCGACGTACTGGAGAGCGAACCGCACGTACCCGCCGAGCTGCTGGACCAGCCGGGCGCGCTGCTCACCCCGCATGTCGCCTTCTCCTCCGACGCCTCGGTGACGGAGCTGCGCCGCCGGGCCGCCGAGGAGGTCGTACGGGTCCTCGCGGCCGAGGCTCCGGCGCACCCCTGCAACCACCCCGCCGGATCGGGCGACCGGCGATGAACCCGACCACCGCGCCCACGAGCCCGGACCCCCTGCTCGCCGACTTCCTGATCGCCCACGGCCTCGCCGAGCCCGGTGCGGCCACGCGCTGGACGCCGCTGGCCGGCGGTGTCTCGTCGGACCTGTGGCGGGTGGACCTGCCGGGACGTTCCCTCTGTGTCAAGCGTGCCCTGGCCAAGCTGAAGGTCTCCGCCGACTGGCAGGCACCCGTGTCGCGCAACGCCTACGAGTGGGCGTGGATGCGGTTCGCGTCCCGGCACCGTTCGGACAGCGTGCCCGAACTGCTGGCCCACGACCCCGAAGCCGGCCTCTTCGCGATGGCGTACCTGCCGCCCGAGCGGTACCCGATGTGGAAGGCGCAACTGCTGGACGGCGAGGTGCGGGTGGCGACCGCGGCGGCCGTCGGGGAACTGCTCGGCGGCCTTCACGCGGCGAGCGCGGGCGACGCCGCCCTCGCCGTGGAGTTCGCCACCGACGACAACTTCCACGCGCTGCGCATCGAGCCGTACCTGCTGGCCACGGCTGCCGCACACCCCGGTCTGAGCGGCCCCCTCCAGGACCTCGCCGACCGTACGGCCGCCACGCGTCTGGCGTTGGTGCACGGTGACGTCAGCCCGAAGAACATCCTCGTCGGCCCGTCGGGGCCGGTACTGCTGGACGCCGAGTGCGCCTGGTACGGCGACCCCGCGTTCGACCTGGCGTTCTGTGTCAACCATCTGCTCCTCAAGAGCCTGGTGGTGCCCGGGCGCCGCGCCGAACTCCTGCGGTCCGCCCGGGAGTTGGCCGAGGAGTACCTCCGGTGCGTCGACTGGGAGCCCCGCCCCGCCCTCGACGAGCGGGCGGCGACACTGCTGCCTGCGCTGTCGCTCGCGCGGGTGGACGGCAAGTCTCCGGTGGAGTACCTCACGAACGAACGGCACCGGTTGTTCGTGCGCACGGTGGCAACCGCTCTGCTGCGGGCTCCTGCCCCCACAGTCGCGGACGTGGTGGACGCCTGGGAGACCGCTCTCGTGTCTTCCGCCGGTCCCGGCAGCGTCCGGCCCGCCTGAACCGACCGACTAGACAGGTTCGCCGACCCGACCGAGGAGAGTCACATGCGCAGAGTCGTCACCGGCCATGACGAGAACGGCAGATCGACGGTCGTCAGCGACGGCCCGATCCCGCGCAGCCGGGAGTTCACCAGCCTCCCGGGCTGGGTGTCCCGCCTGCCCTGGGCCACCGAACCGGGCGGACCGGTCAGCAGGACGGGGGAGGACCCCACACCGAAGGTCACCAGCCTGCTCCCGGCGCCGGGCGGCACCCGGTTCATCGTCCTGACCTTCCCGCCGGAGGCCACGATGGCCGACCCGGCGTTCGACCCCGTCGCCTTCGACCGGGAGCAGCGGGCCGACTCGCCCGGTCTCGCCGAACTCATCGAACCCGACGGCATGCACGCCACCCCGACCGTGGACTACGGCATCGTGCTGCAGGGCGAGATCGTCCTCGAACTCGACGACGGCCACCGCACCCCGCTCTCAGCAGGGGACATCGTGATCCAGAACGGCACCCGCCACGCCTGGCGCAACCGCAGCGGCCAACCGGCCACGATGGCTTTCGTCCTGATCGGCGCCGAGGGCGACGGCTGACGGGGGGCGTGGCGAACGCGGCAGTGGGCGGTTCATGAGCGCGAGGGTGTCGGTCTGTCCCGGATGCCGCCGGGACGCGGACCGAGGGCGCCGATCCTGAGGGGCTGCCGTCCCGCGCGAGAGACCACCGCCACCACTCCGCTCCGCCCCGAGAACTTCCCGAGGCCGTTTCCGGCTCGATCCGTGCGTGACGCGACCGCGAAGCCGTCTCGGCAGCGCCTCCCGCCCGTCTCGTTTCTCAGCGGGGTGCCATCCGGATGGCACCGTCGAGGCGGATGACTTCGCGTGAGCATGGGGTTCTCGGCGATGTGCCGTACCAGGGCGGCGAATTCGGCCGGGTCGCCGAGGCGCGCGGGGTGCGGGACCTGTTGGGCGAGGGAGTCGCGGGCCTCCTGAGGCAGTCCTGCCATGAACGGGGTGTCGAAAAGGCCAGGCGCGATCGAGACCACGCGGATGAGGTGCTGGGCGAGTTCCCGGGCGGCGGGGAGGGTGAGGGCGGCCACCCCGCCCTTGGACGCGGCGTAGGCGGCCTGGCCGATCTGGCCGTCGTAGGCGGCCACCGAAGAGGTGGCGACGAGGACCCCGCGCTCGCCGTCCACGGGCTCGGACTCGGCGATGCGCTGGGCGGCGAGCCGGAACACGTTGAAGGTGCCGACGAGGTTGACCTGGACCACTCGGGCGAAGGCGTCCAGGTTCAGGGGGCCGCTGCGGGAGAGCATGCGGCCGGGAGTCGCGACGCCCGCGCAGCTGACCGCGACACGCAGTGGGCCCAGCTCGCTCGCCGCGTCCACCGAGGCCTGCACGGTGTCCGGGTCGGTGACGTCGCAGGGGACGAAGCGGACGCGGGGTCCGGCGCCGGCGAGCTCCTCGGTGACGGACCCCGGGGAGGACGGCAGGTCGGCGACGACCACATGGGCGCCGGCGTGCAGCAGTGCGGCGGCGGTGGCGCGTCCGAGACCGCTGGCGCCGCCGGTGACCAAAGCGGCGGATCCGGTGAGTTTCATGCGCGGGGCTCCTCGATCGCGGTGCGCAGGACGTGGTGGGAGGGCTCGGCGCGGTCGCGCACCAGGTCACGGCTGATGACGAGGCGCTGGATCTGGTTGGTGCCCTCGAAGATCTGCATGACCTTGGCCTCGCGCATGTAGCGCTCGACGGGGAAGTCCCGGGTGTAGCCCGCGCCGCCGAAGACCTGGACGGCGTCGGTGGTGACCCGCATCGCCGCCTCGGTGGCGACGAGTTTGGCGATGCTGGCCTGACGGGCGTACGGCAGTCCGGCGTCCTTGCGCCGGGCCGCCGCCAGCGTGGTGGCCCGGGCGGAGTCCACGGCGGCCTCCATGTCGGCCAGCAGGAACGCGACTCCCTGGTGACCGGCGATCGGCTGTCCGAAGGTCTCCCGCTGTTTCGCGTACGCGAGCGCGTCATTGAGAGCACCCTGGGCCAGGCCGACGGCGACGGCCGCGATGCCGAGCCGCCCCGCGTCCAGCCCGGCGAGGGCGATCGGCAGTCCCTGCCCCTCGTCGCCGAGACGCCGATCCTCGGGGATGCGGACGTCGTCGAACCGCACGGTCGCCGTGGCCGATCCGGTCAGCCCCATCTTGCGCTCGGGCGGGTCGGCCGACAGCCCGGGCGACTCGGCGGGCACGAGGAAACAGGAGACGCCGCGGCTGCGATGGTCGGAGGTACGGGCCATCACCTGGTAGAAGTCCGCGTGCCCGCCGTGGGTCGTCCACGCCTTCTCGCCCCGCAGGACGTAGGCGTCGCCGTCCCGCCGGGCCCGGGTGCGCATCGCGGCCGGGTCGGAGCCGGCGTGAGACTCCGACAGGCAGTAGGCGCCGAGCAGTTCGCCGCCGAGCATGTCGGGCAGCCACTTCTCGCGCTGCTCCTCGGTGCCGTACTCGGCGAGCGCGAAGCAGGACAGCGTGTGCACGCTCAGTCCGACTCCCACGCTCGCCCAGCGGGCCGAGATCTCCTCGACGACCTGGAGGTAGACCTCGTAGGGCTGGGCGCTGCCCCCGTACTGCTCGGAAAAGGGGAGGCCCAGCAGCCCGGCCCGGCCGAGCGTGCGGAAGACGTCACGTGGGAAGCGTTCGGCCCGCTCGTCGGCGGAGGCCCGGGGCGCGAGGGCGCCGTCGGCGATCTCCCGGGTCAGGTCGAGCAGTTCGGCCGCCTCCTGGGTGGGCAGCAGGCGGGACACGTGCGCGGTCATGAGTTCGTCTCCCGGGTCGGGCCGGCCGGCATCTCGCCGGTGGCCTGCCCGCGCTGCCGACGCAGCAGGAAGCGCTGGATCTTCCCGCTGGGCGTCTTGGGCAGCTGGTCGGTGAAGTGCACCGCCCGCGGGTAGGCGTGGGCGGCGAACCTCCGCTTGGCGAGCTGCTGGAGTTCCGTCACCAGGTCCTCGTCGGGCGGTGTCCCGGGGCGCAGCACGACGAACGCCTCCAGCACCTCGCCGCGCAGGGCGTCGGGGACACCGACGACGGCCGCCTCCAGCACCCGTTCGTGCTGCACGAGCACGCTCTCGACGTCGAAGGGGCCGATGCGGTACCCGGCCATGATGATCACGTCGTCGTCGCGGGAGGAGAAGAAGAAGCAGCCGTTGTCGTCCCTGAGACCGGCGTCGCCCGTGAGGTACCAGCGGCCGTCGGCGGTGAACCTCTCTGCGGTCTTCTCCGGCGCTCCCGCGTAGTCGGTGAACCACAGCAGCGGACTGTCCGGCACACTGAGGGCCACCCGGCCGAGGGTGCCGGGCGGGGCGGGTTCGTCCCGCTCCTCGTACAGCACCTCGGCGGACCAGCCGGGCAGCGGCCGGCCCATCGAGCCGGGCGGCACCGGTGTCCGGACGGCGTCGGCCCAGCCGGCGGCGATCACCATGCCGTGCTCGGTCTGCCCGTAGTGATCGCGTACGGCCACGCCGAGGGCCTGCTCCGACCAGGCGACGACCTCCGGGGTGAGCGGCTCACCGGCGGAGGAGGCCCGCCGCAGCCGTAGCCCCTCGGGCACCGGATCGGACGCGGCCCGCAGGCTGCGGTAGACGGTCGGTGCGGCCGTGAAGTTGGTGACCCCGAAAGCCGCCATGACCTGCCAGGTCAGGGCGGGGCTGAAGCCGGCGTGCAGCAGCAGGCTGCGGCGTGCGGCCGCGAGCGGGCCGAGGATCGCGTAGTAGAGGCCGTACGCCCATCCGGGATCGGCGGCGTTCCAGAACACGTCGTCCTCGCGCACGTCGAGGCCGAACTCCAGATACGCCTGGAACGACGCCAGCGCCCGGACAGGAACGGGGACGCCCTTGGGAGCGCCGGTGGTGCCCGAGGTGAACAGCAGGACCAGGTGAGCATCCGGGCCGGTCGCGACCGGGCGGCCGAGCGGCTCCTCGCCGGAGTACCGGGCGAGCAGTTCACCGAAGGACAGTTCCGCGCCCTCGGGGGCACCCCCGGCGACCACGGTCAGCCAGGTCTGGTCGGCGGGCATGTCCTCGCCGGGCGCGAGCTTGCCCCGCTGGTCCGCGTCGACCACGACGGCCTTCGCCGCACTCGCGCCGAGCCGCAGAGCCACGGCGGACGGCGCGAAGGCGGTGAACAGCGGCACGTGCACGGCCCCGCGGCGCCAGATGCCCAGCAGGGCCACGACCAGGTCGGCTGACTTGGCCATCAGGGTGGCGACCGCGTCGCCGGGCCCGACCCCCAGGTCGGCGAGTGCGGCGGCGAAACGGGCCGAGTCGCGGCGCAGGTCCCCGTACGTGAGGTCCGTGGCCGTCAGGTCCTTCTCGACCACCGTGAAGGCCACCGCGTCCGCGGGATGCCGGTCGCAGAGCAGCTCCGCGGCACAGGCGTCCGGAGCGCCGAAGAGGCCGAGCAACTCCCGCCCCCGGCCGACCGACGGCCCGCCGGGCCCTGAGGTCACCGCCGGCGCCGATCGCTCGTTCATGGCCACGTCATCCCCTTTCCGATCCCGCCGCCGCTCTATGACGGGGGTGTTACGCCGGTTTATGCTCCGCATCACGACGACGGCGCACTACCCCCGGAAAGGGGTGACGGATGACGCACTCCGGCCCCGACGCCCTTCTGCGGCCGGATGACGGCGACGCGCTTCGGCAGGTGCTCCGTCAGGTCCACGAGCGCTCCGGCATCCCCGTCCTGTTCGGCGGCCAGGTGGAGAACAGCCAGCTGAGCCTGTCGCAGTTCATCGGTGTGCGGACGGCGGGCCTGCGCGGTCTCAGGGTGCGCGCCGAGACCGGGCTGGGCGGCCGGGTCCTCATCACGGCGCGGCCGGCCCAGGTGACCGACTACCGGTCGGCGCGCTCGATCACGCATGACTACGACCGTCCCGTGCTGACGGAGGGGATCCGCTCCGTCGTCGCCGTGCCCGTCGTGGTGTCCGGTATGGTGCGCGCGGTGCTCTACGGGGCCAGTCGCGGCCCCTCACCTCTCGGGGACCGGGCGGCCGACGAGGTCGCCGACGCCTCCCGGCGACTGGCGGCCGAGCTGGTCATCCGGGACGAGGTCGACCACCGCCTGCGCCTGCTGGACGCCGCGCGGGGCCCTGCCGACGGCGGGCAACGAGGCGTGCCACTGGAAGAACTCCGCCAAGTCCACGCCGAGTTGCGGTGCCTGGCCCAGCAGGTGCCCGACGGTGACCTGCGCGGTCGGCTGCTCGACGTGGCCGGGCGGTTGGCCCCGCCGTCCACCGCCCATCCAGTACCGGGCCCGACGCTCGCACCCCGGGAACTCGACGTCCTGGCGCAGGTGGCGCTGGGCTGCAGCAACGCCGAAGCCGGGCGCAGGCTGTCGCTGCTTCCCGAGACGGTCAAGTCGTATCTGCGCAGCGCGATGCGCAAGCTGGGAGCGAGCACCCGCTTCGAGGCGGTGGTCACCGCACGGCGACAGGGACTGCTTCCCTAGTTTCCTTTCAGATCGGAGTCCCGCAGGTCAGAAGAGACCCGCGGGACTCTGACGACCCCTGAGCGCTTGCCGCCGGGAAACCGATCGGTGTACCGTGCTGGAAACCGATGGAAACCGATCGGTTTCCGCTTTGGAGTCGCAACCATGACCACTCACGCCACCTCCTCCATCTTCGTCATCGGCGGCACCGGGGCCCAGGGGATGCCCGTTGTCCGCGCTCTTGTCGCCGACAAGAAGTACTCCGTCAAGGTCCTCACCCGAGACGCCACCTCCCCCCGAGCTCAGGAGCTTGTCGCGCTCGGCAACGTCTCCATCCTCGAAGGGACGTTCGCCGACGAGGACGTACTGCGCGAGGGATTTCGCGGCTGCGACGGGGCGTTCATCAACATCGACGGTTTCAACACCGGCGAGAAGACGGAGACCTACTGGGCCATCCGCACTTATGAGATCGCGATCGAAGAAGGGATCAAGTTCTTCGTCTACGGAAACCTCGACTATGCCCTCAAGAAGTCGGGCTACGATTCCCGCTTCCGCACCGGCCACTATGACGGCAAGGGCCGCATGGCCGAATGGGTGCTGTTCCAGAACGAAAAGAACAGGGACCGCATGGGAGCTGCGGTCTTCACCTCGGGCCCCTACATCGAGATGGTGATCTCACCGCTCACGCCCATGACGCCCTCCATCGAGGACGGTGTCGTCACGTGGCGGGTCCCCCTCGGCGAGGGAGCCGTCCCGCACGTGTCCCTGGAAGACTGCGGATTCTATGTCCGCTGGCTCTTCGACCACCCGGAACGGGCCAACGGCATGGACCTCGAAGTCGCCATCGAGCACATGACCTACGCCGACATGGCCGCGGCATTCGAGAAGGTCACCGGGCATCCGGCGCGGTACATCGACACAGATCTGGATGCCTATTGGAGTCATCCGGACCTGACGGGGATCGCCGATCACCCCGCCGGATACAACGCCGACCCCGACGACAAGAGCACCATGAGCTTCCGTGACAATTTCACCGGCTTCTGGAACGTCTGGAAGCACGGCATCATCACCAGGGACTACGCCCTGCTCGACGAAATCCACCCCAACAGGATCAGGAGCGCTGAGGAGTGGTTCCGTCGGGAGGACCAGCTGGGGAGGGAACTCGGCAAGGGAAGTCTGTGGGAGAGGGTCCAGCCGGAGAACTGGAGCATGGACTCCGCGGTCCTCAAGAGCAGTGCGGACTTCAGGACGGGGAAGCTGTAATTCATGCTCTCGCAGCAGTGAATTGCTTCCAGCAGGAGATCTTCTCGGACATCGCCCACTTCTGACCCCTGGCCAGCAGGCGCCGCAGCGATGCGGCGCCTGTCGGCTTGGGGCACCGTGACCGGGTGCCTCCTCGCACCGGCCGGGGTTTCGCGTGACCGCGACCGGGGCTACGTCGTCTCGCGCTGGATGACCGCCAGGATGCCCCCCACGTCAGGCCCGCTCGGTGCCGCCGGAGGGGGAGCCCCTACCGTCGAGAGGATGGCGGCGGTGAGATTGCCGGCCGCGGCGGTGAGGTCCATCCCGATGGTGGTCAGGGCGGGTACGGCGAGCGAGCTCACGGGGAGGTCGTCGACGCCGATGAGCGCCAGGTCGTCCGGGATGCCGATGTGCTGGGTGCGGCAGCTCGCCAGGACGGCGAGGGCGATCAGATCGTTGAACGCGGCGACCGCTGTGACCGGGGTGGAACCCTGCGTCCACTCCACGACGGCGGCCCGGGCGCTGTCCCGCGAGTAGCGCATGCTGACCACCTGCGGAGCCGGCAGCCCCAGATCGCGGCAGGCCCGGGTGGCTCCCTCCAGGCGCGGCAGGCAGAAGGGCCGCTCCCGGGGGTCGTCCACCGCGGCGTAGCCGATGTGCCGGTGGCCGCGTGCCGCGAGGTGCTCGATCTGCAGCCGTCCGATGTCTTCCTGGCTCAGCCCGGTCAGGCCGGTGCCGTCCGGGGTGAATACGCCGTCGAGCAGGGGGATTTCAGCCCGGTGCAGTGACCGGGCGTCGGCGGCCGGCAGGCTGCCGAACGCGACGACCACCGCCGGCTGGACGTGCTGCCACAGCTCGGCCAGCGGCGTGGCCGTCCCGGCGTGGTGCAGGTACACGCAGGTGTAACCCGCCTCACCCAGAGACCGGCCGAGGGCCAGTTTGAACTGCTCCATGGCCTCCGCGACGGGCAAGTCCGGAACCACGCAGAGCACGACGTTGCTGCGGCCCTTGCGCAGCGCGCGGCCGGCCCCCGACGGCACGTAGCCGAGCCGGTTCGCCGTCTCCAGCACCCGTCGGCGGGTCTCCGCGGAGAGCCCGTGCTCCTCCCTGCCGTTGAGCACGAAGCTCACGGTGGTCTGTGAGACCCCGGCCTCCCGCGCCACGTCCTTGCTGGTGACCCTCGGCAACGCCCCTCCCCGACCTCTTGCCACGCCTTCACACACAGGCTACGGTACGGCGATCAGCGATCTAATACGTATTAGATCGCGGTTAGATCGCCGCATCGGTTGCCGCAATGGCCTGCCGGGGGACCGCCCCCGCACCCGTTTTGCCCGAGCCGCCCACCCCGGCCCATCTCCGCCTTCCGGCGTGCCAACGGGGTGGATCCACACGAAGAGAGATCTGTCATGGACGACACGATCCCCGTCACGACCGACACGACACCCGGCCGCGTTCTCGCCCCCACCGATCCGGTCCGCCTGGGCCGCCTGCTCGCTTTCGTCTTCCCGGCGACCACCGCGATGTACGCCCTGTTCAACGGGATCGGGGTCATCCTGCTCCCCGCGCAGGTGGCCCAGCTCGCGCCCGACTCCAAGGTCGGCGTGCTGGCGCTGCTGACGACCCTGGGCGCGGTGGCCTCGATGCTCGCCCTTCCCGCCGGCGGAGCGCTCTCGGACCGCACGCGGTCCCGGTTCGGACGACGCGCCCCCTGGCTGGTGGTCATGGCCGGCGTGTCCGCCCTTCTGACGATCGCCATGGGCCTG
Organism: Streptomyces sp. NPDC048420; assembly: GCF_040651535.1. Classification (NCBI taxonomy): domain Bacteria; kingdom Bacillati; phylum Actinomycetota; class Actinomycetes; order Kitasatosporales; family Streptomycetaceae; genus Streptomyces; species Streptomyces sp. NPDC048420. The sequence continues at coordinate 60,182 of NZ_JBEZKG010000031.1, forward strand.
AGCACCGGACTGGTCGCCCTCGCGATCCTGGTCCCGATCCTGTGGTTCACCTCGAACTTCTACGGCGGAGCGATCTCGGCGATCCTGCCCGACCGGGTGCCCGTGGCCAGACGTGGCATCGCCTCCGCGGTCATCGGTCTAGGCACGCCCGTGGGCATCCTCTTCGGCGTCAACCTGGCGAGCCGGGTCAGCCAGCTCTGGGCCTACACGGCTCTCGCGCTGGTGCTGTTCGTCACGACGCTCGCACTCGTGGCCGGTGCCCGCGAACCGTCCTCGCTCGACCTGGCGACGGAGAAGCCGAAGGAACGAGGCAGCGCGCTCGCGGCCGTCCGAGCGTTCTTCCGCGCCTTCGGCCACCGTGACTTCGCCCTGGCCTTCGCCAGCCGGTTCGGCCTGTTCCTGGCCTACTTCACGGTCTCCGGCTACCTCTTCTTCGCCGTGCAGGACTACGTCGGTGCCAAGAACGTCCCCGGCGGCAATGTCGCCCTCGCGGTGAGCACCCTCTCGACCGTGTCGTTCGGCACCTGGATCGCCGTCGCCACACTCTGCGGCTGGCTCGCCGACAAGCTCGACCGGCGCAAGCTGTTCATCGCGATCAGCGCCCTCGGCCTGGGCCTGTCCCAGGTCATACCGATCGTCAGCCACAGCTGGGGCGCGATGCTCGCGTACTCCGCCGTCTCGGGCGCTTCGCTGGGCACGTACTTCGCGGTCGACCTCGCCGTCATGTCGCTGGTCCTGCCGGACAAGGAGAGCGAAGGACGCGACTTCGCGATCCTCAACGTCGCCACCGGCCTGCCCCAGCTCGCGGCGCCGGCCATCGCCGGCTCCCTCATCGGACTCGGTGGCTACGGCTCACTGTTCCTCGTCAGCGGCGCGTCCGCCCTGGTCGCCGGTGCGCTGGCCATGGCCATCCGCTCGATCCGATAACCGCAAGGACCCTCTCCATGACCGTGATCACCACACCCGCCGGGGTGTCGCTCAACTACGACACCTTCGGCGATCCCGGCCACCCCCCGCTGCTGTTGATCCAGGGCCTCGGGGCCCACATGCTCGGCTGGCGCGCCGACTTCTGCAGGCAACTCGCCGACGCGGGCTTCCACGTCGTGCGCTTCGACAACCGGGACGTCGGCCTGTCGCAGAAGTTCCCGCAGGGCGGCTACACGCTGGCCGACATGGCGGACGACACCGCGGGCCTCCTCACCGCGCTCGAGATCCCCGCAGCGCACGTGGTGGGGCAGTCGATGGGCGGCATGGTCGCCCAGCAGCTCGCCCTCGACCATCCCACCCGTGTGTTGACCCTGGCCCTGGTCTACACGGCGCCCAGCACGGACTTCCTCGCCGGACGCGACCTGGTCGACGAGCGGACGCAGCGCCCCCGGGCCCGCGACCGCGACGAGGCGATCGCGCTGTACGTGGAGAACGAAGCGGTGTGCGCCTCACCCGGATACCCCCAGGACATCGCCTGGCTGCGCGAACTCGGCGGCCAGATGTACGACCGCAACTACGACCCCGACGGCATCGAGCGGCAGCTGGAATCGCTCGACAACTCCCCCGACCGAACGCCGCACCTGCACCGCATCACCGTGCCCACCACCATCCTCCACGGCGACGGCGACCGCTTGATCGGCCCCGACGGATCCAAGGTCATGCACGAACTGATCGCGGACTCGAAGCTCACCATCCACCCCGGCATGGGCCATGAGCTTCCCCAGCCGCTTTGGCCACAGATCATCACCCAGATCCGGGACAACGCGGCACGAGGGAGTGCGTGAGATGACAGCAGTACTGGTGAATGGCCACGTCTCCCGCGGCTTCGAGGCCGTCGCGGACGCCTTCGCCGACAACTTCCAACTCCGCGGCGACACGGCGGCCTCCTGCGTGGTGTACGCCCAGGGTGCACCGGTGGTGGACATCTGGGCCGGCCAGACCGCCCGGGGCGGCTGGACACCCGACGCCCGCACGGTCGTGTTCTCGGTCAGCAAGGGTGTCACCACCGTCTGTCTGCTGATGGCCGCCGAGCGCGGCCTGATCGACCTCGACGCCCCGGTCACGAAGTACTGGCCGGAGTTCGCCGAGAACGGCAAGGAGGCGACGACGGTACGGCACCTTCTCGCACACCGGGCCGGCCTGGTGGCGCCCGAGGCGGACCTGACGCTGGAGGATCTGCGTGCCTGGGAACCGGTGGCGGACGCACTGGCCCGTCAGACACCGGCCTGGGCCCCCGGGACGTCGTACGCCTACCACGCGCTCACGTTCGGCTGGCTGGCCGGCGAGGTGCTGCGCCGCGCCACCGGACTGCGCCCCGGCCAGTGGCTGCGCGAGCACATCGCCGATCCCCTGAACCTGTCGATGACGTACGGCACCGACCCCACCTCCGCCGACTTCCATCCCCTGGCGGACCCGCTGCCCAGCACCGACCCCGAGGCCATCGCCATGATGGCCGAAGCCCTTGCCGCACCCCTGGTCGAACGCTCCATCAGCCTGGGCGGTCTCTACGATGCCGCCCGGCTCACCCAGATCGCCGACACGCAAGCGTGGCTGTCGGTCGAGATACCGGCAGGCAATCTCGTGACCGACGCCCGCAGCCTGGCACGGCTGTACGCGGCCACGGTCGGCGAGGTCGACGGGGTCAGGCTGCTGGGCCCGGACATCGTCCGCGATGCCCTCGTGGTGCGCTCCGAGGGCCGCCCGTTCGTGGGCCCGGACGCGAACAGCGGCTGGGGGACCGGCTTCATGACCAGCTCCGCCCACCGGCCGATGATCGGCCCCGGCAGCTTCGGCCACGACGGCCTGGGCGGCTGCCTCGGCTTCGCCCACCTGGAGTCCGAGGTCGCCTTCGCCTATCAGACCGCACAGCCCGGTGCCCTCCCCGACGACCGCGCCAACGCGCTCAGCCGCGCCCTGCGCGACTGCCTGTGACGCCCGGGCTCCGCCGAACCACTCCACCGAAGAACCAGAGATCAGGCCATGACGACGACACTTCCACGTCCCACCGCACTGACACCCCCGAGCCTGACCACCCGCGCGGCGAACCGGCTATTGACGCGCCTGATGCGGTTGCCGGGCGCCCGATACGGTTACCGGGTCGAGCGGAACATTCCGACCCCCGCCCGCGACGGCGCCGTCCTGGTGACGGACCACTACGCTCCCGTCACCGACCGGCCGCAGGGCACGGTCCTCGTGCGTACACCGTACGGACGCGGCTTCCCGCATGACCTGGAGGCGAGGGTCTACGCGGACCGTGGCTATCACGTCGTGCTGCAGAGCTGCCGCGGCACGTTCGGTTCCACCGGAGACTTCTATCCGATGGCGAACGAGGCGGACGACGCCCAGGACGCGGTGGCCTGGCTGCGGACCCAGCCGTGGTTCGACGGACGGCTCGCGACCGCCGGAGGATCCTATGTGGGCTGGACCCAGTGGGCCCTGCTCATGGACCCGCCCGCCGAACTGCGCACCTCCCTGATCGCCGTGGCCCCGCACGACATGCACGACGCGGCCCACGGAAGCGGAGCGTTCCGTCTGGGTGACTTCCTGTCCTTCGCGGAGATGGTGGTCAACCAGGAAAGGTTCCCCGGGCTGCGGGGTGTGCCGCGGATGCTCACCCTGAACCGGCGGCTGGCCCCGGTCTTCGGTGCCCTCCCGCTGGCCGATGCGGCCGACGAGGCGACAGGGCACCATGCGCCGTGGTTCCAGGAATGGCTGACCACCCCGGAGCGCGACGACGCGGTGTGGGACCGGCTCAAACTCGGCGACGCCCTTGAGCGGGTGAACGTGCCGGTGCGGCTCACCGCCTGCTGGCAGGACCTCTTCCTCGACCAGACCCTGCACCAGTACGAGTCGCTGCGTGCCCGTGGGGTCGAGGTCTCGCTCACCGTCGGCCCGGGGACCCATCAGGAACTGGGCCAGAAGGGCATGGGAGGTCTGCTCCGCGGCAATCTCGAATGGCTGGAGACCCACCTCGCCGACGAAGCGCCGACTCGCCCGCGGTCCGTATCCCCCGTCGAGGTGTACGTCACCGGTCAGGGCGCCTGGCGACACCTGGCCGAATGGCCACCGGCGGCGGGCGAGACCGTGCGCTACCTGCAGCCGGGCGGAAAGCTTCTGGCCGACGAACCGACCGGTGGCGCGCCGTCCACGTACGTCTACGACCCGTCGAACCCGACGCCGACCCTCGGCGGCCCGCTGCTCACCCTCGACGGCGGAAGCAAGGACAACGCCAAACTGGAAAGCCGCCCCGACGTGCTCACCTTCACCACCGACACGCTGACCGCGCCGGTGGAGATCATGGGAACACCGGTCGTCGAACTGGCGCACACCAGGAGCAACCCGCACGCCGACGTCTTCGTGCGGCTCTGCGACGTCGACCCCAAGGGCGTGTCCCGCAACTTCGCAGAAGGGCTCCTCCGCCTGGATCCCACTTCGCCCCTCGACCAGGTGCAGACCGTGCGTGTGCGGCTGGACGCCTGCGCACACGAGGTCAAGGCCGGACACCGGATACGTCTGGTCATCGCCGGCGGCTCCCACCCCCGGTACGCACGCAACGAGGGCACCGGTGCGACGCCCGGCACCGGAACCGGGCTGCGGCCGTGCACACACACCGTCCACCACGGCACCGGCGCGGTCTCCCGCGTGGTCCTGCCGACGCCCTTCGAGTGAGAACCGGGCGCCTTGCCCGGGCGCCCGGACCTTCTCGAAGTCCTGGCTCTGCGCAGCCCAGCGCCGTCGCCAGGGCCGCAGGGCGGGTCACGACCGTCGCACTTCGCACATGATCAGCCACCCGACCGCTCCTCGGGCAGAGCCGCAGGATAGGGCGATAATGGCTTAGGTCCTGCGATTCGCCGCCCGAGGTACGCGGACCACGGATCACAGGCCGGTGCAGTCTCCGCGAGAGCGAGATGAGCGATCATGGACCAGCGCATCGCCGCTGACCGGGTGGCGCGGCCGCTCGCAGAGCCGGTCGACGAGGCGCTCACGGCGCGCGTCACCCTCGATGAGCACGCCACAGTGACCGGGTGGAACGCAGGCGCTGAGCGCCTGCTGGGGTACTCGGCCGCGCAGATCGTGGGGCGAACGGCGGCCGGTCTGCTGGCTGAGCCGATCCCGGTGGAGGACCTGCGCACCATCGAGGAGCTGCCGAGATGGCATGGGAAGGTCTCCGTCCGGCACCGTGACGGCCATCGGCTGGAGATCAGGGTCCTCGCGCACCACCGGACACCGGAGACCGGTACCCGCGAGTGGTTCCTGGTCTCCGCCCTGACCAGTAAACAGCCTCAGCCGGCCGACGAAACCCTAGTGAGCCGGAGCTTCGCGCAGTCCCCTTCCTGCGCGCAGGCGCTCTACGACACCGGGCTCCGGGCGCGGTGGGTGAACGAAGCCATGGAACGGGCCTTGGGCCTCACCAAGGACGACCTACTCGGCCTGCGCACCGCCGAGGGCGTGGACGGGCCGGTCGGTGAGCGGGCTGAGCAGGGCATGCTGCGGGTGCTGGAGACCGGGGAGCCCGAGTATCAGGAGAACTTCATGCGCGCCGGCGGTGAAACGCGCGAGCACGCCTGGTCGGTCGTCCTGTCGCCACTGCGGGACCAGATGGGCCAGGTGCAGGGTGTCTGCCTCACCGCGCACGACATCACGGAGCAGTACTGGGCCCGCAAGCGGCTCCAGCTGATCGCCGAGGCCGGCGGGCGCATCGGCACCACGCTCGACGTGATGCGGACGGCGCAGGAGCTGGCGGACGTGACGATCCCGCAACTCGCCGACTTCGTCAGCGTCGAACTGCTGACCTCCCTCGACGACCTGCACGGGGAGCGGGCCCCGGAAGGCGGGACGGCGGCCGGTCCTCTCCTCCTGCGGCGCGTCGCCCACCAGTCCGTGACCCCGGGCATCCCGGAGGCGGTCGTCGGCCTGGGCGATGTGGACGGGTATCCGGAGCACTCCGCTCCGGTCGAGAGTCTCCGGTCCGGACGGGCCTCGCGGCACGAGATGACCGACGCCGCGATCGCCGACTGGGTCGCCGACGACCCGGCCCGGGCCTCCCGGGCCCGTGAACTCGGCGTCCACTCGGTGATGACGGTGCCCTTGTCGGCACGCGGTACCACTCTGGGTGTCGCCGTCTTCTACCGCTACCACCACCCCGAGACCTTCCAGCAGGACGATCTGGTGCTGGCCGAGGAACTGGTGGCCCGGGCGGCCGTCTGCATCGACAACGCCCTGCGTTACACCCGTGAACGCGGTACGGCGGTGACGCTGCAGCGCAGCCTGCTGCCGCAGGGGCTGCCCGAACAGGCGGCGGTGGAGGTCGCCTCCCGTTACCGCCCGGCCGGCGGGCACGCCGGCGTGGGCGGGGACTGGTTCGACGTGATCCCCCTGTCCGGGGCGCGGGTGGCCCTGGTCGTCGGCGACGTCGTCGGCCACGGCCTCCACGCCTCCGCGACCATGGGCCGTCTGCGTACGGCCGTACGCACCCTCGCCGACATCGACCTGCCTCCCGACGAGCTGCTCACCCACCTCGACGACCTGGTGGCCCGTCTGTCCACCGAGCAGGAGAGCGCCCAGTCGGCCGGCCGGTCCCCGGAGATCGGCGGCGAGGTCGGTGCGACCTGTCTGTATGCCGTGTACGACCCGATCTCCCGGCGCTGCTCACTCGCCAGGGCCGGACATCCGCTGCCGGCCGTGGTGAGCCCCGACGGCACCGCTGAACTCGTCGACCTCCCGGCCTGCCCTCCGCTGGGGCTGGGCGGCCTGCCCTTCGAGGCGGCCGAGATCGACCTGCCAGAGGGCAGCCTGCTCGCCCTCTACACCGACGGCCTGATCGAATCCCGGGACCGCGACATCGACGACGGCCTCAACCGGCTCTGCCACCTGCTCACCCGGCCTACGCCCTCCCTCGACGCCCTGTGCGACATGGTGCTCGCCGATCTCCTGCCCCAGCGCCCGGCCGACGACGTCGCGCTCCTCCTCGCCCGCCCCCACGCACTCGACACCTCCCAGGTCGCCACGTGGGAGGTCTCGGCCGATCCCTCCGCCGTCGCCCAGGCTCGCAAGGACGCGGTGGCACAGGTCGAGGCCTGGGGGCTGGACGACGCCGCGTTCGTCACCGAGCTGGTCGTCAGCGAACTCGTCACCAACGCGATCCGGCACGGGGAACCGCCGATCCAACTCCGCCTGATCCATGACAAAACCCTCATCTGCGAGGTCTCCGACGGCAGTAACACGGCTCCCCACCTCCGCCGCGCCCGGACCTACGACGAGGGCGGCCGCGGTCTGCTCCTCGTCGCCCAGCTGACCCAGCGCTGGGGCACCCGCCAGAGCGCCCGGGGCAAGACCATCTGGGCGGAACAACTTTGAGCCGGTCCCGCGCGGGCCACTTCTGACCTGCGGCCACATTTTTCTCCTCATCGCCTGGCGCGACGTGGTGACGAGCGGACGCCTCGCCCCGATACCCCAGGACATCGCCTGACCGCACGGCTCCGGCGCCTCCCGGCTCTGTGCCGACCTGGACGGCTGCCGCCGGCGATCGAGCTGGCCGCGTCCCGGCTGCGGACGCTCACCGTGGAGCAGGCGGTGGCCCGGTCCCGCAGGAGCTCGACCGCCTCCTCCGGCACCGACAGCGGCGGTACGACGAGGACATGCTCGCATAACGCGTACCTCAGGAGCGGCCGACAGCAGCGCCTGGGCCAGCTCGGCGCAGGCGTCGACCAGATGCTCGCAGTTGTCCAGCACGATCAGCGCCCGGCGCCCGGCCGGATACCCCGTGAGCTGGTCCAGGGCGGGCCTCGCGCCCAGTTCCGGCACACCGAGCGCCGCCGCGGCGGCGTCCGCCACGGGCCGCCTCGAGCGCCAACCGGGTCTTGCCCACGCCACCCATTCCGGTGAGGGTCAGCAACCGCGCCGGACCGAGGACACGTCGGATCTCGGCGATGAGGTGCCGTCGGCCCACGAAGCTGGTGAAGGCCACAGGCAGATTGCCGGCCTCCGAGATCATGCATCCTGTTCGGGGCAAGCTGCCGGTCGGCCACGCGCCGACAAAACGGGCGGGCGACCGAGTCGGAGGGCCTTACCTGGAAGCCGGGACCTGATGCGCGGGAGGGAGGGCCGCTGCGGAGGAGGACTCGGACGCGGCCTGCCCCGAACTGAGCCCGTCCAGCAGGAGGTCACCGAGCTCGGAGAAGGCGTCGCCGGCGGTCAGGCCGGTGCTCTCCAGAAGGGCCCCCGACTGGACGGCGTCGATGGTCACCGCCACGACCTGGGCGGCGAACTGCCCGTTGAGCGCGCGGAAGACGCCGGTCCGCACGCCCTCCTCGATCAGTTCATGGACCCGTTGCGCGGCGGCGGCGGAGTTCTTGCGGTAGATCTGCGCGGTCGGTTCGTAACCGACCATGTCGTCGTAGAAGGCGTTGGAGTGGCGGCGCATGGCGGTGCCGACGCCGTTGAGGTAGACCCGGATGCGCTGCCTGGGGTCGGGCTCGGACTGGACTGCCTTCTCGATCTCGGCGGTCGCGTCCCGGAAGAAGGCGCGGGTGACCGCCAGTACGAGCTGTTCCTTCGTGGAGGCCAGGCTGTACAGCGTCGCCTTGGAGCACTCCAGCCGTTGGGCGAGCTCGTCCATGGTCACCGCGGTGAAGCCTTCGGCCAGGATGATCGCCTCGGACTGGCGCAGCAGTTCGTCACGCCGACGGGTGTCGACGACCCGCCTGCGCGTCGTTCGGCGCGGGCGGCGGTCACGCGAGTCAGTTGGGGCCGTCACCGCAGCAGTCTCCCATGGGCGTCTTCGCCGGAAGCGGCGGGTGGTCGTCCGAGCCGGAAGGTTGATCCTGGCGAAAGGGTACTAGGGTACCGCATAACGTACCCGCGCTGGTGGCTGACATGAGCGAACGGCCCGCAGGGTGTGAGGCGCCCGGCGGGCCGTTCGCGGGCCGTCAGCCGGCGCCGTACGGGTCGAAGGGGATGTTGGCGGCGGCCTGCTTCTTGGCCCTGCTGAGCTCCAGTTCGAAGCGGCCGTCCTTCAGTGGGAAGTTGGCGTCGCCCCAGGTGGCGTTCTGCATCCGGGCCTGGAGGTCCACACCGTTGTTGCCGGCCGGGAACCTGGTCCAGGTGACCAGGCGCGGGAAGTCCCAGCCGCCGTCGCCCCAGGCCTCCGCGACCTCGCCCGCCCCGGCGAATCGGAACACATGGGTGGAGACGCCGTCCTTGTGGTAGACGACCTTGAGGCGGACCCCGTCCCTGGGGACGGCGCTGAACTGCGAGGTCGTGTAGTCGCCGTGGTGGGAGACGGACGCGTAGTCGGGTGTGCCCGAGCCCTGCCGCACCCAGATCACCGCGGCCTCCCAGTCGTGGCGGTGTGATGTGGCGGTGCAGTCGGCGCAGCTCATGTCCTTCTCGAAGTACAGGGTGTAGATGATCCCGCACCAGCCGTTGTTGCACTTGGCCCGCGAGTAGGTGTTGGCGTTGCCGAGGTGGCCGGTGCGGCACTGGCCGGTGATGGACCCGCTGTCGTCGAGGCCGCCGTTGAGGTTGCCGTTGATGTCGATGGCGGCGACCGGGAGGCAGCCGTCCGTGTCGTAGTCGAAGACCGGCTGGAACGTCCTCTGGAACGTGGTGGTGCTCTCGGGCAGCGGGGTCAGTACGCCGGCGTGTGCGCTGCCGGTCAGTCCGACGGTCAACGCGGCGGCGCTGACCGCGACGAGCGCGGCACGGCCGAGGCGTCTGAGAAGGGACGTGCCGTGCCTCTTGGTGCGGCTCATGACTGCGTGGGGCATCAGCGGTTTCTCCACTTGGTCTGCGTGGGGGGTGCCGGTGATCCGGCTTGGCCCAACAAACGCTGACGAGTAGGGAGTTGATGCACACCTGCTTTCACCAGGGCAATCAATCCGGGCGAGCGGTGGCCGGTTGTTCGGCGGCGTGTCCCTCGGCTGTCATCAACGCCACACTCCGTGCGGCCAGGGTGTTGGTGCTTGAAAGTACAAGCTATTTTGATGGCGTGCACCGTGAAGATCGTTTTCGCCTGATCTCAGTGTGAATGGGTGGACCTGTGGGACGTCCCGAGAGGCCCGTTGACCCGGCTGCCGGTCCTGTGCAGCAACTTGCCCATGAGTTGAGGGAGTTGCGCAGGGCGGCCGGTAGTCCGTCGTACCGGTCCATGGCTGAGGAGGCGGGGTTCGCCGCGACGACGCTGTCGCAGGCGGCGGCCGGGGAGCGGCTGCCGTCGCGGGCCGTCGTCCAGGCCTATGTGCGTGCCTGCGGCGGCGACACCTGCGACTGGGAGAGGCGCTGGACAGAGGCCGAGGCGGCGGTCGCGGCGGCTCCGGTCCAGGACGAAGGGGACGGGCCGGCACCCTACCGGGGCCTTGCCCGGTTCGAATCGGACGACCACGAGCTGTTCTTCGGCCGTGACCGGGCCCTGGCAGAACTCTGTCGGATGGTGTCCACCCACAGGTTCGCGGCCGTCCTGGGTGCCTCCGGCAGCGGCAAGTCCTCGCTGTTGCGGGCGGGGTTCCTCCCACACGCCGAACAGGAGGTGGCCGAGAGCGGGGGAGTGGTGCGGATCTTCACACCCGGAGCCCGGCCGGCCGAGACGTACCGGCATCTGCTCACACCGGCGAAGGGCGAGCCGGAGAGCTGGGTGGTGATGGACCAGTTCGAGGAGGTCTTCACCCTGTGCCAGGACGAGCGGGAGCGGGTCCGCTTCATCGACCTGCTGCTGACCGCCCACGACCCGGCATCCCGGTTACGGGTGGTCATCGCCGTACGCACCGACTTCTACCCGCGCTGCGCCGAGTACCCGGAACTGGCGGACGCGCTGCGCCACGCCAGTCTGCCGGTCGGCCCGATGACCGCGGACGAGCTGCGGGACGCGGTGGTGAAACCCGCGCTGGCGGCCGGTGTCCTCGTGGAGCGGTCGCTCACCACGACGATCGTCGAAGAGGTGCAGAGCCGTCCCGGCGCGCTGCCGATGCTCTCGCACGCCCTTCTGGAGACCTGGCGGCGACGCAAGGGCCGCATGCTGACGACGGCCGCGTACGAGGCGGCCGGGGGACTGAACGGCGCGATCGCGACGACCGCCGAGGAGGTGTACGGGCAGATGTCCGCACCTGAGGCCGCCGTCGCCCGTCTGCTGCTGTTGCGGCTGGTCGAGCCGGGGAGGGGCACCGTCGACACCGGCCGCCCGTGCACCCGGGCCGAGCTTCAGGAGTGCACGCAGGCCGAGACACCGTCGGTGGTGGAGAAGCTGGCCCGCGCCCGGCTGCTGACCGTCGACGAGGAGAGCGTCCGGTTCGCCCACGAGGCGCTGATCACCTGCTGGCCCCGGCTGCACGGCTGGGTCGAGCAGGACCGCGAACGCCTGCGCCACCACCGGCGGCTCACCGAGGCCACCCGCGCCTGGCTGGAGCACGACCGCGACACCGGCACCCTTTTCCGGGGCACCCGACTGGCCCGTGCCGAGGAGATGTTTCCCGATCACCAGGACGACCCCGCTCTGGGAGTGGTGGAACGGTCCTTCCTCACGGCCGCGTTCGAAGCCCGCGAGGAGGAGAACCGGGCCGCCGCCCGCTCCACCCGACACTCTCGCTTCCTGGTCGGCGCCCTCTCGGCGGTCCTCGTGGTGGCGCTGGTCACCGGCCTGACCGCCTGGCGGCAGCATGACCACAACCAGCGGCAGAGCACGCAGTACACCGCTCGCCGGATCGCCGCCGTCGCGGACGGCCTGCGCACGACCGACCCCCGCGCCGCCCTCCTCCTCGGTGTCGCCGCCTGGCGCATGGCCCCCCTCCCCGAGACCCGTCGCGCCCTCCTCGGCTCCCTGGTCCAGCCCGAGTCCGACTCCTTCAGCGATCCGGCCTCGGGATTCCGCTCCCAGCGCTTCCTGGCCGACTCCGGCCGCACCCTGCTCAGCGTCGACGACCGCGCCTGGCAGACCTGGAACCTCGGTACCCGCCGCAGCACCGGCTCCGGCCACCTCCCCGAAGGCGAGGTCCTGGCCGCCGGCCCCGACGGCCGCGTCCTGGCGATCTCGGGAGGGGACGGGCGGGTACGGCTGTGGGACATGAGGGCCGGCCGATGGATGGCCGGTACGCCGCTGGCACCGGGGCGGGAGGGGATCGCTTTCGGGTCGAGTGGGCGCAGCTTTGTGGTGGGCGAACCCGGTGCGGGCGGCGGAGACTCGGATGGCGGCTCCGGCTCCCGCGCAGACGTCGTACGAGTGCGGGCCACGGCCGATGGTGCCGTGCTGTTCGAGACGCGGGGGGCGACCCCGGCGAACGTGGCGCCGAGCGGTGACGACCGGTTGGTGGTCGTCTGCCCGACGGGGAAGGCGCCGCAGGTCCGGCAGGTCGGCGGAGGGCGGGCACCGCGCGGGGAGTGGGAGCGGGCCCAGGGGCTCTGCGGTGCCGACTCGGCGGTGGTCTTCGGGGCCGACGGACGGTTCGCAGTCGTTGCCGGGGGCCGGGTGCGGGTGTGGGACGTCCGTACCGGTCTCCGGGTCGGAGAGGTCCGTGACCCGGGTGTGCGGCACGCGTCGTTCAGCAGGGACGGCGCGTTCCTGGCGACGGCGGGCACCGCCGACGAGATCAGGGTGTGGCGGCTGTCCGCCCCGGCCGCCCCCGTCCGGCGGCACCCTCTCAACAACCAGCACCCGCACGGCGGCCTCGCCTGGGACCCCGGCCTGCCGGTGCTGCGCTACCTGGAGGGCGGCACCGTCCACACCCTTGACCTGACGACGACCGTCACCGCCGCCTGGCGAGAACGCCCCATGGACGGCGTACTGCTCAGCCCCGACGGCCGCCACTTGGCCACGGCCCGACCCACGACCGACGGCTACGTCTTCGAACTACGGGCCACCGCGAACGGCCGGCTCGTCCGCGCGCTCCCGCCCTCACCCCCGCCGATCGCCGAGGGCGCACGGGCCGGGACACCGCTCGCACCCGCGGCCACCGCCCCCCAGATGGCCTTCAGCCCCGACAGCAGCCGGTTCGTCTACGGCGTCACCGTGCCCGGCGGACGGGCCGCCCCCCAGCGGTTCACCGTCTGGGACCTGACCCGCGACCGTGAACAGAGCACGCTGGACCTGGGGTCGACCCAGTCCGGCACGGCGGTGACCGCGCTCGCTCTGACCTCCGACGGCCGCGTTCTCTTCACCACCCGCACCCCGCCCGGAGGCGAACCCGCGAACGAGATGTGGGACACCACCACCCGCCGGCGGACGGAGTTGCTCACTGGCTCCGGCCTGGTCAGCGCGCGCCTCGCGCTCAGCCCTCGCAGCGAACTGGTCGTCGGCGACAACCGGGTGGCCCGCGGGACCACCGACAGCATCGTCGCCCTGGACCTGGTTCAGGGCGACCGCATCAGCGCGCTGGCGTTCAGCCCCGACGGCAGCCGCATGGCGGCGGGCGATCGGACCGGCCGCGTCGCCCTGTGGGACGGGGACCTGCGCCGCCGCGCGGGCGTCCTGCGCAACGTCTTCCCGGCCCCGCTCGGCGGCGCCCCCGAAGCGGTGAGCGCCCTCGCCCTCAGCCCCGACGGCCGTACCCTCGCCGTCGGCGGCGACGTCGGCACCATCCAGCTCTGGGACACCACCACCCAACAGCCCCTCGGCGGCCCCCTCCCCACCCCCGGAGAGCCCATAGCCTCCCTCGCCTTCAGCCCGGACAACACCACCCTCCTCGTCGCCGGCGGTCACGTGCCCCTCCGCCGCTACACGGTCGACCCGAGCCGTGCCATGGCTCAGATCTGCGCCCGCGCGGGCGACATCGACCTGACGAGAGCGGAATGGAGCACTCACGTACCTGACGCGCCGTACAGAAGGGTGTGTGACCGACCGGGCCTGTTGTGACGGACCTGCGTCCCTGCCCTGGCTTACCGGATCGAGGATCCGATGGAGATGCCGCCATCGACGTCGAGGACGACTCCGGTGATGTAGCCGGCGGCCTCGCTCGCGAGGAAGGCCGCGGCTTCGGCGATGTCCTCAGGTCGCCCGGTGTGGCGCATGGGGATCTTGTGGGTGAGTTTGTCGCGTGCGGGGCCGTTCATGGAGGCGAGCATGGGCGTTTCGATGAGGCCGGGTGCGATGGCGTTGGCGGTGATGCCGTGGCGGGCGCCTTCGAGGGCGAGGGTGCGGGTCATGCCGACGATGCCCGCCTTGGCGGCCACGTAGTTGGTCTGGCCGAAGTTCCCGCGCCAGGACATGGAGGAGAAGCTGACGATACGGCCGTATCCCTGGCGTTTCATGGGCGCGAAGGCGGCGCGGGCGCAGTGGAAGCCGCCGGTGAGGCTGACGTCGATGACGGCGTGCCAGTCGTCGTCGGTGATGTCCTCGACGCGGTTGTCGCGGATGATGCCGGCGTTGTTGACCAGCACGTCGAGGCGGCCGAGGTCGGTGGTGACACCGTCGATCCAGGCGTTGACCTGGGCCGAGTCGGTCACGTCCACCTTGTCGGTGCGGACGCTGGTGATGGTTTCGGCGGCGTCGGTGAGGGCCTGTTCGTTGACGTCGGCCATCGCGAGGGTGGCGCCCTCGGCGGCGAACCGGGTTGCCATGGCGAGGCCGAGACCTTGTGCGGCCCCGGTGATGGCGACGACGCGTCCCTGGTAGCGATTCACTTGCTGTCGGCTTTCGTGGTGGGGGGAGTGAGGAAGGCCCGCAGGGCGTCGGCCACCGAACTCGCCGGCCAGTTGTCGGCGAAGGTGGCCAGTTCCTCGCGCAGGGCGTGTTCGGGGGCCAAGCCGTCGATCCGGTACAGGAGTGTCTTGAGGCGTTGCTGGGCGGGGCTGTGGCGGTCGGCCAGCTGGTGGCAGATGCGGGTGGCGGTGGCGTCGAGGTCGGCCTCGGGCACGATCGCGCGGATCCAGCCGGTGTGGGCGAAGGCGGTCGCGGGCAGCAGCTCGCCGGTGAGCAGGAGCCAGCGGGACAGACCCCGCCCGACCGCGCCGGGCAGCCGTACGCTCGACCCGCCGGCCGGTACCAGGCGCCGGTTGAGGTGGCCGTCGCCGATGAGGGTGGTGTCGGCGGCGACCACGACATCGCAGGCCAGGGCGAGTTCGAGGCCGCCGGCGACGGCGTGACCGTGCAGCACGGCGACCCAGGGTTTCGGGCTGGCCGCGATACGGGTGAAGCAGGCGGATACGTCGGTCAGGAAGCCGACAGGGTTGTGGCCCTCGTCGTGCAGCTGGAGGAACTGATGGAAGTCGCCGCCGGCACAGAAGCTCGGACCCTTGCCCGACACCGCAACGACCGCGGTGCCGGGGTCGGCCTCGGCGCTGGTGATCTCCTTGTCCAGGGCCTCGACGAGGGCGATGTCGAGGGCGTTGCGGCGCTCGGGGCGGTTGAGCAACAGCCGACGGACGGGGCCGCGTTGCTCGACGATGAGGGGGTCGGAGTCGGTCACGGTGCCTCTCGTCCGGCGAGTTCGGTGCGTCGGCGTTTGCGCAGCAGATAGCGCTGGGTCTTGCCGCTGGGCGTCTTGGGCAGGGCGTCGATGAAGTGGATCGAGCGCGGGTAGGCGTGGGCGGCGTAGCGGGTCTTGACCAACTGCTGGAGTTCGGCGGCCAGTTCCGGTGAACCCTCGGCGCCGTCGCGGAGGACGACGTACGCCTCGATGACCTCGCCGCGGACGTCGTCTGGTGCGCCGATCACGCTGCACTCGGCGACCGCCGGATGCTGGGCGAGGACGCTCTCGATCTCGAACGGCCCGATCCGGTAACCGGCCATGATGATGACGTCGTCGTCTCGGGAGGAGAAGAAGAAGTCACCGTCGGAGTCGACGCGTCCGGCGTCGCCGGTGAGGTAATAGCGGCCGTCGGGGGTGAACTTGGAGCCGCTCTGCCCGGGGACCTGGTAGTCGCGGAACGTCATCAGTGGGCTCGCCCCGACGTCGATCGCGACCCGGCCCAGCACGCCAGGTCCGGCGACCTCGTCCTTCTCGTCGGCCAGGACGGTCAGACTCCAGCCGGGCACCGGGCGGCCCATCGATCCGGTCTTGAGCGGGCGGGCGAGTTCGCGGTGGTGGTGGTTGGCCAGGGGCATGCCGATCTCGGTCTGGCCGAAGTGGTCGTGCACGGCCAGGCCGAGCGCGGTGGCGGCCCACTCGTTGACCTCGGGGGTCAGGGGCTCACCCGCACTGGATGCCCGTTCCAGCCGCAGCCCCTGCGGTACCGGCACCGACGAGGAGCGCAGTCCGCGGTACACGGTGGGGGCGGCGGTGAAGTCGGTGACCCGGTGGTCGAGGAGGGTGCGCCAGGTCGTCTCGGCGGAGAACCCGCCGGTCAGCAGGAGGCTGGGGACGCCGGCCGTCAGGGGAGCGACGATGGCGGAGTACAGCCCGTAAGCCCAGCCCGGGTCGGCGGCGCACCAGTACCTGCTGTCCCGGGTGACGCCCAGGGCGTACTCCAGGTAGACCTGCCATCCCGCGATGTAGGAGACGGGGTGGATGACGCCCTTGGGCTTGCCGGTCGTGCCCGAGGTGAACATGTGCACCAGCGGGCCGCCCCCGCTGGTGGTGACCGGCGGCACCGGCTCCGGTGAGGCGGCGGCGACGAGGTCGGCCAGCATCAGGTCACCGCTGGGCGCGGCCGTTCCGGTGACGATGACGCGGCGCCGGGGGTCGTCCGGCATGTCGGGGCCGGGGTCGAGTTTGTGACGCTGATCGGGGTCCACGACCACCACGTGCGCACCCGCGCCCTCCAGACGCAGGGCGATGGCCTGGGGCGCGAACGCCGTGAACAGCGGGACATAGACCGCGCCGAGCCGCCAGATCGCCAGGATGACGGTGACCAGGTCGGTGCCCTTGCCCATCAGGGTCGCCACCCGGTCACCCGGACCGACGCCAAGCCCCTGCAGCGCCCGGGCGTACCGGTGCGAGTCCGCGGTGAGCTCGCCGTACGACAGCGTGGACGCCTTGCCGTCGCTGTCGACGACTGTGAACGCTGTCTGGTCGGCGGGGTGCCGGTCGCACAGCAGATGGGCCACGTTCAGGGAGGGGGCCGCGTAGGTCGCGGTCAGCTCGGTGACGCGGTCGGCGGCGCTCACGCCTGGTCCTTGCGGTCGATGACGGGCAGCACCAGGCGGCTGGGGTGTTTCGGGCCGTGGTGGATGTGGTTGATGGCGGGGATCATCTGCTCCTCGCCCTCTCGGGCGATGACGCCGCCGGTGTTGGTGTTGCGGTCGTAGCGCGGGAAGTTGCTGCTGGAGACGTCCACGCGGATGCGGTGACCGGGAAGGAACACGTTGGAGGTGCCCGTCATGTCCACGGTGATCTCGTAGACCGTGCCGGGCTCCATCAGCTCTTCCGTGGCGAGGCCGCCCCGGTAGCGGGTGCGCAGGATCCCGTCGCACAGGTTGATCGCCTTGCCGTCGGGGAAGACGTCGACGAGCTTGGCGGTGAAGTCGGTGTCCACCGCCGACGAGGAGACGTGCAAGGTCAGGCTGACCGGGCCGGTGACCTCAACGGCCTCGTCGAGCACGGGAGTTGCGAAGCACAGGACGTCCTCGCGGGCGGCGACCGTGCGCTGGTCGACCGGGCCGCAGAACCCCGGGGTCGTCGGCATGGACGCCCCGCCGGCCGAGGGGACCGGGCGGCGCGGGTCGTAGAGGTAGGTCTCGTGCCCGGCGTCGGTCGGCGCCTCGGTGGTCAACATCCCGTCGCCGTCCGCGGTGTTGGCGCGACCGGTGCTCGTGAGGTGGAAGGCGGTCCACCGCGTGTCGGGCAGCGGCCAGTCCTGCTCGTCGCGCCACTGGTCGATGCCCATCACGAAGATCTTCACCGGGGCCACGCCGTCCAGGGCGGTGGTGTCACCGCGCAGCCAGCGGTCGAAGAACTTCACATGAAGGTCGGTCAGGCCCATCAACCGGGCACCGGCCGGCGGGCCGAAGGAGCGGTCGCGATAGACGCCGTCCCCGGCGGGGCCGTGGTCCCACGGGCCGATGATCAGCCGCTGCCCGTCGCGCGCCTCCGCGCTGCCTGCCTTCTGGCGGGCGGTGGTGTAGGTGCGCAGGGTCTGCCCGATGTAGAGGTCGTACCAGCCGCCGATGTTCAGCGCCGGGACGGTGACGTTCTTGAGCTCGGGCGTGAGCTCCATGGCATCCCAGTACGCGTCGTGGGAGGGGTGGGCCATCCAGTCGTCCCACCACTTCCCGTACTCCCTCAGGACCGGGACCTCGGCCGTCGGCAGCACGTCATTGAGTGACTCGTGGGCCAGGGCCGCCTGACCGAGCTGCTGCAGCTGGGGCAGAGTGTCCTCGCCGAGGGCCAGGGACCGCTGCGCGTCAGCCGCGTACATCATGGCGTTCCACATCGTGACCAGGCTCAGTGAGAGGGCGCCGCCCGGGCCGTACCAGGGCGCCTCGTAGTTGTCGATCGAGGTGATGGCCGGTGCGATCGCCTTGAGGCCGGGGACGCCGGTCACGGCGGTCTCCCACTGGACCATCCCGAGGTAGGAGCCTCCGTACATGCCCACCGTGCCGTCGGACCAAGGCTGTTCGGTGATCCAGGCGACGGTGTCCTCGCCGTCGTGGCGGTCGGCCATGTGGGGCACGAACTCGCCTTCGGAGCGGTGGGTGCCGCGGCAGTCCTGCATGATCAGCGCGTACCCGGCCTCCAGCAGGGCCTGAATGTCGGGCATGAGCGCATGGCCGACGCCCATCATGACGTCCTTGCCGTACGGCAGGCGTACGAGGAGCGCCGGGGCCTGCCCCTCGACTGGATGCCACACGTTGGCGGCGAGGGCCACGCCGTCACGCATCGGAACCCGGACGTCTATCTCGTATAGGTGCTGCATCGGTGCTCCTCGTCGAGCCTCGGCGGCGTTGCCTGGAGGTGGGTACGTTAAGAGGTACGTTCGTACCCTGTCAATTACCGCGCGAGGGTGGCCACCCGCTGTTCGCCTCGCCCGGCTCGGGTTCTGGGGCAAGGGGTTCTTCACCCTCGCGATCCTCGCGGTCGTGATCACCACCTGATCCTGATCACCTGCGGGGTCCTGGATGGCGACTCCGACTCGGTGGTGCCTGTGATCGTGTTCTACCTGCTCGCGCACAACGTGAACGGCCTCGGCGCCGGCGCCCTCAAGTCGGACAGGCGCCCGACCGGCGACACCGTGCCCGCCCCGCTGAGCCCGCGGTCACACCGGCGATCACCGGCTCGAAACCGTCGGGTCCGTCAGGGCGTTGACGTCCGCAGGTTCCTGGTCAGCAGCGTGCGACCGGTGACCTCGTCGAGCACATCGCTCCTGTACGTGGCCACCGCGGCGGCCTTCGGGCGGTGGAGTACTTCACCTTGTCCGGCGCGCCCCCGTCGCGGGGGTCCCGTCGCTCGCCGGAGGTCGACGACTGGGCAGGGGGCGCTGTAGCGGTGCACGGCGATTCCGTTGGCGTGCTCGATGTTGAGCCGGTGGATCACGTAGGCCGCCGCTGCGATGAGGACGATGACCGCGGCAGCCGTCAGGGAGGCGTTCGTGGCGGCCGCCTCACATACCGACGATCAGGCGACTGGTCCGACTGGTCCGACTGGTCCGACTGGGCTGGTGTGGGACGGTTGCGGACACCGAGGCGCCGCCCTCGTACTCCCATGCCTCGTCCGGGCCCAGTGGCTCGTCGGTCGCCAAGACGCCGTGCCGGGCCTCGTCCGCGGCGATGAGCGCGCTCGCGGTCAGTGGCGGTCCGTCGTAGTCGGACGCGGCAGCCATCAGCCGGGCCGCCGATTCCGCGCCGGTTTCGGGCGGGATGATCAGCAGGTCCCAGCGGCCGGTGCCGTACGAGAGCAGCAGCAGCTTGTGCGGGTCGATTTCCGGGGTGAACCAGCCGACCTTGACGATGTGACCGTCCACGGGAACCTGGCGCGGGATGACCGGCCAGTGCTCGGGGTTGACGGCGATGCGCGTGATGCGGCCCCACAAGGGGTCCAACACGTCGGTCAGCGCGGGCAGTTCACTCAGCAGATCCCGGGAGCGGGGCCACCAGGCACCATCCAGGAGGCCACGGGAGGCGCCGTCCCTCTTCAGGGCGAGACGCGCGGTCGGGGGTGCGACGGGCTCGGGGTGCGGCAGGGTTGGGTGCAAGGTCGCCGACATGATGCGGACCCGTCTCCGGGCCGCCTCTGCGGCGGCCCGGGTTTCATCTCTCGCCGAGAACGACCCGGCGTGGAAGCCGGTGTGCGAAATGCCCTCGGTACTGTCGACACTACTCCGCGCTCGGCCGCGACGCGGAGGAGTGGCCGCCTAGAGGTGGAGCAGTCTCTGGGTGATCTCCCGGTACTGCCTCAGCGCGAGCCGGAGTTCCTCGGACTGCGTCCCGGGATCCCGGTCCTGCCAGCCGGCGCGCAGGAGCCGCCGTCGCTCCGCGAGGGCGTTCACGAGCTGGGCGATGGCTGCGTCATAGGCGCTCTCGGCCTCTTCCAGCGCCTCGAGCGGGGTGTCGGCGAAGGTGTTGAGGGCGTGCCGGAGGCGCTGGACGATCTTGTCCTGTTCGTCCGACGGGAGCAGCGGCTCCGGGCTCGGGCTACGGCGTCCGGCCGGGCCAGGAGTCTGACCGGCCGGCTGCCGGGCGCGTGTCTGGTCGTACATCATCGGGGGCCACTTCCGTTCCGCCTGAAGGCGTCCTTGGTCTTCTCCGCGGCCTGTTTCAGGCTTCCGGAGACGCGGTCGTTCATGCCTCGGCGCTGCAGTCGCCTGTTGCGGGTGACCCGGCCGAGCTCTTGCTGTGGGTTCTCGCGGGGGCCGGGCGAGGCGGAGCGGCGGAATGTTCCGCCGCGTGTTCCGCAGGTGCATGGCCCGACACCCTGGGCCTCTCCGCCTCCGGCGACGGTCCGTGTCAACGCGGTGGCCACGCGATCCGGGCCGCCTCGTTACGGCCGGGGCGGCGGCGCATATGGCCGCATCTCCGCCCCCGGCCGGTCGGGCCCTCCGGTGTCGGCGGCGGCCGATGTGGAGGGGGCGTCGACCAGTTCGGCCGTCAGGAGAGCGGTCGCGGTCGATTGCGGGGTGGTGCCCGCGCTCGCGGCGGCCATCAGCCGGGCGGCCGATGGGGCGCTGACCTCCGGAGGTATCACCAGGAGGTCCCAGGGGCCCGACGTTCCGGACAGCAGCAGGATCTTGTGCGGGTCCAGCTCCGTGGTGAACCAACCGACCTTGACCACATGGCCGTTGGCGAAAATCCGGTGCGGGATGACGGGCCAGTAGCGGGGGTTGACGGCGATACGGGTGATCCGCCCCCACAGCGGGTCCAGTACGTCGGCCAGCGCGGACAGTTCGTCGCTCAGGTCACGGGAGCGGGGCCACCAGGCGCCGTCCAGCTCGACCTGCCCCGGCGAGGGGCTCACGGATTTGAGGGCGAGGCGTGCGGACGGGGCCCTGAAGGGCACGGTACGCGCCGAAGGATGGTCGGTGATCGCGGACATCGCGCGAACCCGTCTCCGAACCCCTGCGCGTGCGCAGTTGTCCGGTGCCGTTGCTCACCAGGAACGACACCGGTATCGGGGCCGGTGCGCGAAGTGCTCCCGATGGGTTCACGCTACTCCCCGAAGAGGCCGAACGGACCGCTCCCGGAGATCCCCTCACTTCCGGCGGCCGTCCTGGCCCGAGGAGCGGCTGGTCTCCAGCCAGGACCGCGCCGGTTCTGCCGCGCTGGTGGTGTCCACGGTGAGCTCGAGGCGGGTCCCTCTCTCGGTGTCCGCGGGATGGCTGCGCTGTTCTGTGGTGGCGAAGCAGTGACGGAGAACCTCCGCGACCCGACGGGCGACCTCGGGGGAGGCGGAGACGATACGTACGTCGGCGTGTCCGTCGGGGGGAGTTTCCTGGGGCTGCATGACGACGGTTCCCTCTTGGACATGGATCCGTGGACTGGATCTTTCACCCTGCTCCGGCCCGTGTGACCAGCGAGCTTTCCGACTGCTGCGGGCTGCGGAGTACCGTGAAACGAGGAAGTGACTCCATCTCTCGCAGACAGGCGGGTGTCATGTCCGACTCCGGTACCCCGCGTGTGACCAGGCTCCTGCCCGACGCCGTCCACCAGGCGGTGAAGCCGGGGACGGCTGTCGTACGGCTACAGACCACGCATGACCGGCAGGGCGTTCTCGACGGGGCGTGGTGGCCGTGCTCCCGTGATATCGCAGCCGAACTTCCCGCCCTGATCTCCGCGCTGACCGAGTTCCTAGGGCCGCTCACGCGCGTCGGCCTGGACGCCGCAGCCTGGGACGCGCTGCCGACGCGACTGCTCGTCGACGACCGCGTCGTCCGCATCGACTCCTTCCCGGTCGGCGACGACACCGTCCTTGTCACCAGGGGCGATCAGGACTACTTCTCCCTCCTCGTCATCCCGCCGCACGCGACGCCCGAGGCGGCACGCACCGCGATGGCTGAAGCCGTCCGCGCCGACAACATCACGCAAGCCGAACAGATCCTCATCAACACCGGTACCGACCGGGCAACGCCGAAGACTTGACGCCGGTCGCGAGCTCGGACGGGCGCAGGTGGGCCAAGGCAGTCCCCGGCGCCCCGGGCGGTCCGGATCCGGACCGGGTCTGCGCTGACAATGAAGATCTACTCCCCGACTGGCCCCGCGGGATTCGCGTCCGTGACGTGCTCGTGGGACCGAGTGTTACCCACAGTCCGGGTTCCGCGAACCGGCACCTGCATTTTCGTGGGCGTGCGGGTACTTCGCGGTGCGGTGCTGGAAGGCGAGCACCTTGGGGTTCTGGACGACGCCACGGCGGATCTCGATGGCGTGCCGGATCGTGTCGTCGGCGTCCCAGCCGTCGGGGCCCTGGAGCACGACGTCCAGATAGGGCAGGAGGGCCTCGCTGTTCTCCCAGGTCGAGGAGTTCCACAGGTAGGACGGGCTGTGGTCCACCGCGTAGTACCCGACGTGGTCGCCGACGGTGAACATCGGGTCGGTGAAGGTGGTGGGCCGGGCCCAGTCGAAGCCCATGCCCTCGTCACAGGAGACGTCGATGACCAGGGTGCCGGGGGCCAGCTTGGGCAGGTCCTCGCCTATCAGGAACATCAGCGGCGCGTCGGTGTCCTGCAGTACGCAGTTGACGATGATGTCGTGCTCGGCGAGGAACTCGGCCAGTGGCAGCGGGCCGTCCTCGGTGAGGGCGACACTGCGTCGCGGGTCGAGGGTGTCGTCGGCCTTGTCGTGGTCGAAGTGGACGATCCGCGCGGAGTGGATGGGGGAGCTGACGGCGGTGACGCCACGCGCGGTGAGCACGTCGACGTCGTGCACGCCCAGGGCGCTGAGCGCGGTCACCGCGCCGCGGGCGGTCGCGCCGAAGCCGATGACGACCGCACGCTGCCGCCGCCCGTAGTCGCCTGTCACGCCGGTCAGTTGCATGGCGTGCAGGACCGAGGAGTACCCGGCCAGCTCGTTGTTCTTGTGGAAGACGTGCAGGTTGAAGGCGCCGCTTCGGGTCCAGTGGTTCATCGCTTCGAAAGCGATCAAAGTCAGCCGCCGGTCGATGGCGATCTGGGTGAGCCTCTCGTCCTGGACACAGTGCGGCCAGCCCCACAGGACCTGGCCCTCGCGCAGTTCCGCCAGGTCCTCGTGGAGCGGTTTGGCCAGCAGGATGACATCGCAGTCGGCGATGAGTTCCTCGCGTGAGCGGAAGCCCGCGACGAGCGGGGCGAGCCGGCTGTCCGGGACGCCGAAATGCTCTCCGTAGTTTTCCTGGAGGTAGATGCGCTTGCGGAGACCGGCGTCGATGCGGTCGAAATGAGCGGGGTGAACGGGCAGACGGTGCTCGTTCTCCTTGCGGGTCTGCGACATGATTCCGAGCGTGAGCTGCTGCAAAATGCCCCTTTGGTTACTCCCTGTCTAGCACACCGGGGCAAGCCGGCAGCCGGCCACGACGGCCGGGAGCCGGATCCGGGCGAGGGCTGAAGACGCTACGGCCCGACGACAAACAGCAATTCCCGTGAGAACGTTCGTCGGAGGATGTCCGGCACCACGCAGATGAGAAGGCCGATTGGGCTGTCCCGTCACCGACGTGCGCAACGTCGACCCTTGCTGGCAGCACGACAACTTCGAGAAGAACGTCGTGACCGTGGGCAAGCCCGGCGATCTGGCCGCGACCGACTCGACCGACGTGCGATCCAGACGTTGGAAAGCGCGTGGGCGTCCCGCACGATCCAAGACCATGCGGGACGCCCACGCTGCCCGTCACTGCTGGGTCAAGGTCACCTCGTCGCAGTAGCCGTCGCCGCTTCCGGAGACGAGGTGGCAGTAGATGCGGGCGGAGGTCACGCCCGCGCCCGTGGTGAAGGTCGTCGACTGCTTCGAGTAGGTGCTCGACGTGGTCGAGGCACTCGTGACAGCGGTGCCGTTGTAGAGCTTGGCCTCCAGTGCGGTCGTGGTGCCGGCGGTCTGGCTCGCGAGGGAGCCGGTCAGCCGGTAGGTGGTGTTCGGCGTGAGGCCGGTGACGATCTGGAACAGGGAGCCTGAACTCAGGGACACGTTCGTCAGCCCGGCCGCGTTGCCATTGGCCGCCGTGCCCGTGAGCGAGTAGTCACCGTTGCGCCAGGGCACGGTGTGGCCGGACTCGAAGTTGCCGTTGATCGCGTAGTTCCTGACGGGGGTGACGGCCAGGTCGTCGCAGTAGCCGTTGCCCGTGCCCGAACTCTTGTAGCAGTACAGCCGTACCGTGCTGTTCGTCGCCCCGGTGGTGAAGTCGGCGGAGACGAACGTCCACGAGGTGCCGCTGGCGCTCGCCACCGTTTCCAGACCACCGGTGTTCTTGACACCGACGTTCATGACCTCACCGGCGACAGCGGACTTCACCCAGCCCGAGACCCGGTACGTCGTGCGGGGCGCGACGGGGACGTACTGCTCGACGGAGGCCGGCGAGGGACCGACCCGGGCCGCGTAGGTTCCGCTGTGGGCGCCCGAGTTCACCACCGAGGCGGAGTTCCACGCGCTCCACGCCGTGAGCGATCCCTTCTCGAAGCCGAGGTTCTCGTTCGCGAGGCAGGTCGCGTCGGAGGGCGTGCTGAACTGGTCGGCGCCGATGTCGGGTGCGCAGGTCGAGGGGACAGCCGATCCCCAGTAGTCCTTGCCGCCGTTGTCGGGGATGACGACCCCCGCGCCGATGGCCGGAGAGGACGACGAGCTGATCTGGTAGCCCGCGACGCTGCCGATGCCGGTGCCGCCGCTGCCGGGCGAGGCCAGCAGGGGATCGCCGGTGATGTTCCCGTTGCCGGTCGGCTCACTGGCCGGGTGGTTGCCGTAGAAGAGGTTGTTGCGCCAGGCGAAGTTCGAGGCCGGCTGGGCGGTCGTGTAGACGTAGCCGCCGCTGCCCAGGTTGTAGATGAGGTTGTTGGCGAGCGTGAGGTCGTTCCAGGCGCCGGAGACCTCGAAGACGTTCGCGGTCGACCCCGAGGGGATGTAGATGGTGTTGTTGTAGAACTTGGAGTCCTGCGAGCCGAGCATGTTGACGACCCGGAGACGGTCGTCCTCGCTGACGTTGTAGCGGACCACGGCGTTGCTGCTGAGGCGTGACCCTCCGCCGCAGCCGCAGAAGAGGATGAACCCGCCCTCGTTGTCGTGGCTGTAGTTGTACTGGACGATCGTGCCGTCCTGCCCGTAGTCGACGTCGAAGCCCTGGCCGTCGGGGTTCCCGGTGAGCTTCTTGGTCCCGTAGGCCTCGTTGTACTGGATCACGGTGCCGTCGGAGTCCCAGGCCCAGATGCCCGCGTTCGCCGCGTTGGGGGCCTTGGCCGCGTTGTAGACGACGTTGTGCTCGATGAGGGCGTCCTTCGACATCTGGACGACGATGCCGTCACCGTCCGTGTCGTGGACGGTGTTGTTGTGGACGACGACGCCGGTCCAGGGCGTCCAGGCCGGGTTGTTGCAGCCGATGGACGGCCGGCAGAGCCAGGTGCTGGACATGTTGATACCGCTGCGGGCGATGTTGGCCACGGTGTTGCCGTCGATGTCGACGTCGTTGAAGGCGCTGGGCGTCGTGGTCCCGAGAACGGCGAAGAGTATGCCGGCGCTGCCGTCGACTTCCTTCGAGTTGTTGCCGTTCACGTCATGGATGTTGAGGTTGCTGACCTTGTAGTGGTCGCCGGTGCCGTAGTTCTCGAGCACCACGTACACACCGCGCCGCGCGTTCGCGCCCTTCACGGCCCCGGTGTTGGTCACCTCCAGGTCGGAGATCTCCCAGTACTCCTGGTTGTACAGGTAGATGGCGTCCGTGCCACCGCCCCCGGCGATGACCGGCAGGGCGCCGGTGCCGTAGGCGCTCATGGTGATCGATCCGCCGGCCGCGCTGCCCGAACCCAGGGGGTGCAGCAGACCGGTGCAGGTCGTGCCCCGCTTGAACAGCAACTGGTCGCCGGGGGCGAACGTCGTCGCGTTCGGGCCCGCCAGGGAGTTCCACGGCGAGGAGGAGGTGCCGGTCCCGTTGGACGCCGCCGAGCAGTCCACGTAGTAGGCCGTGCCTGCCGCGTGGGCCGGCGTGGCCGGGGTCAGGGCCACTGCGGCGCAGGCGAGCAGCATGGTGACGACCGCGCCTGCGAACAGCCGTCTTATCTCTGCGACTTGTCTCATGATGCTTCTTTCCGTACGACGTTGTCGGAAGGGGTGGAGGGGCTCGCCGTGACCTTGCGGAGCGCGGCGACGATGGCCTGCGTCGGAACGGTCTGGTTCGACCATGCGGCGACGACGTGGCCGTCGGCTCCGATCAGCAGGGTGTGGAGCTGTCCGTCCGTGGGCAGTTGAGCGCCCACGGAGGCGGAGTCCGCGGCGACGACGAGCGCGGTCGGGAGGGCCCAGTTCGCCGCGAAGTTCTGGAGAGCGGAGTCGGTCGTGTGCCCGTCCGAGTCGGTGACGAGGACCCGGACCTCGGGGTACTGAAGGGCCACGCTCTTGAGCGAGGGGATCTGACTGCGCGCCGCCGCCGCGTGGACGTCGCCCTGGTCGCCGATGGGAAGGGCCGAGACGACGGTCGGGCCGGAGAGGGAGATCCGGTGCCCGTCGAGCAGGGTCACACCGGAGTCCGCCGGCGCTTCGGCCCGGCACGCGGTGGCGAGCAGGAGCGCGGCGACGAACGGGATCATCCCTGCGCGACGGGCCCTCACGGACACCTCCCGGATCGCGGTCACCGGCCCGGCCCTTCGAGCGGCAGGATGGGTGCTTCCAGCGTCTCGTCGCGGTCGCACACGAGGGTGTCCCCGCTCACCCGCAGGCGGGCGACCTGGATCGAGCTTCGGCGGTCGTCGTGGTCGCTGTGTCGTCGTCCAGGGCCGGCGTCGGATCGTCCGGGATGGGTGAAGTAGAAGACGAACGCGCCGAGTTCGCTGGTGACGACATCGGCGTGGAAGCCGTACGAGCCGTCGTCGGGGCCATGGCCGGGGCGGTCGAGGACGAGTCCTCGCGGCTCCCATGTCTCCAGGTCCCGCGAGTGAAGCACGCGCAGGCCGTGCCACTCGTCGACCAACATCCAGTAACTGCCGTCGAGCTCGAAGACGTTGGGGCCTTCGTGCTTCGAGCACTCGACCGCGGGTCCCCGGACGGTCCACCGCGTCAGGTCGTCACTGTCCGCCGCGTAGGTGTGCGCGTCGTCGGCCTCGTCCTTGTACCACATGCGGTAACCGCCCGTGGGGAGCCGCAGGACGCAGGCGTCGATCACTCTGTCCGACGACAGCGACAGGGTGGAGCGGTAGGTCCAGGAGAAGAGGTCGTGGCTCGTGTAGTGGCGGATCACGCGTGCGTGGCCCGCCCACTGGGTCGGAACCCCGCGGATCACAGTGACGAACATGTGGTAGTCGGTTCCGTCGTCGACGATCTCGGGGGCCCAGTAGGTGTGCCGCCCCGGCTCGGTGTCCAGCCCTTCGGCGACTCCGCGGTACAGCCAGGAGGCCCCGCCGTCCGAGGAGGAAGCGATCCCGATGTCGCTCCCGTGCACCCAGCTCACGTCGTCCATGGGCGGCGCGTCGGCGCGACGGCTCGTGTAGAACATCCACCACTCGCGGGCGTGCCGGTTCCAGATGACGGTGGGGTCGGTCGCGCCGTCGTGCACGGGGTCTCGGAACAGGGGTCGGGCAACGGCTGTCATCGGTTCTTCCCAGGAGTGAGTACGAGGTCGGTTCGTCGAGGCCGTCAGGCGGGCCGGCGCGTAAGGCGGATCATGTTCCAGGAGAGCGGGGCGAGTTCGGCGTGCAGGACGCCGTCGGTGACCGCCGTGCCCGTGGCGGGCTGCGGGGTGACACGGTCGGGCCGGTCCGCGGTGTTGGCCGCCTCCGGGTCTTCGTCGGTCAGGACGAGGTGCTCCACCACGGTGTGGGCGTCGACGCCGCGCAGGTCGACCTGCAGGGGAAGGGCGTCCGTCTGGCTGCGGTTGACCGTGAAGACGGTGAGGTCGCCGGTCTCGTCGTCGATGACCGCCGTGGCGTGCAGCAGCGGTACCTCACCGAAGCGCGCGGTGGGGTACGTCGGGCTGTCGACCTCGACGCGCAGGACCCGGCCGCGCCCGTACGCCGACGCCTGGGCGAAGGGGTGGAACGTGGTCTGCCGCCAGGCCGCGCCGCCGGGCTCGGTCATGATCGGCGCGATGACGTTGACGAGCTGCGCCAAGGAGGCGGAGGTGACGCGGTCGGCGTGCCGCAGCAGCGCGATGAGCAGCGAGCCGAAGACCACGGCGTCGGTGACGGTGTAGACGTCCTCCAGAATGCGCGGAGCCTGCTGCCACTCCTCCACGGCGTGCGGGTTGGGCCGCTTCTGGTACCAGACGTTCCACTCGTCGAAGGAGAGGTTGATGTGCTTCTTCGCCTTCAGACGGGCGCGGACGTGGTCGCAGGTGGCGACGACCGACTCGATGAAGTGCTCCATGTCCACGGCGGACGCCAGGAAGGAGTCGCGGTCGCCGTCGATCTCCTCGTAGTAGGCGTGCAGGGAGACGTAGTCCACCAGGTCGTACGTCTCCTGCAGGACCGTCGACTCCCAGGAGGCGAAGGTCGGCATGGAGGAGCTGGAGCTGCCGCACGCGACCAGTTCCAGACCGGGGTCGACCTGCCGCATCGCGCGGGCGGTCTCGGCGGCGAGGCGGCCGTACTCCTCGGGGGTCTTGTGCCCGGTTTGCCAGGGGCCGTCCATCTCGTTGCCCAGGCACCACATCCGGATGCCGTACGGCTCCTTGCCGCCGTGGGCGATGCGCTGGTCGGAGAGTTCCGTGCCGCCGGGGTGGTTCGCGTACTCGAGCAGCCGTACCGCGTCCTCCACGCCCCGCGTGCCGAGGTTGACGGCCATCATCGGCTCCATGCCGGTCTTGCCGCAGAACTCCATGAACTCGCCGAGGCCGAACTCGTTGGTCTCGGTGGACTTCCAGGCCAGGTCCAGCCGAGTGGGCCGCTCCTCGCGCGGGCCCACGCTGTCCTCCCAGCGGTAGCCCGAGACGAAGTTGCCGCCGGGGTAGCGGACCGTGGTGACGCCCAGCTCCCGGACCAGTTCCAGGACGTCCTGGCGCAGGCCGTCCGCGTCGGTGGTGGGGTGGCCGGGCTCGTAGATGCCGGTGTAGACGCAGCGGCCCATGTGCTCGACGAACGACCCGTACAGCCGGGGGTTGACGCTGCCGACCGCGAAGGCCGGGTCGAGGGTGAACGTCGCGGGGGTGGTGCCGGGGTGGGACATGACTGCCTTTCGAGCAAGTACGGGGAGAGGTCAGAGCGCCAGGGCGCAGACGACCGAGGGGGCGGAGACGGGCGGGTGGGACTGGGTCGGGGTTCCGTCGTCCAGGACACGCAGGACGGCGAGTGAGCCGCTGTGCTGGTTGGCGACGAGCAGATGACCGTCCACCAGAGCGAGGCCGCGGGGCCAGGTGCCGCCGGCCGGGACCTCGCCGAGCGGTTCCAGGGTGTTGCCCGCGCGTCGGAACGCGGCGACCGTGTCCGCGCCCCGGTTGGTCACCCATACGAAGCGTCCGCAGGGCGAGGCGACGATTCCCGCGGGCTGGTTGTCGACGCCCTCGGCTGTCGTGGCGGGTACGGAGGAGAGAGCGGTCAGGGTGCCCGTACCGGCGTCGTAGCGGTGGCAGGTGACGGTCGAGGACAGCTCGTCGGCGCTGAACACCAGGTCGCTGTCGGAGGAGAAGGCGAGGTGGCGGGGGCCTGATCCCGCGGCCATCGGGTTCACCGCGACCCGCTCCAGGGTTCCGGTGCGGGTGTCGAGCCGGTAGGTGAGGACCGCGTCCGCCCCCAGGTCGGTGGCCAGCACGAACCGGCCCGCCGGGTCGACGAGTACCTGATGGGCGTGGCTGCCCTCCTGCCGTCCGGCGACCGGCCCCGACCCCTGGTGGACGACGAGATCGGTCGGCTCCAGCACGCGTCCGTCCGCGCCGAGCCGGTGCACCGCGACCGTGCCGGGCGCGGTGTCGCTGCCGTAGTTCGCGGTGAGCAGCCATTCCCCGTCCGGGTGGACGGTGAGGTGGCACGGGTTGGCTCCGCCGCTGCTCATCGGGTCGCCCAGCGGGGACAGCCCGCCGTCGCGGATGACGGCGCTGACGGTTCCGGTCTCGGCCTCGTTGGTGCTGTAGACGACCCCCAGCGACGGGTGCGCCGCCAGGAACGAGGCCCCGCTCACGGGCAGCGGCTCCACCTCGTCGTACGAGAGGTGTCCGGTCGTGGGATCGAGCCGCAGGGCGGCGATGCCAGGGCCGTTGCCACCGGAGTCCTGGGTGTAGGACCCGGTGAGGACGGTGAGGGAGTGGGTGCGCATGGGTGGTCCTGGGAGGTTCATGGGGCGGAGCGGGTGGAGAAGGTCTCAGCGGACGATGTCGTCGTGGTGGTCGAGCAGTCCCAGTTCGGAGCGCCGGGGCAGGCCCTCCCAGTCGCCTGCGGTGCTCACCGCGAAGGCGCCGAGCAGGGCCGCTGTCCGCAGCCGCTGTTCCGGGGGCTCGCCCGCCAGCAGTTCGGCGAGGTAGCCGGCGGCGAACGCGTCTCCGGCGCCCACCGTGTCGTGCACGCGGACCGGTACGGCGGGCTGCCGGTAGGACAGTCCGTCGAGGAGGGCGTACGCCCCGTCGGCGCCGAGCTTGATCACGGCCCCGCCGGGTCCCAGGTCGCAGATGCCCTTGGCGAGTTCCTCCGGTCCGTCGGTGTCGGGCACCACGAGCGCGGCCTCGTGCGGTCCGGCGAAGACCAGGTCGCTCCGGCGCAGCAGGGGCAACAGGGTGGCCCGGGCCTCGGCCTCGCTCCACAGCAGGGAACGGAAGTTGACGTCCAGCGAGATGGTCACGCCGGCGTCGGCGGCGATGTCCACGGCCCGGGTCACGGCCGCGGCGGGGCCCTCCCCGAGCGCCGGGGTGATACCGGTGATGTGCAGGACCGCGGCCCCCGCGACGACGTGCTCGGGGATGTCGTCGGCGGTCAGCCGGGCTCCGGCCGTGTGGGTGCGGTAGTAGCGCGTACGGCTGTGGGTGGAGGTGCGGCGTTCCTTCAGCAGCAGGGAGGTGGGGGCGGGGTCGCGGACGGCGACGGTGGTGACCCCTTCGGCCCGCAACTCGCGCAGGACGAGGTCGCCGAGTTCGTCGTCGCCGACCCGGCCGATCCAGGTGGCGGTTCCGCCGAGCCGGCAGACCCCGATGGCGACGTTGGACTCGGCGCCGGCGATCCCGAGGCGCAGTGTCGTGCCGAGCCCGAAGGGGGCGGGTTCCCGGGCGGCCATGACGGCGAGCACATCGCCGAGGGTGACGAGGTAGGGCTCGCCGGACGGAGGTGAGGAGACGCTCACGCGCTCGCCTCCCCGACCCGCGCGGTGGCCCGGACCGCGTCCAGCAGGGTGCGCGCCCTCGCGGTGAGGGCGTCCAGGGCCTGCGGAGTCGGGTCCCGGTCCGCCCCACGCAGCAGCGGGGAGCCGATACCGACCGCGCAGGCGCCCGCGTCCAGGTAGTCCCGTGCCTCGTCGATGCCGACACCGCCGACGGCGACGAGGGGGATGTCGGGCAGGGGGGCCCGCAGGTGGCGCAGATGGGCGGGGCCGCCCGTGCCCGCGGGGAACAGCTTGACGGCGGCGGCGCCGGCACCCCACGCCTGGGACACCTCGGTCGGTGTCCAGGCGCCCGGGTAGCACGGGATGCCCCGGTCGGCGGCGTTCCGGATGACGTCGGTGTCCACGACAGGGGCGACCAGGAACTCCGCTCCCGCCGCCAGGGCATCCCTGGCCTGCTCGCCGGTGATCACCGTGCCCGCGCCGACCGCGACCTCCGGGCCGAGTTCCTCCCGGACGGCGGCCAGCGCGTCGAGCGCTCCGGCGGTGGTGAGGGTGATCTCCAGGCAGCTGACCCCGCCGGCCGCCAGGGCCCGGGCCACGGCGGGCAGCCCGGAGGCGTCGGCCGACCTGAGGATGGCCATGACCCGTGTCCGGCCGAGCTGCGGGGTGAGGGCGGGACGCTCCGTCATGACCCCACCGCCGTGGGGGAGTTGAGGATTCCCTGGGTGTCGGTCATGCGGGTTCCTTTACTGGCGGGTGCGTCGGTGACGCGGATCGGAGGTGCGTCGGCGGGGGCGGATCAGCGCGTACGCCGGTGTCGAGGGATCACTTGAGCCCGGAGGTTGCGGCACTGGTGACGAAGCCCCGCTGCACGATGAGGAACAGCGCCAGCACCGGCACGACGTACATCACGGCGCCCGCGGCGACCAGGTTCGGCAGCGGCGAGCCGTGCGCGTTGACGTAGCCGTAGGCGAGCTTGACCGCGAGCGTGGTGTGGGCGTCGTCCAGCAGCAGGGCCGGCGCGATGTAGTCGCCCCAGGTCCAGCTGAACGAGAGGATCAGGCTGGTGGCGATGACCGGCCAGGACTGCGGCAGGAAGATCCGCCAGAAGATGCGGATCTGCCCACAGCCGTCCACGATCGCGGCCTCCTCCAGCTCCTTGGGCATGTTCGAGAAGAACTGCCGGAACAGGAAGATCAGGTACGGGGCGCCGCACAGACCCCACAGCACCCACGGCACATAGGTGTTGGTGAGGTGGATCTTGGCGAACAGCAGATAGGTCGGGATGAGGGTGAGGACCTGCGGCAGCATCATCGTCGACAGCAGAACGGAGAAGACCAGCCGCTTGCCGGGCGCCTGGAGACGGGCGAAGCCGTAGCCCGCCCACGCCGAGGCCAGGGTGACCAGGACGGCGTAAAGGGTGGCGATCATCAGGGAGTTGCGGGCATAGCCGAGGTAGTCGATCTCGGTCAGGGCGTCCCGGAAGTTGCCCAGGCCGGGGTGGTGCGGCCACCAGTGGATGGGCAGCGCGCGCAGCTCGGAGGGAGCCTTCAGAGCGGTGTCCAGCAGCCAGGCGAACGGACCGAGGAAGAGGACCACGGCGCCGACCAGCAACACGTAGACGGCACTTCTGCGGGGGAACACCATCACTTGCCTCCGATCGTGCGCGGCCGGGAAGGCCTGTCCTGCTCCGGGGCGACGGAGTAGAAGACCGCGCCCCTGCTGAGCCTGAAGACGAGGAAGGTGATCGCGACGATGATCAGGAACAGCACCCAGAGCATCGCCGAGGCGTATCCGTAGCGGCCGTTGGCGAAGTACTGGGCGAACACGTGGATCATGAACAGGTAGTTGCCCTCGGGGACGGCCGAGACGCCCCTGGGGGTGGGATCGAGGGAGATCAGCAGCGGCAGGAAGCTCTGTACGGCGGCGATGATGCCGGTGATGACCTGGAAGAACAGCACCGGGGACAGCATCGGGACGGTGATCTTGTGGAAGGACTGCCAGGCGTTCGCCCCGTCCATGCGGGCGGCCTCGTGGAGCTCCTTGGGGATGTCCTGGAGCCCCGCCAGCGAGATGATCATGGCGTTGCCGCAGCCCCACAGCATCAGGGTGATCAGGACCCAGCGGGCGTAGGGGTCCATCAGCCAGGCCACGCCGTTGATGTCCAGGGCGTCGAGGACACCGTTGGCGGCGCCCGAGTCCCGGTCGAAGATCAGCTTGAAGGTGAGGGCAGCACCGACCGGCGGCACCACCGCGGGCAGGTACAGCAGGGTGCGGAACAGGCCGCGGGCCCGGATCGGCTGGTTGACCAGCACCGCGAGCAGCAGCCCCGCCGCGATGCTCAGCGGCACGGTGATCGCGGTGAAGACGCCGGTGCGGGCCAGCGAGGACATCGTCTCCGGATCGGTCAGGACCTCCCGGTAGTTGTCCAGGCCGACGAAGCGGGAGTTGTTAGACAGTCCGTCGGAGTTGGTCAGGCTCAGCCACAGCGCGTAACCGAGCGGGAAGGCCGTCAGGGTGAGGAAGCCCAGCACCCAGGGTCCGGCGAACACATAGAAGGAGAGGGCCCGGCGGGTGGTCAGCGAGGTGCGCCGGCGTCCGGCGTGCGCGGGGGTGCGGGGCCCGGGCCGGGCGGCCGGCTCCCCGGAGGGAGACGGCGCGCCCGACGCGGTGATCTGATCGGTGCTCACCCCACGAGCTCCTTGCCCTGGGCGAGCGCCTCGTTCATCCGGGAGTTGAGCGTGTCGGCGACCTTGCCCGCCGACGTCCCGGACTTCACGGCACCCGGCAGGACCTTGCTGAGCACGCCCTCCAGGGCGGCCTGCTGGGCGTACGGGGTGAAGCTGAGGACGGAGAAGTGCGGCAGCTCCTGCTCCTGCACCTGGAAGGCCTGCTTCTGGAAGGCACTGGTCTGCGGCATGTTCGCGCGCAGCGACTTCAGCGAGGGGATGCCCCAGCCGCTGGCCGCACGCTCCTGGGCGGGCTTGCCGCCGAAGTACCACTCGAAGAACTTCCAGGACGCGTCCTTGTTCTTGGCGTCCCTCGGGATCCAGAAGCCGGTGGCGCCGAAGCAGGAGCTGACGCGGGTGCCGCCGAACTGCGGGGCGGGCGCGAAGCGGGAGACGTCGGCGAGCTTGGCGTCGGCGCCGATCAGTCCGCCGAACCAGTAGCCGTTGCAGCTCATCGCCATCCGGTTGGCCTGGTAGGTGGGGCCGTCCCAGCCGTCCGGGTTGGGGTTGACGACGTTCGGGCCTATGTCGGCCTTGGCGTAGTCCAGGTACCACTGCAGCGCCTTGAGCGCTTCGGGGGAGGAGAAGTCCACCGTGGCCAGGTCCTCGGCGAAGAGGCTGCCGCCGGCCGACGCGGTCATCCCCATGAGCTGCGGGAAGACACCCATGCCGGTGGCGTTCAGGCCGTACACCTTCACCTTGCCCAGGCGGCGCTTGACCAGCTTCTCGCCCAGGTCCAGCCACTCGTCGTAGGAGACCGGCTCGGTCGCGCTGGGCGCGTCCAGCTTGGCGGCCTCGAACATGTCGGTCCGGTACCAGAACATGGAGTCCTGCGAGTAGTCCTTGGCCATGCCGTAGCGCGGTCCGGCGCCCTGCTTCTTGCCGTCGTAGCGCCAGACGTCGTTGACCGGGTCGAGGTCCGAGTCCTTCAGCACCGAGCTCTTGGCGAAGTACGGGTCCAGGTCCGTCATCAGGCCGCGGGTCGCGAAGTACGGGGTCTCGGTCGCGCCGAAGCCGCGGACCACGTCCGGCGGGTTCTTGGCGGCCAGCATGGCGTTGAGCTTGGTGGCGTCCCAGATGATGACGTTGAGGTTCATCCCCAGCGCCTCTTCGGCGGCCTTGAGGGTCTTCTTGTCCCACTCGTTCTGCACCGTCATCACGGTGAGCGTCGTCTTGCCGCCCCCGGATCCACCCGTGCCGTTGCTGACGGAGCCGGCGCAGGCGGACACACCGGTGGCGGCGAGCGCGGTTCCGGCGGAGAGGGCGAGGAAGCGCCGTCTGTCGAGGGACGTGGACATGGGCATGGTGATTGCCTTTCGTGGCGGGACGTGCGCGGTCGCGACAGGTGCGCGGCTGCGGGGACGTACGGCGGCTGCGGAACGTAGGGCGGAGTCCATGGCGGCATGAGGGGCTGCCGTGAGAAGCGAGCGGGCGAGCATGGGGGGCCGGTGGTGCACCGGCTTGCTCGGGGTGGTGCGAGATGCCCTGAACCGGGTGCGGCTGTCTGCGTGGACAGTGCGCGCACAGGTGCCAGGGGACCGCGAGTGCGACGGTGGTCGCGTGCGCGGTGAGCCCGGGGGTGACTCCTCGGCCGCTGCTGACGGGGAGTCAACTGTGGCCGACATCTAGCGATATCGATATGACCGGTTTCGTGGCTTCTGCTCGGACGTATCGCTTATTCCCGTCCGAGGAAACCGGTTGACTGAAACTTTCGCGAACGTTAAGTTGCGTTTCCAGAAAGTGTCAAGTGGCCAGAACGCGTCAGTCGGAAGAGGGGGAGCACGTGCCGGAACAGCCCGTCCGGGCCAAGCTCGTGGATGTGGCACACGCGGCCGGGGTCTCCAAGGCCACCGTGTCCAAGGTGCTCAACGGCCGCCAGGACCTTTCCGTACGGCCGGAGACGCGCCGACGTGTCCACGAGGCCGCCGAGGCGCTCGGCTACCGGCCCCACTCCGGGGCCCGGGCACTGGCCGGGGCCAGCACCCACGCACTGGCCCTGCTGATCCCCGCCCTCGCCAACCCCACGTACGTCACCATCGCCCGCGGCGCCTACCAGCGGGCCCGTGAACTGGGCTATCTCTCCCTGCTGGCCGAGGACTTCGACGGGCAGGAGGCCGACGAGTCCTTCCACGACCTGGTCCAGGAAGGCAGGGTCGACGGACTGCTCATCGCCTCGGCCCGCCCCGGTCACCCCCTGCTGGAGGCACTGGGCCGCAGCGCGGTCCCCCATGTCTTCCTCAACCGCTCGGTGGAGGGATCCGGCCGCAACGTCACCATGGACGTCGCCCGCTCCAGCGTGACGGCACTCGACCACCTGCACGGCCTCGGTCACCGCGCGGTCGGCCACATCGCGGGTCCCCCCGGAATCACCCCCAGCGAGGTCCGCAAGAAGGCGTTTCTCGAGCACGCCGACACCCTCGGGCTGGACAGGGCGCCCGTCGCGTCCGGCGACTTCACCGAGGACGGCGGCGGGTCCGCCGCACGGGAACTGCTGCGCCCCGCCGACAGTGACGGGCGGCCACCCGTCACCGCCCTCTACACCAGCTCGCTCGCCCAGGCGATAGGCGCCATGGCCGCGATCAGGGACCTCGGCCTCAGGATCCCGGAGGACATTTCCGTGGTCGGCAACGACGACCTGCCGGTGGCCGCGCACCTCAGTCCCCCGCTGACCACCGTCGCGATGCCCCTGCACGAGCTCGGAACCGCCGCGGTGGACGCCCTGGTGGCCACCATCGAGGGCAAGCCGACAGGAGACGTCGTCGTTCCGACCGAGCCGCTGCTGATGCTGCGCGGCTCCACGGCCAGACCGGCAGAAGCAGGAGGAACGCCATGACCGTCGCCGCACCGGCGCGCTTCGCCGGCCGTACGGCCCTGCTCACCGCGGCCGCCTCCGGCATCGGGGCGGCCACCGCCCACCGGCTGGCGGCCGAGGGCGCGTCCGTCATGGTCACCGACGTGGACGACAAAGGCGCCCAGCGCGTGGCCGAGGAGATCCGCGCAGGGGGCGGACAAGCGCGGGACCGACGCCTCGATGTCACCTCGCCGGGGGAGTGGGCCGCGGCCGTCGCCGAGGCACAGTCCTGGACGGGCCGCCTGGACGTGCTCCATCTCAACGCCGGTCGCAACGTGTCCGGAGCAGCCCACGAACTGGACGACACCTGCTGGCACGACCAGCTGCGGCTCTCCCTCGACTCCGTGTTCTACGGAGTCCGGGCCGCCGTACCCCTGCTGAGAACGGCCAGGGGCGCGGTGGTGATCACCTCGTCCGTGCACGCGGCCATCGGCTTCAAGGGCTTCCCCGCGTACGCGGCCGCCAAGGGCGGGATCGACGCTCTCGTACGCCAGCTGGCCGTCGAGTACGGAGGCCAGATCAGGTTCAACGCCGTCCTTCCAGGAGCCGTGGTCACCGCCCTGTGGGCCGAGGTGCCCGAGGAGTACAAGGCGCGGACCGCCGCGCGCACCCCCGTCGGCAGGCTCGGAGTCCCCGAGGACATCGCCGCCGCCGTCGCCTTCCTCGCCTCCGAGGACGCCGCTTTCGTCACCGGCCAGAACCTGCTCGTGGACGGCGGCCGCAGCATCAGCTCCCAGGAGTAGGTCACCGGCTCACCCGCTCCGGGCGAACACCCCCGCCCGCTCCGGGAACGGCCCGACCGCCGCCACTCCGGCGTCGCAGGCCCGCACCGGCCCTGCTCCCCTCATTCCCACACCTCTCCCACCGAGCGGGCCGAGGCCCTTGCCCGCCACGGCCACGACCGACTCACCCCTCACCCCTCACCCCTCACCCCTCACCCCTCACCAAGCCTCGGCCCCGCACCAGGCCGTACACAGCACAGGACCCGGAGGTCCCTCCCATGAAGATCACTGGATACGAAATCTTCCTCGTCGAACCGCGCTGGCTCTTCCTGCGCGTCGACACCGACGAGGGCATCTCCGGCTGGGGCGAGCCCATAGTCGAGGGCAAGGCCCACACGGTCGCCCGCTGTGTCGAGGAGATGTTCGACTACCTCCTCGGCCAGGACCCGGCCCGCATCGAGGAGCACTGGCAGGTGCTCGCCAAGAGCGGCTTCTACCGGGGCGGAGTCGTCCTGAACAGCGCCCTGGCCGGAATCGACCAGGCGCTGTGGGACATCGCGGGCAAGACCCACGGCGTCCCGGTCCACCAGCTGCTCGGCGGCCATGTGCGCGACCGGGTGCGTGTCTACGGCTGGGTCGGCGGCGAAACCCCCGAGGAACTGGCCGAGTCGGCCGCCGCGCAGGTCGCCAAGGGCATGACCGCGGTCAAGCTCAACCCCTGCGGCCAGCTGGAACCACTCGCCACGCCCGCGGCGATCGACGCCATCGTGGCCGGCGTGAGCGCGGTCCGCGAGGCCATCGGGCCGGACCGCGACCTGGCGCTGGACTTCCACGGCCGGTTCAGCGGGGCGATGTCCCGCCGCGTCCTGCCCTTCCTGGAACCACTCCTGCCGCTCTTCGTCGAAGAGCCAGTGCTGCCGGAGTTCTCCCAGGACCTCGGCTCCGTGGTGCGCTCCACCTCC
Source organism: Streptomyces sp. NPDC048420 (assembly GCF_040651535.1). Classification (NCBI taxonomy): domain Bacteria; kingdom Bacillati; phylum Actinomycetota; class Actinomycetes; order Kitasatosporales; family Streptomycetaceae; genus Streptomyces; species Streptomyces sp. NPDC048420. The sequence goes on from NZ_JBEZKG010000031.1 coordinate 99,124, forward strand.
ATCCCCATCGCCACCGGCGAACGGCTCTACTCCCGCTGGGACTTCCGCTCGGTGCTCTCCGACGGCATCGCCGTGGCCCAGCCCGACATCAGCCACGCCGGCGGCATCTCCGAGACCCGTCGCATCGCCGCGATGGCCGAGGCCTACGACGTCCTCGTGGCCCCGCACTGCCCGCTCGGCCCGATCGCCCTCGCCGCGAGCCTCCAACTCGACTTCGCCATCCCCAACTTCCTCATCCAGGAACAGGCGCTCGGCATCGGCTACGGCGACAGCAGCGGCCTGCTGGACTACCTCGCCGACACCACACCCTTCACGTTCCGCGACGGCTACATCGACCGCCCGACCGCACCCGGTCTCGGCATCACCATCGACGAGGACGCGGTCCGCGCCGCCGCCGAACGCGGCCACCGCTGGCGCAACCCCGTCTGGCGCAACACCGACGGTTCACTGGCCTCCTGGTAACCGGTGATCGCCGACGGCCAGGCGCCGCCGGGAGAACGCTGCCCCCGGCGGCGCGGCCCAACCGCTCGGCCGGCCCCGCCGCTTCCTGTCAGCCCGGGACCACCGGCAGGACGATGCGGGAGGGCCGGCCGGCGTCGTGGAAGATCCGCTGCCGGGCCACCCGCGCCGCGGTCGCGCTCCGCTCGGGTTCGCCCGTGTTGAGGTTGCGGTCCCAGCGCGGGAAGTTGCTGGAGGTGACCTGGACCCGTATGCGGTGGCCTGCCCGGAAGACGATGCTCGTCGACCACAGGTCCACGACGTGCTCGGCGGGCTCACCCGGTGTCGCTTCACGAACTCGCACGATGCCGTCGGTCACGTTGCGGGAGACACCGTGCTCGTCGACGTCGCACAGTCGGGCGACCCAGTCGGTCGACGGCCCGTCGGTGGCGGCGAACAGCACCACCCGGACCCGGCCGGTCACCTCGACGTCCTCGGCGAGCGGTTCGGTGGTGAAGACCAGGACGTCCTCGCGCGCCTCCACGTCCCTCTGGTCGAGCGGCCCGGGACGGAAGTCCTCCGTCAGCAAGAGCGCCCCGCCGGTCGTGGGCACCGGGTCCATCGGGTCGTAGGCGAACTCCTCGGGCTGCTCGTCGGCGGACGGCGGCTCCGGGGTCAGACGTCCGTCCGGTCGCAGGTGGAAGTCCGTGTCCACGGCTCGTGACAGGGGCCATTCCGTCTCCTCGCGCCACTGGTTGACGCCCATGACGAACAGCAGCACCTGGCCGGTGTCCGGCTCCAGCGGCTCGCCGTCGCCGATCGTGCGCTGGAACCAGTCGAGCTGAAGGCCGTGCAGGGGGCCGCGCATGCCCATGAAGGCGAAGTTCGCGGCGAACCCGAAGTTGACGTCGCCGATGACGTGCTGCTGGTTGGCGTGGCTCCACGGCCCCATGACCAGCGTGGCGGACCGGCCGGCCCGGCGCATGGCCGTGAAGTTGTCGAGCGTGCCCTGGGTGAAGATGTCGTACCAGCCGCCGACCTGGAAGGTGGGCAGGTCCACCTCGTCGTGCCGGCCCGCGACCCGGCAGACCCGCGCCCACTCGGGCTCCCGCCGGGACCGCTCGTAGCCCAGTTCGGGAAGGCCGTGCCGGGCGAACGTGGGGAAGTGCCCGGCGGGCAGTTCGCCGTAGCCGCCGTCGGACAGGCCGTCGAGATCCTGTACGAGCCCGCCGAGGCTGCCGACCAGCGTGGCGGGGTCGGTGGCGTGCCGCCGCATCAGCGCGTCGGCGCCCATCATGAGGGTCCAGGGCGCGGTGATACCGAGCTCGATCGCGCCGCCACGCGTCCACAGTCCGTCGTCCGGATCGGACCACGCGACCATCGGCGCGATCGCCTTCAGCTCCGGCGGCTTGGACAGCGCCGCCATCCACTGCGTGTGGCCGAAATAGCTGGCGCCGATCATGCCGACGGAGCCGTTCGAGCCGGGAAGGGCGGCGGCCCACCGTACGGTGTCGTACCCGTCGTTCTCCTCGTGCGTCCACGGCTCCCACTCACCCTCGGAGGCGAACCGGCCGCGGGTGTCCTGGAGGACCACCATGAAGCCACGCCGTGCCGCCGCCAGCGGATCGAGCACCGCTATCGCCAGGGCCGTCTGCTTCCCGTACGGCAGCCTGCTCAGCAGGACCGGCCACGGTCCGCTGCCGCCGGGCCGGTAGACATCCGCGCGCAGGACCGTGCCGTCACGCATCTTCGCGGGTACGTCGCACTCGATCTGGATATCCGTCATGTGCTGCTCCTTTGCCTGCCACGACGCCTTCTCGAGCACATGGTCGACCGAGGCTCCCCCGACGCGACACCCCCGATCGGGGGTGACCGCTGCGGTTGTGTGATGCCTATGCCGCCGCGTTGAGCAGGTCGGCCAGGACGTCGGGTCGTTCCAGGGCGATGAAGTGGCCGGCCTCTGGTACCTGGGTGAAGTCGGCGGCCGGCAGCAGC